>JBEIQZ010000674.1:0-2846 GCA_040376255.1 Alphaproteobacteria bacterium
AGCACCTCGGACTCCAGCCAGTCCTGGAAGGCCAGCGCGTCCGGCTTGCCCGACAGCATCAGCACCCGGTACAGGCCCGCTTCCGTCAGTGTGAGCAGCGCCGGAGTGCGGGCATCGATCTTGAGGTCGGGGAAGTGCTGCTTCACCAGCACCTTGAACGCCGCGAGGCTGCTCCCGGTGAGCTTGCGGAGGTGCATCACCTCGCGCATCCTGCCCTGCTCCAGCCACTCGTTGATGCTGTTGGAGAGCTGCTTGATCTGGTAGCCGAGAGCAGCCTCCGCCTCTGCCACGAGGAACAGGATCTCGTCCTCGAAGGGGAGCGCGTGGATGATGGTTCCCTCGCGGAAGGTGCGGGAGACCGGGACCAGGTTGCTGGAGCCTGAGGGCTGAGGTACTTCGTGCGCGTTGATCTGCATTGCTCTACCTTGATGGTGATGGTTGATCATGCCCGATGGTGCTTCTGACACCTGCCGGGCTGTTTCACGGAATCATACTGATACAAATTCTGATTTCTTTGAGTCTCTTGTAGCTTCAAACATGGCACATCAGGACAGGCTCAACCAGTCGCCGATCCGGCGACTGGTCGCCATCTGGCGACCGGTCTGTGGAATTCGAGATCATCTCTCATCGTGAAGACCACCGGCCCTCTCCGCGCACCAGCCGGAGCGGACGGCTCCCCTCCCCTGCCGCGACCGGCACGCTCGCCATCTGGAGCGCCTGCGCCTCCAGCTCCGTCACCGAGTGCTGGTACACCGCCTCCAGCACGCGCGGCGAGGTCCACCCCCCGAGCGCCTGCGTCGTCGCCCTCGGCGCCCCCGCGATGGCCATCCGGGTCGCCCAGGAGTGGCGCAGGGCATGCGGGTGGATCGGCGCCAGCCCCGCCCGCGCACAGGCCACCGCGAGGCCCTTCTTGAACGTCCGCAGCGGGTTCCCCTCCACCCGCCCCGGCAGCAGCCAGCCGCGCTCCGGGCTGCCCTGCCGCTGCCATTCGGCCCGCAGCCGCTCCAGCAGCGCCCCGGTCAGCGGCACCGTCCGCGCCCGCCGCGTCTTCGTCTGCCAGGTCGCCTTGCCCTCCGCGTCGACGCGCGGACCGACATGGATCGCCCCGCACTGCGTCTGTCCCCACCGGACATCCTCCCAGCGGCGGCTCAGGATCTCCCCGCTCCGCATCCCGAGCTCCAGGCCGATGTAGATCGCCAGCGCCGACACCGGCTCTGTCTCCCACGGCAGCGCCGCCAGCAGCCGCGCGCTCTCCTCCGCCGACAGCCACCGGGCGGGCTTCGCGTCCGTGTTCGGCGGGCGGCGGAGCTTCGGCAGCTCCGGCAGCTCCCCCGCCTCGACCGCCAGCCGCAATGCCTGCGTCAGCGTCCCCAGCTCGATCTGGATCGTCCGCGTCTTCGCCCCCTCCTCCTTCCGCGCCGAGACGTACCGCTCGCCCGCCGCGCGGTCGATCCCGTCCAGCGGGAGCGTCCCCAGCAGCCGCACAAGGTTCCGGGCCGAGGTCTTCGCGCTGATCACGGTCTTCTCCGCCGCTCCGCGCTCAGCGACGCTCGGCAGGTAGCGCTCCCCGATCCACGCCTGCAGCGAGGGCTTCGAGGCGGGCGCGATTTTCGGCGGCTGATCCTCTCCGGCGATGAGGAAGGCCGCGAACAGCCGCTCCGCCTCCCGCTTCTGCATGAAGCCCAGCGCCCGCCCCAGCTTGCGCCCGCTGAGCCGCCACTCGATCCTCCAGTAGAGCTCCACTTTTCCTGTCGCGGGATTCTTCCGCTTTGTATTGTTGAGACTCGCCACCACTGACCTCCAGAGCAGATCGAAGGATTACCACACGCCTCCCCAGCCGCCGCGAGGGCAGCTCGCCACGGGCCGCCAGGGAGTAGACCAGGTCACGCGACACGCCCAGGACGGCCGCCGCCTCCAGAGCTGAGACATAGGCCGCGACAGGAGATGCAGTCACAGTGTCCTCCATGCAGCCGGGGTGCCGGCCGCAGGCAAAAGGGGGGTAGACCGCCAGCGGGATGCCAGCAGCCGGGAGAGAACCAGAAGAATGTCCTTGGGAATATGACATGCGGAAGCAGCAAAAGCTATACCTTTAGAGCATAAACATTGATCGCGCCGCTCTGACCGACAGGTTGAGCAGACGCGTCCAACCGTTCATGCCGGCTTGCCATCCCGCATCCAGCACCGTATGTTTTCTGCGATGGAATTTTTCCCGAGGCCCCCATGAGCACCGCCGCCCGGCCCGACCTCCAGCCCGGCCATGCCTACCGGACACGCGACCTGCGACAGTGGAGCGCCAACCCGACGCGGCTCGCACGGCGCCTGGTGGACGAGGGCAGGCTGCGCGAGGCGGCACACGGCCTCTATTATGCGCCGATCCCGACCCGCTTTGGGCCGACGCCGGCGCCGGATGAGGAGCTCCTGCGCGCGTTTCTCGGCGGTGAGCGCTTCCTCGTGACGGGCCCGCCGTGCTGGAACGCGCTCGGCCTCGGGGCGACGGCGATGTTCGCGGTCAAACTCGTGTATAACAACTGCCGCTCTGGAGAATTTATCATAGATCGAAGACGCTTCCTGCTGCGACGCGTGTATTTTCCGGAGACGCCGACTGCCGAGTGGTTCATCGTCGATCTGCTCCAGCACCACGGCATGGCGGGCGTCGGGCTTAGCGTCTTGCGCGAGGGCCTGGTGGCTACCCTGCGGATGGGCCGGTGGAACCGTGAACGCCTGCTTGAGATGGCGCGAACCTATGGAACCAAGGCGACGCTCACCTTCGTTGAGGAGTCCTTACGCCAAGCAGAAGTAAACTCATGAGTTTCGTTCATGACCAACCTGAATTTCCTGCGCTGATC
>JBEIQZ010000169.1:0-10507 GCA_040376255.1 Alphaproteobacteria bacterium
GCTGGAGGCGCTCCTCCATCCACATCCGCAGCCCCTCAGGCAGCCCCGCCGCCCGCTCAGTCAACGCCTCCCGCTCGCTGCCGCTGACCTTCCCGTCTGCCCAGGCGACCACGAGCGAAGGGAGAAACGGGACGATCTTCGGCTCTGGATCGGCAAAACCGAGATCTCTCCACAACCTCCGATCCAGAGCTGCGAGCAGCGACGCACGACGATGATGCAAGATAGACCCTCAGGAGGGGATTGATCGCAGGCCGATAGACGGCTATGACCCCGGGACAGGGGAGATAGCATGTCCCGCAACGCGGGTCGAATTGGCTGGTTCCTGGTCTGGGCGGTTGTCTTCTGCGACATCGGGACCTCTGTCTACTACGTGCCTGGCCTCCTCTACGCGACCACCGGCGACAGGGCCGGCTTCTTTGTCGCGGCGACGATGGCGGCGTTTGTGCTGATGTGTATCAAGGAAGTGGAGGTCACACGGCGCTTCCCGAGCGGTGGCGGTGTGGTGAGTCTTGCCCACGAGGCGTTCGGCCCGTGGTGGGGCTGCCTGGGCGGACAGCTCATCCTGGTGGACTTCTTCCTCACCGTCGCCATCTCCGCCACCAGCGGTGTCTGGTACATCGACTCCGTCCTCCACCTCGGCGACGGGCTCGTCCCGACGGTGATGCTCTGTCTGGGGCTGCTCTGTACGCTGAACATCATCGGCATCAAAGAGAGCGCGTTCGTCAGTCTGTTCCTCGCCTGTGCGGCGATGATCGTCGATCTGCTGGTCATCGGTGCGACCCTTTGGCACGCTCCGCCCTCGTTCTATGCGCGCTTCCTGGAGGAAGGACGCAACCTCGCCGCCCTCCCGCCGGTCGATGCGCTGAAGGGCTACGCCGGGGCGTGGCTGGCGTTCTCCGGGCTGGAGTCGATGTCGCAGCTCGCCCCCGCCATGCGCGACACCAACGAGACCCCCCGCCGTGGGATGATCGCCGTCGTCATCAGCGTGCTGCTCATCGCCCCCACGCTCACGTTCTTCTCCACATTCTCCCTGGAGGCCGCGCTCAAACAGGCCGAGAGCGAACGCTTCATCTCTGAGCTGGCGGCGGTCTGGGGCGGAGCCGGCCTCAAGCTCGCGGTCGTGCTCACCGCCTCCGCGCTGCTGATGTTCGCCGCCAACACCGCGATTATTGGCGCCTACCATGTCCAGCTCGCGCTCCAGCGCCGAAACTTCCTCCCGGAGTCCCTCGGCGCGCTCTCCCAGAGGTACCAGACCCCCTGGCGCGCCATCATCCTCTGCACCCTGGTTCCGGCGCTCGTCATCCTCGCTGTCAAGGGCAACATGCTGCTGCTCGGCGACCTCTACGCCTTCGGGCTGCTCGGCGCGTTCGTCCTGTCCAGCACCGGGATCGATCTGCTCCGCTGGAAGGACGGGCAGCGCGGTACGGGCTTCGCCCTCGGTGTGCTGACCAGCGTGGCGGTCATCGTGGCGTTCGTCGTCAACCTGTTCGCCAAGCCGATGGCCACCGCCTTCGGCGGGACCGTCACCGTCATCGGCATGATCATCGCGCACGGGACCTATACCGGCTGGATCAACCGGCTGCTGGCGAAGATCCCCGGCTTCGTGCCGCCCGACATCTCCGAATCGACAGAGTGGACGTTCCTGAGCATCGAGCAGGCCCGATCCCTCCCGCGCGACGCGATGCCCGGCGTGATCGTGGCCTCGCGCGGCGCCACGCGCAAGATCTTCCAGGAAGCTACAGATCGCGCCCACGCGCGCGGCCTGAAGCGCGTCTTCCTCGTCTATGTCGATGAGGTGCCGGGGCTCCTCTTCCCCCAGCTCGCCCGCCCCACCCCCGAGGGCACCACCGTCCTCGAAGCAGGCTGCGCCGTCATCCGGGAGCTGGGCATGGAGCCGGTCCCGGTGTGGGGCCTCTCCCACTCCGCCGCCGGAGCCGTGGCCGAGGCCGCTGACGCCTGCGGCTGCGACACCGTCGTCATCGGCGCCACCCAGCGCACGCTGCTCTGGCAGGCGCTCCGGGGCCGCTTCATCCAGGAGGCCAAGCGCCAGCTCCCGGAGCACATCCGGCTCGTCGTGGTAGGTTAGGGATCCGGGATGCCCCCTGTCACACCGCACCGGCTCCTCTTTGTGTGTACTGCCAACATCTGCCGCTCCCCTGTCGCCGAGGAGATCGCGCGGATGTACGCCGCTGAGCGCTGCTGGGCGGTGGAGGTCCGCTCAGCCGGGGTCCACGCCATGGCCGATCAACCGGCCGCCCCCAACATGATCCGCGCGGCAAAAGAGATGGGCGGAGACATCACAAAGCACCGATCTTCGCCGCTCACCGACGAGCACATCCAGTGGGCTGACCGCATCCTGGTGATGGAGATCCGCCACGCCAGCGCCATCCGGGAGCGCTTCCCCGGGGCCGATGAGAAGGTGCAGATGCTCGGGACGTTCGGCGGGATGATGGAGATCGCAGACCCGTACGGGAGCTGGTTCTATTATAAATATAGAAACTGCAAAGATGAACTCGTCACCTGTGTACAGACATTTATGGATCGGCTGCCACCCAGACCGATAGCACCGCCCACATAAATACAGACGGTACCCGCTGCAGGGCTACGGGGCGCAGACCATCGCGTCGCCCATCTCGCCGCAGGCGTCGCAGCTCTCTGCCCCGTTGAGCTGAAGCTGCTCGCCGCTCAGATCGGCCAGCCCCTTGAGCTCGACCGGGCAGCCGGCCTCCAGCGTAGCCTTGACGCGGGCGCCCTGGCCGCCGGACATGACGGTGGCGTCGATCTGCCAGCGCCCGTCGGTGTATTCTTCGAGGCTCCCGGTGACCGCCCAGCCCTGCCAGGCGGTGAGGCGGGGATCCTGCGGGGCGCGCTCCTCGAACCAGCCGCGCACATCGAGGCGCAGGTTGATGTCCATGTGCTGAACGACCGTCCCGCTCTCAGGAATCGCCTGCTCCAGGAAGCCTTCGAGCTGGAGGGAGTCGAATTCGGGATCGGGCCCGTCGCCGATGACCTCCATCGACAGCTCCAGGCGGCGGCGCTGCATGCCGCCGGCGGACCATTCGCGGGACTCGGCGGCGCCGCTGAACTCGTAGCCGTCTGTCGAGCGGCAGTCGCTCTCGTAGCGCGCGCCGTCATCGAGGACGACGGTGCGCGGGCAGACGCCCTCGTCCTGCACCGTCGATCCCTCCTGGAGCGCCCAGGCGTCCCACGGGGCGTCCCAGGTCGGGTTCCCGCCGAAGAGGGGGAGCGTGGCGGCGAGCGCGGCGCCCAGACCGGCGGGATCGCCGGGGGCGAACTGGGTGTCTGAGGCCAGCGGGCTGCCGAGCGCCACCGGGGTCACGAGGAAGTCAGTAGCTTCTTCGTCTTTTTCTTCAACACAGGCCAGCAGGCCCATCAACGTCCACATGCGACCTCACCCGATGTCGCTGTTATACCGCGTCCCGGTCGCCCCGTCCGCACCGGTAGCGGATGGTGTTGATGGCGGGTAAACTCTGGTGCTGAAGGAAGGCGCTGCTGATGCTTCTGTTTTTGATTGCCTGCAAGGCTGACAAGATATCCTCCGACGACATCACCGTCACCGTGAGCGAGGAGGTGACCTCGATCCTCTCGATCAGCTGGCCCAACGATGAGGCGCGCGCCACCTATGTACGGTTCGGGGCGGAGGGCGACCTGCGGTACCGGACGCCGACGGGCGGGGTCGAGGAGAGCGGCAGCGCGATGCTGCTGGGGATGCCGCCTTCGACGGAGGTGTTCTTCGAGATCGTCGACGCAGAGAGCGACGAGGTGCTGGGGGCGGCGAGCGCAGAGAACGGCGCCCTGCCCGCCGCCTTCGCCCCGCTCACCGCGACGGGGAGCGGCAAGAGCTACGACGGGTTCGTGGCGACGACGGTGCTGGGGCAGACCAGCGGGCCGGTCATCTTCGACGACACCGGCGCCCACGTCTGGTGGTTCGACGACACCGCCGACTGGGTGGCCTCCGGCGCGCGGCTCTCGGCGGATCGGCAGTGGGTGATCTACACCAACCAGCCGAAGTCCACGGTGGTCGATCAGGGCGAATTGGTGAAGGTGTCCATCGATGGCAAGACGGTGGAGCGGTACACCGTCCCCGGCTGCCACCACGACTTCGCCGAGATGCCGGACGGCAGCATCGTCGTGCTGTCGCAGGACACCCGCACGATCGAGGGCGTGGACGGCCCCCACGAGGCGGTGGGCGATCAGCTCATCTCGGTGGCGCCGGACGGGACGCAGACGGTGGTGTGGAACATCTTCGACGACTGGCCTGAGGCGGTCTGGGAGACAAACGTGGAGGACGACTCGGTGAACTGGTCGCACGGCAACGCCATCGACTACGACGCCGCCACCGACGCATGGCGCATCTCCTTCCGGAATTTCAATTCCATCGCCTCCTTCGACGCCCAGAGCGGCGACGTCCAGTGGGTACTCAACGGCCAGCTCTCCGACTGGACGCTGGTGACGGACGAGCGCGACGCCTTCATCAAGCAGCACCAGTTCGAGGTGCTGGACGGCAGCATCCTGCTGATCGACGACGGCGACGTGAACCGGGGCTGGTCGCGGGCTGTCGAATTCTCGCTGCCGGAGGGCGGCGGCCAGGCCGAGGAGATCTGGTCCTGGAAGCCCCGACCTGAGATCCAGACAACGGTGCTGGGCGACGTCGACCGGCTCGAAGACGGCAGCACGCTGGTGATGCACTCCACCGCCGGGCAGCTCGCCACCATCACCGAGGGCGGGGACGTCCGCTGGCAGCTCAACGCCGATCTCGGCACCGGCCTCGGCTACTTCCAGCGGGTGGACAGCCTCTACGGGCAGTAGCAGCGCGCCGGAGCAGGCCGGAGCAGGCCGGAGCGCCGCTCAGCGCTTCAGCCGCTCCGACAGCACGGCGGTCAGCACCGCCCACACCGCCCGCTCCTCCAGCCCCCGGAGCTGACCGAGCAGCGGGTTTGTCGCGTTCTGCAGCCCGGTGCGGGCGAGCTCGACCGGGTTGAGCGGACAATTGATCTCCTTCCGGTAGAGCAGCCGCAGCAGCTTCTTCAGGTCGTCGGTCGATACATCGGTGAGTCCGGCCTGCAGCATCACGCCCCCCCTTCATCGAAGGGTGCGCGGATCGCTTCATAGAGGAAGGGCAGGCTCCGGTTCATCCGGTAGTCGATGTCGGAGTGATCGTCGTCGAATTCCTCCCAGGTGTGCCGGACGTTGAGCTGCTGGAGCCGCTCATGCAGCATCCGGGCGCCCCACAGCAGGTGGTACTGATCGCGCTGCCCGCAGTCGATCCAGAGCGCCCGGAGGGACATCAGGTGATCGACGCAGGCGGCGGCCTGCCGCACCGGGTCGAACCGCAGCCAGTTCGCCCAGCGCTCCGGGCGGATCTCTCCGGTCTGGAGGTTGAACGGCAGGTGGAAGCCGAGCGGCTCCTCCGGATCGGGATCGTAGTGGGCGGCCATCCCGAGCGCCATCAGCCCGTGGGACTCTCCGTGGCTGAGCTTCTCCTTCGACCACACCGCCTCCAGGAACCGCTCCACCGTCCCGTAGCGCCGGATCTGATCGAGCAGCACCGGGAAGTCCCGCAGGTAGCAGTACTCAAAATAAAGATCGCCTGAGTGGCAGGCCGCCGCTCCCCAGACGTCGGCGCGCATCATCGCATGCATCAGCGCGCCGTAGCCGCCGGAGGACTTGCCGAACACTGCGCGGTGCTCCCGCCCCGGCAGCACCGAGAAGTTTTCTTCTACAAACGGGATGATCTCCTCGATGAGGTAGCTCATATAGGGGCCGGTGGCGGTGGAGTCGATGTACTGGTTGCCGCCGTAGCAGGTGTAGCAGTCCGGCAGCACCACGATCACCGGCCCGAGCGCCTCAGTCTCGATCAGCCGATCCAGCCGCTCCGGGAGCGAGTAGCCGAACGGCTTCCAGTTGAGGTGCGAGGCGCCGGTCCCGGTGTAGCCGACCAGATCCATCATCAGCGGGTAGCGCCGCGACGGGTCGTAGCCGTGCGGCGTGTAGACGTAGACGGGCCGCACAGCCGGGTCGTTGAGCCGGTTGCCTTCCAGCAGGCGGGAGTGGTGGACCAGCCGGTGGATCTCGCCCTGTGGGGAGTGGTGTTTCCGCATCGCAGGCGTGTAACCGATCCGGCCCCGCCTATCAGCCTGGCCTGTCAGCCCGGCCTGTCAGCCCTGTGCGATGAGCGGCAACAGCACCAATTCCGGCGTCCAGACCCGATCCGCCTGCGTCGCGAGCTCCAGCACGCGCTGCGCCACATCCTCAGGGCGGAGGAAGTCGCGCTCAGGGTCGATGTGATCGGGAAACGGGAGAAACTCCTGGCTCTTCCAGGCGGCGGTGTCGATCCCCCCCGGATAGACGCAGCTCACCCGCACGCCCGCCGCCGCCGCCTCCTGCCGGAGCGCGCTGCTGAAGCCGCTGACCGCCCACTTGCTCGCGCTGTAGACGCTCTCATGGATGAAGGGACATCCCCGGCTGAATCCCCTCCCGTCCAGCGCTGCGGCGATGTTGATGATGAGTCCGGCGCGCTGCCGGCGCATCACCCGGAGCGCCGCCTGCGCGCAGAGGATCAGCCCCTTCACGTTGGTGTCGAGGATGTCGGCGATCTCGAAGGGGCGCATGTCCTCCAGCGGGCCGTAGGTGGCGACGCCCGCGTTGTTGATCAGGACGTCCAGCCGCCCGTACTCGGCCACCGCCGCGTCGATCATCCGCTCCACGTCGTCGACGAGCCGCACGTCTGTCTGGACGGCGATGGCGTCCGGCAATTCCGACGCGAGCGCGTCGATCTCCTCCGCCGATCTGGCCGCCAGCACCAGCGAGGCGCCCTCAGCCGCAGCCTCCCGCGCCATCGCCGCGCCGAGGCCGCGACCGGCCCCGGTGATGCAGATGACCCTCTTCGCCAGTCTCCTGCCCATCCCGCTCCTCCCGCGCGCGAGAGCTTAACCGGCAGCGACCTGACCTGAACGCGGCGACAGGTTAGAGGGGAGCATGTTCTATGCAGTGGTTCTGGCGGCCGGGCTTGGCACCCGGATGAGATCGCCGCTGGCGAAGGTGCTCCACCCGATCCTGGGGCGCCCGATGGTCGGGTGGGTGGTGGAGGCGATCCGGGGCGTCGGGGCCGCGCCCATCCTGGTGGTCGGGCACCAGGCAGAGGCGGTCGCAGCCGCCTTCGCCCACCAGCCGGACGTCCGGTTCGCCCGGCAGGAGCGCCCGCTCGGCACCGGGGACGCGCTCCGGGCGGCGCTGCCGCTGCTCCCCGCTGAGGGGCCGGTGCTGGTGCTGGCGGGGGACACGCCGCTGATCGGGGCGGAGACGCTCCGGCGGCTGATCGCGGGCTGGGAGGCGGCGGGACAGGGCGGGCAGGGAACAGGGAGCGTTGTGGCGGTCGCGAGTTTCGATGCGCCGGATCCGCACGGGTATGGACGGATCGTCCGCGAGCCGGGCGGTGCCGACAGGCCAACGGTGCGGATCGTGGAGCAGAAGGACTGTACTCCCGCGCAGGCGCTGATCCGCGAGGTCAACAGCGGCGCCTACGTCTTTGACGCCGCGCACCTCCGCGCAGCCCTGCCGGGGCTCCAGCCGAACGCGCGCACCGGGGAGTACTACCTCACCGATCTGGTGCCGCCCGACGCGGTGGTGATCGGCGGCTTCGCCCCTGAGCAGTTCATGGGGGTGAACGACCGCGCCGCGCTCGCCGAGGCGCGGGGGCTGCTGCGGCTGCGGCTGAACCGGCAGTGGGCGATGGCGGGGGTGGATCTGCCGGATCTCCACAGCCCGCTGATCGAGCCGACGGTCCACCTCGAACCGGACGCGCGGCTCGGGGTGGGCGCGGTGCTGCGCGGCGCCTGCCGGGTGGCGGGGGAGGTCGGGGACTTCTGCGTGCTGGAGGACACGGTCGTAGAGGCGGGCGCGAAGGTGCGGGCGGGGACGGTGGCGGGCGGCGCGATCATCCGGGCGGGCGCGGTGGTCGGGCCGATGAGCCACCTGCGGCCGGGGGCGGTGCTGGAGGCGGGGGCGCACGTCGGCAACTACGTCGAGGTGAAGAACAGCCGCATCCACGCCGGGGCCAAGGCCAACCACCTGAGCTACCTGGGCGACGCCGAGGTGGGCGCGGGCGCGAACATCGGCGCCGGGACCATCACCTGCAACTACGACGGCTTCTCAAAGCACCGGACCCAGATCGGCGCGGGCGCCTTCATCGGCTCCAACGCCGCGCTCGTCGCGCCGGTGAAGATCGGCGCGGGCGCGATCATCGGCGCCGGGACCACCGTCACCGAGGACGTCCCGGCTGACGCCATCGCCGTCGGCCGCCCCCCGCTGAAGATCGCGCCGGGGAGCGCGGTGCGGCTCCGGGCGCGGCTCGCAGCGCAGAAGGCGCAGGCGCAGGCGCAAGCGCAGGCGCAGGCGCAGACTCAAGCCATGACGACGCCGCAGGGGCCGCGATGAGCGGGGTGGAGACGCTGACCGGCGGGCTGACCGGCGGGCTGAACCCGGAGCAGCAGCGCGCGGTGGAGACGCTCGACGGGCCGCTGCTGATCCTCGCCGGGGCGGGATCGGGCAAGACGCGCGTGCTGACGCGGCGGATCGCGCACCTGCTGGAGCAGCGGCGGGACGTCGCGCCGTGGAACGTGATGGCGGTGACCTTCACCAACAAGGCGGCCCAGGAGATGCGCGAGCGCGTGGCGGCGCTCGTCGGGTCGAAGGCGCGGGATCTGTTCATCGGCACCTTCCACTCGCTCTGCCTGCGGGTGCTGCGGCAGGACATCGCGCCGCTGGGGTTCACGCGGGACTTCGTGATCTGGGATGACGAGGATCAGGTGCGGGCGATCAAGGAGATCCTGAAGGAGAAGAAGCTCGACAGCAACAAGGACATCTCCCCGAAGGCGCTGGCGCAGGAGATCGACCGGGCGAAGAACGAACTGAAGGGGCCGAAGGACATGCGCGCCGGGACGGTCCCGGCGATGATCTTCGCCGCCTACGAGGCGAAGCTGCGGCGGGCGAACGCGCTGGACTTCAACGACATCATCAACCGGGTGGTGGAGCTGTGGGGCAATTACCCGGACGTCCTCAACAAGTGGCGCCGGAAGCTCCGCTACATCATGGTGGACGAGTACCAGGACACCAACCCGGCGCAGTTCGCGTGGCTGAAGCTGCTGGTAGGATCGGCGGAGGACGGGCCGCAGAACCTCGCGGTGGTCGGGGACGACGATCAGTCGATCTACTCGTTCCGGGGCGCAGACATCCGGAACATCCTGGACTTTGAGAAGCATTACCCGTCGGCAGCGGTGATCAAGCTGGAGCAGAACTACCGCTCGACGGGCTGGATCCTGAAGGCGGCCTCCGGGGTGGTGCAGCGCAACCAGGATCGCAAGGACAAGACCCTGTGGACGGACGCCGACGAGGGCCACCCGCTGCGCCTGTGGGTGGCGGGCGACTCTGAGGAGGAGAGCCTGCGGGTGATGGGGGAGATCGAGCGGCTGCGCGCGCAGGTGTCCCCGAGGATACTGCCCTCGGACATCGCGATCATCTTCCGCACCAACGCGCAGAGCCGCCCGTTCGAGCAGCAGTTTGTCCGGCGCGGCATCCCCTATGTGTTGGTCGGGGGACGGAAGTTCTACGAGCGGAAGGAGGTGCGCGATCTGCTTGCCTACCTGAAGCTGGTGCTGAACCCGGCGGACGATCTGGCGCTGCTGCGGATCGCGAACGTCCCGTCGCGGGGGCTGGGCGACAAGGCGCTCGACGGGCTGCGGGCGGAGGCGGCGACAGCGGGCCTGACGCTGCGCGAGGCGGCGCGGCGGGCGGGCAACGGCTTCTCGGCGCTGACGGCGCTGCTGGATCGGCTGAAGTGGGCGGCAGACACGAAGACCCCGGCAGAATTGATCGGCTTCATCGCAGAGGAGAGCGGCTACCTGAAGGAATTGGAGCAGGAGAACACCACCGAATCCAAAGAGCGCATCGAGAACATCAAGGAATTGATGCGCGCCGCCGGGGAGCAGGAGCCCGACCCCGCCGATCCGCTGGAGGTGCTGCGGCAATTCGTGGATCAGGCCTCGCTGACCGGCCAGGCCGACGAGCTGCCGAGCGAGGGCGGAAAGGTGACGCTGCTGACGGTGCATCTGGCGAAGGGGCTGGAGTACCCGGTGGTGTTCGTGGTGGGGCTGGCGCAGAAGCTGTTCCCGCATGCGCGCAGCGAGACGGAGCGCGAGATCGAGGAGGAGCGGCGGCTGTTCTATGTGGCGCTCACGCGGGCGCGGGAGCGGCTGTACCTGAGTTACCCGGTGATGCGGCGCATGCCGGACGGCGGGGTGATCCCCGGCGAGGCGTCGCAGTTCCTGCGTGAATTGCCCCTGGAGGCGATCGCGGCGCAGGATCGGCACCGGCTGTCCCAGAGCGGGGAGGGAGAGGCGCGCCCGGCGCAGCACCCGGCGTGGAAGTCCCGGCCCCCGTCGGATCGCCCCTGGATCCCCGGCAGCGCCGGCTTCCGCCCGCCTGCTCC
>JBEIQZ010000271.1:0-8102 GCA_040376255.1 Alphaproteobacteria bacterium
GGCGATCAGCACGTGGCTCACCGCCATCCGGGTCCCGCTCGCCGGCGGCACGCGCGGGCCCTTGTTGATCCGATCGGTCGATGAAGGGTTCGCGGACGCGCTCCCGGGTGTCGCCGGTGTCGCCGGTGTCGCCGGTGTCGCCGGTGTCGCCGGGGTCGCCCGGGTCGGCGCTGATCCGTCACACCCTGCGATCCCCGCCATCATCAGGAGCGGCAGCACCGCCCGCGCTGCGATGCCCCACAGTTTCGCCGGACGCTGTCCCGCCGGATGCTGTCCTGTCTCCCGCTGCCGCCTGTTCTTCGATGTCATCTCCGGCTCCGTTTTTTCTGTGTTTCTGGCACCGCTCTCAAGGGCAGCGCGCTCTTATCCCTGTCTTATACGTGTCTTATCCCTGTCTGCCCGCTGTGGCAGCGTCGCGCCTGTCGCGTCTTGTCGCGGGCGCGTCCCCCGCAGGTCGCCCGCTGTGGCAGCAGGTCGCCCGCTGTGGCAGCAGGTCGCCCGCTGCCGTCGCCCGCTATGGCTGCAGGTCGTCCGCGTCGCGCGGCTCCAGCTTCGCGTTGTCGAACGACCAGTTGAGGATCCCCGTGATCGTCGACCATTCCGTGCCGACAGCAGGCTGGTCTGTGTAGACATAGAGCGCGTCGTTGATCCGCAGACAGCCGTCCACGACGTACTCGTTGTAGTCCGGCGCGTCCGATCCGTCCGGATCGTCGTCGGCGTTGCTGTCTGTCACCGCGACGCCGCTCACCCGGATGAGCATCGCCTCCAGCTCCTCGGCCTGCGCGCCGCCGGTCGCCACGCTGCAGGTGTCCGCGTCGATGGGCGAGGGGAGGGGGGTGGTGCCGGTCACCGTCACCGTCACGTTGCTGATCTCGGCGAGGCCGTAGTACTCGGCGTAGGTTCCGCTCACCGTCACCGCGTCGCCCAGGCTCACGGCGTTGTCGCCGAAGTCGTAGACGAAGGCCGCGCCGAAGGTGGTGCTCGCCGGATCCTGAACGTAGAACCCGTTCCCGGCGCGTACCGCCGTCACCACCAGCCCGCTGACCTGCACCGCCGTCCCGTCGGGGACGTGGTCGGGGCGGGATTCGTCGGCGATCTGCCCGATCGTCACCGTGCAGGGCGTGCCGCCCGGGTTCGCCTCGTCCGGGCAGGCGTCACAGGCGTCCCCGATGAGATCCCCGTCCCCGTCCGCCTGATCGGCGTTGCCGTCATAGACGCAGTTGTCGTCCGCGTCCAGCACCCCGTCCCCGTCGATGTCGCTCTCCCCCGGCGTACACGGCCCCTCCACCAGCGGACACTCGTCACAGAAGTCCCCGATCCCGTCCCCGTCCTCGTCCCACTGCGCCGGATCGTAGACCCCGCCGCACAGATCCGCGCTGTCCGGCACCCCGTCCCCGTCGTCGTCCCCGGAGGCCGGCGCGGAGATGTCGCAGGAGGGCTCCGGATCGCAGGTGTACAGCGGGTACAGCTCCCCCGCGTACTCGTAGCCGCTCCCCATCGTCACCCCGGCCAGCCCGCCCGCCAGGATCGACTCCACCTGCGCCAGCGTCTGCCCGTCGTCGCCGCTCTCCGCCGCGCGCAGACAGAACTTCTTCGCGACGCCGCAGACGTCCATGCTCTCGCACCAGGAGGGTTCGTCCGCCAGCGCGTCGATCCACTCCGCGCTCCCATAGATCGCCTTCCCGTCCACGATCACCAGCCGCACGTCCCCCGCCCCCGTCGAGAACAGCGTCCCCCAGATCCCGCTCCCCCAGGCGAAAACCGCGATGTCCGCCTCCAGCCCCGCCTGCAGCGACCCCGTCACCCCGTCCAGGTTCAGCAGCCGCGCCGCCTCAGACGTGCCCTTCTCCCACAGCTCCGACCGCGTCACCGGCGATCCCTGCGTCGCAAGATACTCGTCCGCGCACTGCAGCTCCGGCAGCTCGCTCATCGATCCGCTCGGCGTCCAGTCCGTCCCGATGGCCCACGGCACGTTCAGCGCCTCCGCCACCGCGATCGGCGTCGTCCACGCGTACAGCCCGAGGTTCGAGCGCGGCGACCAGAAGATCCCCGTCCCCTCTGCCCCCATCCGCGCCAGCTGCTGCGTCGAGGCGTCCGACGCATGCACGTACACGTTCCCCGGCCCCGACAGCCCCAGATCGAACATGTGGTCGATCTCCGCCCGCACCGACCCGTCCTTGCCCTCCGCTACGTGGTGGACCAGCACGTCCAGCGACCCCGACTCCAGATCAGAGAGCATGTCGTCCGCGTCGCCGTCGTTGAGGTTGTCGACGTTGCCGGAGCTGTACTCCATGTAGTAGCCCGGCAGCCCGTGCTCCTCCTCGCCCTCGTCCAGGTTCCGCGCCAGCAGCCGCACGCAGTCCCCGCCCGATGACCCCACCGCCGACGTCGCCCCGTGCAGGATCTGCCGCGCCTCCGCCCACTTCATGATCTCACAGGTGTAGCTGTCCGAGATCGCGTCGAACCCCTCCCGGTAGTCGTAGTAGCGCCCGTCCTGCTGCCACTCGTACCGATCCTCAAACTCCGGCGCCACCTGCCACGGCGGCAGCGAGTTGTACTGCATGTGGTTGTGCGGGTCGATCAGCCCCGGGCTGATGATGCCCTCCGTACACACCACCGTCGCCCCCGCCGTGTCACAGTCCGCCCCCGCGCACAGGATTTTTCCAGTTGACGGCTTGTAAACAACCGTCCCGCCCACCGGCCCCTCCGGCAGCACCACCACCCCAGACAGCGCGATCGTGTCCGCGTCCCCCGCCGCCGCCGTGCAGTCCGGCAGCGGGATCTCCACATCCCCCGACGTCACCCCCGTGTCGTCCGTCGACCCGGTGTCGTCCTGGCTGTCGGTCGCGCTGTCGTCCACCCCCGTCCCGGTGTCCTTCACATCCTTGCCGCCATCGTCACAGGCCATCAACCACAGGAACAGGTACATCGCTGCCTCCGGCGCAACGGCTAACCCGTCCAGAGCGCGCCGGGGAGTTCTGTTCCGGTGTCAGCCTCCGGGATCTGATCCCGTGGTCTGTGTCGTCACCGCTCTCCCCTGATGCCGCGACTTACCACACCCCTGACAGGTACAGCCCCGGACGCAGCCGCAGATCCAGCCCCGCCCCGCCCGTCCCCGCCCCGCCCATCTCCACCGTTCCCGCCGTCACCGTTCCGCCCGCCATGCCGTCCCCGCCCGCCGGCATCCGCATCGGCCCCATCGTCATCTTCAACCGCAGGAGATCCCCTCCTATCGCCCGCTGCTGC
Organism: Alphaproteobacteria bacterium; assembly: GCA_040376255.1. Classification (GTDB taxonomy): domain Bacteria; phylum Myxococcota_A; class UBA796; order UBA796; family SXON01; genus JBEIQZ01. Next base: position 3,247 of record JBEIQZ010000271.1, read on the forward strand.
GCGTACGCCCGGTCTCCAGCGTAGTAGCTCCCGAACAGGCTCAGCCCCGACAGCACCGTGAACAGCAGATCCCCGTCCTGCTGCCACGCCATCCCCCCGAACACCAGCCCCGCCCCCAGGAACCCCGCAGACAGGTACCCCGGCACCATCGTCGCCCGCCGCCCCATGTCCGTCAGGTTCCGCGTCGCCAGGATGCTCCCCGCGTCCATCACCCCCAGCCCCCCCAGCGTCGCGATCCCCCCCGCCGTCGCCAGCCCCTCCCCGAGCTGGATCACCCGCGTGTCCCCGCTCCCGATCCCGAAGCTGAACAGCGTGATCACCCCCGCCAGCGTCACCACGCTCCCCACCTGCATCGTCGTCATCCCCGCCTTCGCCATCTCCGTGTTCCGCAGGTACTGCTGCACAAGGATCGGATCGATCGTCGTCATCGTCAGCCCCGCCTGCGGCTGCGGCACCGGCTGCGGCGCAGGCTGCGGCGCAGGCTGCGGCGCGGGGGAAGGGTAGGGGGCCGGCTGCGTCGTCCCCCCGGTCCCCGGAACCGGGATCGGCTGCGGCGTCTCCGTCCTCGGCGCCTCCGCCCCCGCTGCCAGCCCCGCCATCAGCATCAACCCCGCGATCCCCGATGTCCCGATTACCATGCGCGCTGCTCCGTACTCTCCTCTCTGTACCGCGCCCGCCGCCGCTCAGCTACTGGCGCCTCCGTTCGCACGCTGTCGCCTCCGTTCGCACGCTGCCGCCTCCGTCCAGTACGTCCCCTTCCGTCCCGTCTTCCGTCCCTTCTCCCCGGCACGGGGAGAAGGTGTCGGCGCAGCCGACGGATGCGGGGAAAGCCCTTGTCAAACGCCACTCATCCGGCCCTTCGGGCCACCTTCTCCCCCAGGGGGGCGAAGGGACGGGGTGGGAAAGCCCTTTTGACACCACAGGAGCGCTCAGCTGCCGCCTCTGCCCCGCCGGATCGCCGCCGCCGCCATCAGCCCGATCAGCCCGATCAGCCCCGCCCCGCCGCCGCCCCCGCTGCCCCCGCTGCTGCACCCGCACCCGTCCTCCTCCACCTTGTCCGGCTCCGCCCCCGCCACCGACGGCCCCGCGTACCCGTCGAGCGCCGTCTCCATGTTGTGCGTGTTGTGCGGGTCGTGGCCCTTCCCGTTCCAGTCCACCCGCCCGTCCCGCCGCCCGCCCGTCCGCCACGCGAACACCGACCCGCTCCGCGTCGCCGTCACGATCTCCAGCGACCCGTCCCCGTCCAGATCCCCCACCGCAGGCGAGGGCATGATCCACTGCCCGACGACCTTCGGCCAGCCCGCAGGCTCCGCCCCGTCCGCGTTCCACGCGTGCAGCGCGAACCCGCCGCTCCCGGTGATCACCTCCACCCGCCCGTCCCCGTCGATGTCCGCCGCCGCCGGGGACAGCAGGAACTGCAGATCCTCCACCACGCGCGGGAACCCCGGCAGCATCGCCCCCGTCGCCCCGCTCCACACCGAGATCATGTGGTCAAAATCCACCCGCTCCCCGTCCTTCTCCAGCCCCGTCGCGTAGTCGATCCCCGACCCGCCTGCGATCAGATCCGGCACCGCGTCCCCGTCGATGTCCCCCATGATCGGGATCGTCATCAGCGGGATGAACGAGGCATCGTTCGCGTTGCTCCCCGCCCCGAAGGCGCTCGACGCATACGGCAGCAGATCCCGCTCCGTCCCGTCCGCGTTCCAGATCGTAAAATCCCCCGCCAGCGCCCCGCCGAACACCTCCAGCGCCCCGTCCCCGTCGATGTCCCCCAGCGCCACCGACCCGTGGAACCCCTGGCCCACCAGCGGCAGCGCGTCCACCAGGATGCCGAACACATCCACCGGCCACCCCGGCAGCATCGCCCCCGTCCCCGACACCGCGTAGAGCGCCGCATGCGTGTCGTCCAGCACCTCGTTGCTCGGCGTCACGATGTCGTCCCGCCCGTCCCCGTCCAGATCCCCCACCGCCAGCCCCACCGTCAGCCGCGCCTGCCGATCCTCATGCCCGGGGAACTGCAGCCGCACCGGCCACCCCGCCATCCGGCTCCCGTCCGCCTCCCAGATGTACACCTGCCCGTCCATCGCCCCCGCCGCGATCTCCAGCGCCCCGTCCCCGTCAAAATCCCCCAGCGACGCTCCGCCCATGAACCCGTCGTCCACCTTCCGATCCGGGTCCGTCTCCACTACCGGATCCGCCTGCACGGGGAACCCGGCCCGGATACTCCCGTCCGCTCCATATACCCAGACCGAACCCCGTATCGTCGTCACGATGACCTCCGGGCCGCCGTCCCCGTCCAGGTCGCCGACCGCCGGGGTTCCCACCGCCGCCGCATGCCGATCCCCGTCCAGGATCGCCCACGCCGCCGCGTCGAGGTGCGACGCCGGGTTCGACGGATCCACCTCCTCCAGCACCTCCGTCCGCACCGGCCACCCCGCCAGCTCCGTCCCGTCCCCCTTCAGCGCATGCACCCGCCCGTCCGCGTCGACGATGATCACCTCCTCCGCCCCGTCCCCGTCCAGATCCGCGATCTTCGGTGACCCCTCCATCGAGCTCCCCACCGCCACCGGCCACCCCGCCACCATGTCCGGATCGCGCCGCACCATCACCGTCCGCCGCGCCACCGCCTCCCGCCCCTCTGCGTCCACCGCCATCAGCCGCAGCGACACCGTCCACCGGTTCACCGCCGCCTCCCGATCCACCGGCGTCGCCCCCTTCACATAGTCCGCCGCCGCCGCCGCCGGATCCAGCGCCGGCAGCGCCGCCAGCAGATCCGCCATCGGGATCTCTGTTAAGAGCCCCCCCGCCGACGCCCCGCCCGACCCGCCCGGCGCCGTCCCCACCGCGCCCGATCCCTCCGCCAGCGTCACCATGTCCGCCGCCGCCGGCTCCAGCCCGTACGCCGCCTCCAGCCGCCAGCGCACCGACCCCGACCGCGCCGCTGTCACCAGCCCCTCCACCCGCAGCACCGGCCCGGCGCCGCCCGACCCGCCCGACCCGCCCGACCCGACATCCGGATCGACGTACGCATACCACTCCGGCGCCGTCAGCTCCGCCACCGGCGGGATCTCCCCCGCCACGATCGCCTCCACCGCCCGCCACGCCGCGATCCGCCCGTGCCCCGAGTAGCTGTCCCAGCCCGTCCAGGTCGGGTACACCGCCTTCCCCCCGACCTCCCCGTCGATGGCGATGTCGTCCGCCGTCCCCACCAGCAATTGGTAGATCTCCCCCGGCGTCAGCGCCAGCTCCCCCGTCAGCCCCGCCTCCCGCGCCGCCGAGATCATCAGCCCGACCGTCCCCGCCGTCATCGCCGCCGCCCCCGAGGAGCAGCCCTGCGACGGCGCCGACAGATCCAGCCGCGCCCCGTGGTTCGTACAGTTCGAGTAGGCGAGGAAACTCTCAGACTCCTCCGGCCCGTCCCCGTTGAACACCACAGCGTGAACGTAGATCGTCTTCGGGTTCATCCCCGGCGGGTTCGGGTGCCATGCCGTCTCGTCCGCCGCAGACCCCACCACCGTCACCCCCCGATCCCAGGCGTAGCTGATCGACTCCATCGCCAGCCGCGAGTTCGTGTAGGTCCCCAGCGCCTCCTGGATCACCGCCGCCCCGTTGTCCGTCGCGTAGAGCGCCGCGTTGGCAAAATTGTCGCCCTCCGCCACAAAAGAGTCCCCGACCCGCAGCGACATCGCCATGCAGTTCGGACACACCCCGATCCCGTCCCCGTCGTCCCCGGGACGCATCGACTCCTGCACCTCATAGGTCCCGTGGTCGAAGCGCGTGTCGTCGTACGGATCGTTGTCGTTGAAGAAGAAGTCCCAGCCGGAGATGTCGTCGATGTACCCGTTCCCGTCGTCGTCCACGCCGTCCGAGAAGGTGTAGATCAGATCCGACGGATCCAGCACCCCGTCCGCCTGATCCCGCCCCGCGGCCATGTCCACCCGGCTGTCCTGCGCCCAGTCGTCGATGTTGAACACCCCGTCGCCGTTCGCGTCCCAGTCCGCCGCCACCACCTCCCCGATCATCGGGAGCGGCAGCTCCGAACGGTTCAGCCAGTGTTTTTTCAGCAGCGATCCGTCATCCCACATGATCCCTGAGTCCAGCACCGCGATCACCACGTCCGTCCGCCCCGCCGTGCTGCGCCACGCCCGATCCGCCCCCAGCCCCGTCCCGAGCAGCAGCTCCTCCGGCCGCACCAGCGGCTGCCACGCCGAAGGCACCCACGAGAGCAGCGCCCAGTCCTGCCCCATGTCCGGCGGACACAGATCGAGCCGATCCGGTGTCCCGCACTCCGGCCAGGTGGACATCGGGAAGGCATGTACAGACGGGAGGAGCGGGGAGAGCAGCGCGAGGAGCATCTGCGCCGTTAACCTGTGCGCTGCATGGACACATCGCGCCCCGTGTCGCCCCCCGGATGTCCCGCCCGATCACTGGATCGTGATCACCACCCCCGTCAGCGTCTCCGTCCCCGCTGTCAACGCCCCGCTCTTCCCCTCCAGATCCTCCGGCGACCGCGACACCGGATCCCCGTCGCTGTCGATGCGCGCCGTCAACACCAATTCTCCGCTCAGGCCGCCGCCCATCGGGCTGTCGCCCGGCCCGATGTTGAAGACGACCGGGAAGTCAGCCGCGCTCTTTATCGGGATCCGCTTCGCCGCGAGCGGCGGCCCCCGCTGACCCGGCGGCGTCGAGGCCGCCCGCGCGCTGATGAACAGGATCGCACCCCCCGCCGGGATCTTTCCCGCCGACGCCTGATCGAGCTTGATCTCGCCGCTGATGCCCGGCCCGCCAGTCACTGCGCCCCCCGCGCCCGCACCCGCATCCCCCGCGCCCGCACCCCCCGCGCCTGCGCCCGCACC
>JBEIQZ010000893.1:0-1400 GCA_040376255.1 Alphaproteobacteria bacterium
CCCCCGCACCGGACAGGCCGCACAAGGCGGCTGTCCTCCCCCCGCGCGCCAAAGATGGCGCGCACGGCTCCGCAAGCGGGTTGTCCGTGCCGGGGGTGAATGCAGCGGACGGTAATATCTGTCGCGACGACTCTCTGTCGGTTTTACGTCCGCTACGTCCACAGCCCGCTTGCGGCGGGCCAGCCGGGGCGTATCAGGGAACCGTCCAGAAGAACGGACAGAGCCGGAGCCTCCGATAAAGCTACCCGTGCCTGACCGCCGCATCCCCCGGCGCCGGACTCAGCGGCGTCGCATACGTCCCGCCCGACCGCGCCGCCTCCGCCATCGCGTCATACGCCGCCAGGATCAGCCGCTCCGTGCGCTGCTCCCCGTCCGCCTTCCCGTCGTCGCGCCGCGCAACCGGGACAGCCGGGATAGATATCCCCATGAACCTCCGCTTCATCGACCCCCTCGTTGATTGCGTCTTCAAGGCGATCTTCGGCGTCCAGGCTCACGACTGGATGCTCATCGACTTCCTCAACGCCGTCCTCAAACTCCCTGTCCCCATCACCGCCCTCACCATCAAGAACCCCTACAGCTCCCTCGACTTTATCGACGACAAGCTCACCATCGTCGATGTCCTCGCCGAAGACGCGCTGGGCCGCTCCATCCAGGTCGAGCTGCAGCTCAAGATGCACGCCGCCCTCGCAGAGCGCATCCTCTACACCTGGGCCAACACCCACAAGAGCCAGCTCACCGAAGGGAAGGACTACCACACGCTGAAGCCGACCTACGCGATCTGGCTGATGCGCGACCGGCTGACGACGCTGACGAGCCCGGCAGCGCACCACTGCTTCACGGTGTGGGACCGGCAGAACAACGTGGGGCTGACCGACCAGATGGAGATCCATGTGATCGAACTGGTGAAGTGGAAGGTTCCTGCGGCGCTTGACGAAGAATCCGCGTGGCTGTATTTCTTCAAGGAGGCGAAGGGGTGGCAGGCGCTTCCTGCCGCGCTGCAGAGCCGCCCACTGGAGGCCGCGATGACGGTGTTGAGGCAGTTCTCTGAGAATGAAGCGGAGTGGCACCGGTATCAGACACGGGTGCAGACGCAGATGTTGCAGGCGACGATAGAGGAGGAACACCGGGAGATCCGGGAGGAGAACGCGCGGCTGCTGGCAGAGCGGGCGCAGATCCAGAAGGACAAGGCGAAGGCGGAGCAGGAGAAGGCGAAGGCGGAGCAGGACAAGGCGAAGGCGGAGCAGGACAAGGCGCAGGCGGAGCAGGAAAAAGCGCAGGCGGAGCAGGAGAAGGCGAAGGCGGAGCAGGACAAGGCGCAGGAGGCGCAGGCGCGGGCGAAGGCGGAACAGGAGAAGGCGCAGGAACATGCGCGCGCCGAGCGGCTGCTGGCGAAACTGCGC
>JBEIQZ010000390.1:0-5980 GCA_040376255.1 Alphaproteobacteria bacterium
ATGCTGTGGCTGGCGGTGATGTCGAGCTGGTACCTGGGGATCGTCGCCTGCTTCCTGGCGCTGTGCTGGGGGTGGTGGAACCGGACAGCGTGGTGGTCGCTGGCGGGCCTGATCCCGGCGGCGCCGTTCCTGGCGATGTTCCTGAGCGCGATGAGCCGGAACCCGGTGAGCGGGGAGGAGGTGTTCCCGGCGGAGATCCGGGCGATGATGGGGACGACGCTGCGGATGCCGACGCCGGGGATCTGGCCGGGGGACAACCCGTTCGCGATGACCAGCTATATCGGCTTCAGCACGCTGGCGCTCGCGCTGCTGGGGGCGCGGGAGCCGCGCCGGCGCCCGCTGGCGGCGGTGGCGCTCGCCTGCTGGGTGCTGTCGTTCGGGGTGGGGTTCTGGTACCTGCTGCCGGTGCTGGAGGCGATGCGCTTCCCCTACCGCTGGCATGCGGGGACGCTGCTGTGCCTGGGGTGGCTGGCGGGGGCGGCGGTGGATCGCATCCGCTGGAAGCGGGTGGCGCTGCTGCCGGTGCTGGAGGGGGTGCTGCTGTCGCCGGTGGAGCCGATCCTGCCGACGGCGCCGGCGGACGTCCCTGCGATCTACGACGAGGCGCGCGGGCCGCTGCTGCTGGAGGTGCCGGGGCCGGTGGCGCTGCCGCCAGGGGAGCGCAACCCGTCTCGGCCGCGCGCGCGTTATCTGTTGTTCTATCAGGTGTTCCACCGGGCGGCCTCGCCGTGGGCGTTTGATTTCAACGGGCTGCAGGCGGTGGAGGAGCCCGGGTGGCTCACGCCCTTCCGGGGCTGCGATCCGCTCTGGCGCCGCCATCACCCGGAGGCTGCCTGCGGGCCGTTCGAGCTGGAGCCGATGTGGCTGGCTGGCGTCACCCAGATCCTGCTGCACCGGGGCGAGCTGGGGCAGCAGACAGAGGAGGTGCAGCGGGCGCTGGAGGCGGCGGGTGCGAAGCTGGAGCGCACCGCAGACGGCCCGGAGGGGGAGCTGATCCTCTACAGCATCGCCCCGGAGGAGGGGGCGCCGTGAGCGGGATCAGATAGACTGTGGGGCGCAGGAGGCGGGATCATGCAGATCAAAACATCGAAGGGGTTCGGTTCGTGGGGCATGTTGATCCCCGCTGCGATGTTCGCGGCCTCCTGCAAGGAGGAGCCGGTCGAGTCCAAGGAGCCGGTCGAGTCCGATCCGCTCCCGGTCGACACCCAGGACAGCGAGCCGCCCGCCCCGCCCGACGGCAGCGTGGCGGGCAGCCTGAGCCTCTCGGACGGGGAGTCCGCCGCTGTGGTCGGGTGGCATGCCTTCACCTACGCCAACGAGAACGCCGGGCTGGTCTACCTGAGCGCCGCTGAGGGCGCGACCTGCGAGACCCTGGTGGCGTCGCTGTTCCAGCAGGGCGACCCGTCCGCCCTGTTCGTCCCCGGCCAGTGCAACCTCCAGATCCTGAGCCCCGAGGGCATCCCGCTCGATCACGACTTCCAGTCCACCACCGCCGCCACCTTCCAGCTCTTCTGCCCGCTGGGGAGCGGCGCGTTCGCCAACGTGAACAACGCCTGGCGCTGGAGCGGACGCTGGTACGTCGCCAACGCCACCGCCGGGGAGGTCCACCTCGCGACCGCGCTGACGGTGATCAACGGGAGCGTGGATCTGCAGACGTTCAGCGGCTCCTACCCCTACGAGGCGGGGACCCCGGCGGCGACCGCGACCGGCCCGGTCACCGGCGAGGTCTTCGGCGAGGAGTGCGAGGCGCTCGGCAGCCACCCGGTCTTTCAATAAAGGACAGATCAGGGCAGGGACAGATCAGGGGCAGATCAGGGCGCGGCAGGCGCTGGCGCGGGCTCAGGCGCCACCGGTCGCGCCGCGACCCGCGAGAGGAGCTGCTGATCGAGCTCGGAGATCCTGAGCTGATAGTCCTTCATCGCCTCCGGCTGGAGCTGGCGGCGCAGCACGCCGTGGTACTGCACCGGATCGACGGCGCGGCTGCTCTGGAGGAGCTGGTAGTGCAGGTGGGGGCCGGTGGAGCGGCCGGTGTTGCCGGACTTGCCGATGACGCTCCCGGCGATCACCCGATCCCCGGGCTTCACGAGGGTCTGGTTGAGGTGGAGGAAGCCCGCGAGGATGCCGTCGCTGAAGCGGATCTCGACGCAGTTGCCGTTGGCGGCGAGCCAGTCGGTGCGCGTGACGACCCCGGCGCGCGGGGAGAGGACATCGGTGCCGATGTTGACCTTGAAGTCCATGCCGTCGTGGGTGCGGCCGTCTTTGAGCAGGCTGGTGATCTGCTCGTAGTCGACCAGCGGCCCGTCGATGAGGCGGCGCGGCACCTCCTGGCCCGAGGTGTCCCAGTAGGAGGTGTAGGCGTCGCCGGGGGCCTGGAAGCGGTAGGCGGAGAGGATGCGCTCCTGGGGCGTGCCGGGGCGCAGGTGGAGTCGGGCCAGCAGCAGCAGCGGCTCCGCGTTGCCGGGCTGCTCGTAGAGGACCTCGACGAGATCGCCCTTGTGGATGTCGCGGCGCATATCGACGTCCCAGATGAAGAGCCGGGAGTAGACAGCGGTGAGCGCGGCGGGGTTGGTGCCCGGGGCGGGCTGGAAGGTGTCTGAGAGGCTGCGCTGGATGATCCCGGCGTAGCCGAAGAGCCCGGCGGACTGCACGACGCCCTGCGCGGAGGGCAGGGGCGGCACCTGATCCGGCGGGATGGGCGGGTTGGTGACCAGCCCATCCTCCCCGATGGCCTGGATCGGCGGCGGGGGCGGCACGCCCGGCACCTCCGCCCCGGGGCCGTAGGCCACCAGAACGCCGACGTTGAAGGAGAGGCTCGCGGCGAGCAGCGCATAGAGGAGCCAGGGTTTTCCGCCGGGCGGGAAGCGGAGTGCATCGGGGATCATGTGGGTTTTTCTTGTCCGGTTTCTCTGGTCGTGTCAAGAGAGGATATCAGCGGAGAGAAGAAACATGCAGCGTTTCCTGATGGTGGCAGCGGCGCTCGTGGTCGGGATGCTCGCAGGCTACTGGCAGCCGGCGGGCGAGGCGCTGCGGCTGCGGGGCGAGCTGGATCAGCTCCGGGGCCAGCAGTGCCGCAGCATCAACCCGGTGCGCGATTTTTTGCGGGTGGAGCCCGATCGGCCCGCCCCTGATCGGCGGCCGACAGCCGATCCTTCCTCAGCGTCGGGGGGCGCTCCGGCAGGCGCGCCCCCCGGAGGCCCGCCCCCCGGAGGCCCGCCCGCCGACGCGCCCCCCGGCGCCGCGCCGGAGGGCGGGCAGATCCCCGACCCCTTCGATCCGGCGCAGATCGATCAGGCGGTGGCGATCATGGCGGCCCGCCGCGCGCAGGCGCTCGCCGCGCTGACGGAGCAGGCGGAGCTGGACGCGGAGCAGCGGGCGGAGGTGGAGCGCATCTTTGAGGAGATGGATCGGACGGTGCAGGCCTCCATCGAGGGCTTCGTCGATGAGGCGCTGGAGTCGCAGACGGTGCAGCGGCGCGACGCGCTGGCGCTCGGGGCGGATCTGCTGGACGCGGCGGTGGTGGCGGAGGATCGGCTGTGGGAGTCGCTGCCGCAGGAGACGATGGAGGGCATCGACCCTGAGACCTACAACCCGATCAACTTCGTGAGCGGCGAGACGATCCGCACGCTGAGCCGCCTGCAGGATATCCCTGTGGACGGGCTGTGAGCGGGGGGGATATGCAGAATTCAGGGCGGAATTCGGGGTGGGATTTTCTGCGGGACGTGTGGCTGGTGGCGGTCTATGAGGCGCAGGAGGCGGTGCGGACGCGGCTGCTGCAGGTGGCGCTGCTCGGCTGGGCGGGGATCGTGGTTGCGGCGAACGGGCTGTTCCTGTGGGTGCTCCACGAGATCGAGGCCGCGATGGCCGGGGCGCTCGGCGTGCCGACGACGGATCGGCCGGGGGCGATGCTCGGGAAGATGATGGAGGAGGGGGAGCTGGACGGGGTGGCCCGGATGATCGGCGGCAGCGAGAACGTCAGCTTCCTGCTGCAGCAGCCGATCCTGGTGCTGTGGGCGGGCGCGGTGATGATGATGCTGCTGCCGGAGTTCCTGCTGATCGCCTCGGCGGCCTCTGTCGCGGCGGAGGTGCAGAACCGCGCGATCCGCTACCTGGCATGCCGGACGGGGCGGCTGCAGATCGGGCTGGGGAAGCTGCTCGGGCAGGTGGGGCTGGCGCTGCTGGCGCTGGGGATCGGGGTGGGGCTGAGCGCGGGGATGGGGCTGTTTTTGATGGTGGGGCAGCCGGTGGGCGGGACGGTGGGCGGGCTGCTGGCGCGCGTCCCGGCGATCCTGGCGTTCTCGCTGCCGGCGCTGGGGCTGGGGCTGGGGGCGTCGATGGCGGCGCGCACGGTGAGCGGGGCGCGGGCGCTGGCGCTCATCGGGTTCTTCGGCAGCTTCATCACCTATGTGTGGCTGCGGGCGGAATTGCGGGAGAGCGCGACGAAGGGCGTGGCGCTCTGGGAGCGGCTGGCAGATCTGGCGATGATCCTGCTGTTCCCGTCGAACTGGACGGCATTGTGGTCGCCGGAGTGGCCGGATGTGCTGGCGGCGGTGGCGCGGTGCGCGATCATCGGGGCGGGCTGCTTCGCGGCGGGGATGGCGGTGTTCAGCCGGAGGGATCTGTGATGGGCGGCGTAGCGGTGCGGATGAGCGGCGTGCAGAAGCGGTTTGTGAGCGGGCTTCCGGGCTTCCGGCGCTGGAGCGTGGCGCTCGACGGGATGAGCCTGGAGGTGCCGACCGGGAGCATCTGCGCCTTCGTCGGGCCGAACGGCGCGGGCAAGACCACCACCATGTCCATCCTCTCCGGCTACCTGGAGGCCGACACCGGGCAGGTCGATCTGCTCGGGGGCGGGCCGTTCGACCCGGCGCGGCACCGGGGGCGGGTGGGCGTGCTGCCGCAGGACGCGGAATTGCCGCCTGCGTCGAGCCCGCGCCAATTGTTGCGGATCTGGGGGCGGCTCCAGGGGCTGTCGGGGGCGGCGGTGGAGCGGGCGGTGGAGGAGGCGCTGGAGACGGTGATGCTGCGCGAGCGGGCGGAGGAGCCGGTGCGCGCGCTCTCGCACGGGATGCGGCGGCGGGTGACGGTGGCCTCGGCGCTGCTCGGATCGCCGGAATTGATCCTGCTCGACGAGCCGACCTCCGGCCTCGATCCGGCGCAGGCCGCCCACCTGCGCGGCTGCCTGGAGGTGCTGCGCGGGCGGCGCACGGTGCTGATCAGCTCCCACAACCTCCCCGAATTGGAGCGGCTCTGCGACCACGCGGTGTTCATCGACAAAGGCCGCTGCCAGCAGTCCGCCCCGATGCGGGCGCTGACCGGCGCCGACCGGCAGGCGGTGATCACCCTGGAGGCGCCGCTGGATGGGGCGCAGGAGATCCCGATCCGGCTCGCGGACAGCGATCCCCGGACGCTGGGCGAGGCGATCACGCAGGAATTAGCCCGGCTCATCGCGGCGGGGGCGCGCATCTCAGAGGTGCGGCGCGGCGGGTCGCTGGAGCGGCGCTACCTGGATACAGAGGGACCGGGGGAGGGTAGATAGATGTGGCTGCTCTGGCTGCTCGCGCTCTCGCCGGTCGATCTGGTGCCGGGGGCGCCACAATTGCGGGCGGCGGAGGCGCGGCTCAAGGAATTGATCTCGATCTCCCAGGGCGCGGAGCGGGCGACCTGGCAATTGCAGGCGCTCTGGACGACCATCCCGGCGCCCGTTCTGAGGCCAGCGGCTAAACAGGCGGGGAAGCACTCGGGGAAGCAGGCCGGAAAACCGGCATCCCCGCCCGTGGATCGCTGCGCGGTCGATCAACGGCTGGAGCCGGGCTGGCGCGCGGAGCGGTTCGGCGCGGCCTGGCGCGAGGCGGCGCAGGCGGTGCAGGCGCAGGCGGCGCGGGTGGACGGGCTGCGCCGGGCTGAGACGGTGGCGCCGCTGGTGGACGCGGGCTGGGCGGCGCGGCTGGACGGGCTGGGGGCGGAGGCGGCGCGGCAGCGGCGG
>JBEIQZ010000074.1:0-15538 GCA_040376255.1 Alphaproteobacteria bacterium
GCAGGAAGCCCGCCACCGACATCACGCGCCGGTAGTCGAAGCTCGAATAGCAGGAGAGGCCGATCATCAAAAACGGGCCGAGCCCCTTGATCGTCTCCAGCAGCGTCCCGGCGTCGGCGCCCTCATAGCCGAGATCGAGGATCTCCACGCGCACGTTGCAGCGCGCCTGCAGCCAGCTCCCCAGCGCCACGAGGTGCGGGAGCCCGAAGTCCTGATCCGTCCAGCGCAGGATGCCGGGCGAGATCAGCAGCACCGCCGGGGCGGGCGGGATCATCGCGCCGCCGGGGCGGGCGGGCGCGGCGCCTGATCGGGCGGGAGGGCGTCGCGCAATTCCGGATGGAGGGCGAGCCAGACCAGCGGCTCGGGGTGCTGGCGGTCGCCGAAGGTGGCGAAACCGCTCTCCTTGCAGCCGCCTTGACAGGTGCGCTCATGGGCGCAGCCCCGGCACATCTCCGGCACCTCGCGCTTGAACCGCTGCGGGTAGGGGTGGGCCATGATCTCGCGCCACTCCTGGCGCTGGAGGTTGCCGAGCAATTCGGAGGAGAGGTTGCAGCTCCGCACGTTGCCGATGACGTCGATCACGAGGTTGGGCGAGGACGATCCGGTGCTGCAGAAGCCGACCTCCAGCCAGGGGTAGCGCTCCAGCCGGAACAGGCAGGGCGGCAGGGGCATCGCGGTGCCGACCCGGATGCCGTAGCGGCGGGCGCGGATCTCGATGGTGCCGAGGTCGGCCTCGATCTGCTCCACGGTGGGCATCAGGCGGGCGATGTGGTGGATCGCGCCGCCGGTCGGGGACATCCGGTTGTAGGACAGGCTCTTTACGCCGAGCGCGAGGCAGAGGTCCAGCACCAGCGGCAATTGCCCGCCCTCCGCGCCCGCCCCCGAATTCTCCTTCATGGCCACATAGCAGACCTGCACCGCCACTCCCGCCTCGATCAGATCGAGCGCCGCCCGGCAGGTGTCGTCGAAGCAGACCGCCCCCTTCAGCCGGTCGTGCAGCGCGCGATCCCCCGCCAGCAGCGTGAGCTGCACCGAGCGCACCCCGGCGGCGACCAGCTCCTCCGCCACGCCCGGCGGGATGTGGCTGCCGTTGCTGATCAGGTGCAGCGAAGGCACCAACCCCCCGCAGTGCCGGATCAGATCGAGCGCGTCGGGCCGCAGCAGCGGCTCCCCGCCGGTGATCGTGAGGTGGCGGCAGCCGCTCTGCGTCACGGCTTTTGTCAGGATCGCCTTCATCCCCTCGGTGCCGAGCGGCTTCCCCGGCTTGTAGCCGTGCTGCGCGTCGCCCGCCTCGGCGCCCCAGACGTTGTAGCAGTGGGCGCACCGGTGATCGCAGCCCGCCGTCAGCTCCACGTCGAGTCGCGGCACGTGCCAGGGTTCAGCTTCGCGGTTCGCTTCAAGCACGGCCATGTGGAGCACTCCGCGCACAGGATAGCCGATCCGCCGCCGGAACGTACCTGATCATGCGTTCCATATGCGGACAGATTATGGCAGACGGTAGATGACTTCTGTACAACCGGTGATATATTCTCATCATGCACACTGAATCTGTCCAGGCACGGGTCGTTGAGCTGCTCCAGCAGACCTTCCAGCACCGGGAATTCCGCCCCGGGCAGCAGACGGTGATCGACGCGCTGCTCCGACCGGGCGGGCCGGAACATCCGGGCAATCCTGGATCAGCGCGCGGGCTGCTGGCGGTTCTGCCGCCCGGGGGCGGGAAATCGCTGTGTTACCAGCTCCCGGCGCTGCTGCTGGACGGACTGACAGTGGTGGTGTCACCGCTGCTGTCGCTGATGAAGGATCAGGTGGACGGGCTGCGGCGGCGCGGGGTGGCGGCGGAGCGCGCGGACAGCAGCCTCGGGGCGATCGAGGCGGACGCGGCGCTGGATCGGGTGGGCCGCTCGTACACCGGGGCTCACACCGGAGGCCCGATCCGGCTGCTCTACGTGTCGCCGGAGCGGTTCGTGAGCGCGGCGTTCATGGCGTTCCTGCGGTCGGTGCCGCTGGCGATGGTGGCGCTGGACGAGGCGCACTGCCTGTCAGAGTGGGGGCCGAACTTCCGGCCGGACTGCATGCGGGTGGCGGAGGTGATCCAGCAGCTCATATCGGAGCGGGTAGAGTCGCTGCTTGATGGCCGGGAGCGGCGGGCCGCCGGGGCGGATCGCCCGCCGCTCCGGGTGCTGGCGCTGACCGCGACGGCGACCCCTGAGGTGCGGCTGGAGATCTGCCAGCACCTGCGCATCCCGCCGCAGTCGATCCTCACCGGGGGATTCTCTCAGCCCGCGCTGACGCTGTCGTTCTGCCCCTCGCCGCGCAGCAGCCGGGATGCGGTGCTGCTCAGCCACCTGCATGCCCGCCCGCCGGGCGCGGGGATCATCTATGTAAACCGCCAGGAGACGGCGGAGCGGGTGGCCCAGCTCCTCCGCCGGGCGGGCGTCGAGGCGCGGCCCTACCACGCGGGCTTCAGCGAGGAGGCGCGCACCGAGATCCAGGAGTGGTGGGCGCGCTCGCCGGTGGCGTTCGTGGTGGCGACGCTGGCGTTCGGGGTGGGCATCCACAAGCCTGACGTCCGCTATGTCTACCACTACGATCTCCCCCGGAGCCTCGAAGGCTTCGCGCAGGAGGTGGGCCGCGCCGGTCGGGACGGCGGCCCGGCGCTCGCGGAGGTGCTGGGGGCGCAGGAGGAGGTGGCGTGGCTGGAGAACCACATCCTCGGCGACACGCCCTCCCTGGAGGCGGTCGGGGCGGTGGTGCGGGAGTTGACCGCAGGCGGAGGCGAATTCTCGCTGGATCTGGCCGGGCTGGCGCGCCGGACGGATCTCCGGCCCGCCGTCCTGCGGACGCTGCTGATCCGCCTGGAGACGATGCGCCTGATCCAGCCGGGGACCCCGTGGTTCTCCACCTGGAAGGTCCACCCGACCCGCCCGCTGGAGGACATCCTCCATCAGTTCGACCGGCAATTCGACGCGGCCCGCGCCTCCTTCCTCCGCCGCCTCTTCGGCACCGGCGAGCGGGCGTGGGGCGGCTGGTACACCATCTCCCCTGCCGTCTCCGCCGAACACCTCGGCGAAGACCGCGACCGGATCTGCCGCGCCCTCGACTGGATGGCCCGCCAGAACCTCATCGAGATCCGCCGCTCTGATCTCCAGCTCTGCTACCTCCGCACCGGGGCCGTCCCCGATCCCGACGCGCTGGCCCGCAAGCTGCTGTACTGGCTGGTGGAGCGCGAGGCGGTGGAGGTGCAGCGCATCCACGAGGTCATCGGCCTGATCACCGCCCCCTCCTGCCAGACGGTCGCGCTCTGGCGCCACCTCGGCGAGCAGCCGGACGGCCCCTGCGGGCGCTGCTCCTTCTGCCTGTCCGGGCGGGTCGCGCTGCCTGCCCTGCCCCCGCCCGTCCCGGCCGGAGAGGGGCTCGATCTCCACGCGCTCCACGCCCTCTACCTCGACCACCCCGGCGCCCTCGGTTCCCCGCGCCAGCTCGCCCGCTTCCTCTGCGGCCTCTCCAGCCCGGCGACCGTCGCGGCGCGGCTGATCCGGCACGGGCTGTTCGGGTGCAGGTCAGAGTGGGCGTTCGATGATGTGCTGGCGTTCTGTGAGGCGCTGCCGGCGCAGGTGAGGAAGGCGGCGTAGGGGGGATGGGGGGAAAGGCAAAAGGCGGGATCACGACGGCACGAAAGGTGAAAGGCGAAAGGCGGAATGGACTTCTGCTGTTGGTTTTTCGGGGGGGACGGGTTCAGGTGTCGCCATCAACGCTTCCATCTTGCCCAATACAGGAAGAAGTGGACTTTTCTTGCTGGTCTATTCCTCTGGGGTGTTCCCCGATACGCCCCGGCTGGCCCGCCGCAAGCGGGCTGTGTACGCAGCGGACGTAAAACCGACAGAGAGTCGTCGCGACAGATACTATCGTCCGCTGCATTCACCCCCGGCACGGACAACCCGCTTGCGGAGCCGCAGCGCGATAGCGCGGGGGGAGGACAGGCGCCCTGTGCGCCCTGTCCGGTGCGGGGGGAGGCCTCTCCCCCCGCAAAAAAACGCGTTATGGGGGTCGCGAAGGAGTGATGTATGAGCCGTGGTCTGGTGTGGGTGTCCGGTGGTGTGTGCTGTGCGATCGGGCTGTTGTCGCTGATCTACAGCTTCGGGCCGACGTATACTGAGGGGAATTGTCCGTCGCCTTCCTGCGCGGGGATCAATACGGCGCTCAGCCTGGCCGGGTGGGACGCGATGGCGGACATCGGGCTGAAGGATCCGGCGTTCATCGCGATCCCGATGCTGGGGCTGGGGATGATGGTGCTGGTGGGGATGAACGCGGTCGCCTGGAAGCAGACGGGCGGCTACTAGTCGGCGATGTCGTTCTCTTCGGCCACCCGGCGGGCGCTCGCGGGCAAGCAGGCGTTTCTGGCTGAGGTGGAGCGGCTCGGCGCGGACGTGCTGGGCATCGATCCGCTGGATGACGCGCTCGCGGCGCTGGCGGGGGGCGACGGGTTGCCGCCGGGGCTGGCGGCGGAGTCGCTTTTTGCAGGAGGGATGCCGCGCATCCGACCGGTGCTGGTGCTGCTGGCGACGCGGGCGCAGTCGGCGGAGCATGCGCCGGATCCGGAGCTCGCGTTTGAGGCGGCCTGCGTGGCGGAATTGCTGCAGGGGACGATCCGGCTGCACGACGTGGCGCTCGGGCGGCAGGACGGGCGGCGGCGGCGGGCGGCGCGGCGGGTGCTGCGCGGGGCGACGCACTGGCTGGGGGGGAACCACCTGAGCCTGCGGGCGATGGAGATCGCGCGGCACCTGCCCGCGCCTGAGATCCTGGGGGACGTGCTGGACGCGCTGCGGGAGATCACGGAGGGGCAGGCATTGTCGGAGGAATTGCGGCGGCGCACGCCGACGCCGGACGACGCGCTGCTGCATGCGGAGGCGCATGCCGGGGCGGTGTTCGCCTTCGCCTGCCGGGCAGGCGGGCGGCTGGGCGGGCTGGATCGGGCGGAGGTGTCGGGGCTGTCGCGGTACGGGCGGCACATCGGGATCGGGTGGCAGCTCGCGGAGGATCTGGCGGCGTTCGAGCAGGCCGAGGATCGGCAGGCGCTGCTGGAGGCGTCGCGCCCGCTGTACCCGGTGGCGTGGTCGGCGGAGCAGGACGCGGCCATCGCGCCGCTGTGGGCGCGGCTCCAGGCGCGCGGAGAGCCTGCAGTGGCCGAGGATCTGGCCGGGCGGGTGCGGGCGGCGGGCGGGCTGGCGGCGGGGCGTCAGGCGCTGATCCAGCAGACATGGACGGCGCGGCAGGCGCTGACAGTGCTGCCGCCCACCCCGGCGCGCGACGCGATGGAGCGGATCGCGGCCTCGCTGGCAGGGGTGCGGGCGGAGGGGCCGGCGGCGGAGCGGGTGGAGGAGCGGGCGGGCGGGGCGGGCTGAGCTATTCGAGGTAGTCGGGGATGACGGTCGGCTGCTGATCCTCCCCGACCTGCACCAGCAGATCTGAGAGCGCCTCCTCTACCAGCGCGCGGTGGGTGAAGAAGAGGAAGTGATCGGCGCCTCCGACGGGCCGGAGGGTGAGGCGGGCGCCCTGCGCGCGGAGGGCGGCGACCCCTTCCAGGATGTAGTCCATCGGGATGCGATCCTCGGCGGTGCCGTGCTGGAGGAGCATGGGGATCGGCTCATCGTCAGGGTTTACGGCGGCGGCGGCGACAGAGGGCGCCCACTCCGGAAGGAAGATGGCGGAGAACCAGCCGACGCCGCGCCACTGACCGGCGAAGCGCAGGAGGGCGTGGTGGACGCCGTAGCCCCCGTTGGAGAGGCCGGTCAGCACGAGGCGATCCATGTCGAAGCGCCCGCTGGCCCGCATCCAGTCCAGCACGCGGGCGACAGGCTCCATGCTGCCGCCGTCGTCCCAGAGGCCCGCGCCGAAGGAGGGGGCGACGACGGCATAGCCGTGCTTCCGGGCGGCCGGGGCCAGCACGCGCATGTACGCCTGGAGGTTGCCGCCGAAGCCGTGCAGGAAGACGACGGCGGGGACGGGGGCGGCGGGGGCGTCGGGCGGGCGGGGCGGCATGATCACCCAGGCGTGGCCGCTGATCGGGCCGATCCCCCAGAGGTCATCGTAGGCGAGCTTCTGGACGCTGCCTGCGGTCGACCAGCCCGGATCGGCGTCGATCTCCGCGTAGATCGCCCGCGCGGCCCGCCGCAGGACCGCCGACTCGGCGGAGTCGAGCGCCGGATCGAAGGGCGGGAGCAGCCAGGTCGCCAGCCCGACCTGATCGCGCTCCGGGGTGAGGAAGGAGATCGCCGTGCGCGGGATCGGCGGCCCGAGCCAGAGGGCGTGGAGCCGGCCGTCGGCGGGCGGGGCGGGCGGGAGGCCAGACGGGGCGGGCGCGGCCTGCAGCTCCCCCGGCGGCGCGATCCGCCACGCAGCCCCGGAGCCGAGCAGCGCCGGGAGCGCGAGCAGCAGCGGCCAGCGGCGGTAGCGATGCGGCGGCACCGGGGTCAGGAGCGGCACGCCGAGCAGCGCCGGCACCCCGCACAGGAAGGCCGCCGCCATCCAGCGCCCGCCCCATGTGTCCGCCGCGAACAGCAGCGCGAGGGCGATGAGCCATGTAGCGAGGGCGATCTGGACGATCATCGCCCGGATCAGCCGCCCGATCAGACTAATTGCTGAACTCAAAGCTGCTCTGGTGGAGACCGAAGCGATAGAAAAACCCCTCGCCGCCGGTCATCCCGGAGTCCGGCACGCCGCTGAAGCGCACGAAGTAGTCTCCGGCGGGGAAGGGGCCGAGGTTGAGCGCCCCCTCGTCGGCCCCGGCGGGCGAGTCGACGGTGGCGACCGCGACCCCGGCGGCGTCCAGCACCTCGATCCGGGCCTGGAGCAGCCCGCCGTAGTCCTGCGCGCCGAGGGCGATGCTGATGTAGAGCTCCTCAGCGAGCGGGACGGCCCAGGTGTCAACGTCGTCGGAGGCGGAGAGGAAGCCCTGCCCGTAGCCGGAGAGGTAGACGCCGGAGTCGGGCTCCTGATCCTCGAAGCTCAGGGAGTCGGCGTTGGCGATCTCGTCGTTGGGCTCCTCCTCGCGCGGGTTGCCGTCGCCGGGCTCCCCGATGATGACGAACGCCCAGCCCCAGTGATCGGCGCCGGAGCCGCCGGAGGCGTCGGAGATCTCCAGAACATAGCGGTCGTCCTGGTTGGCGAGGAGCTGCAGGCCGTCGGCGCGGGCCGGGTCCTCCCCGTCGAACACGGGCGTCCCGGCGGAGTCATAGAGCCGCAGCAGCGGGGTCGCGCCGGAGCCGTCGTCGTTCTGCATGGTGAACAGGTAGATCGGCGCGTCGGTGTAGGGGAGGATGAGCGAGCAGTAATCGCTGTCGCCGTCCTCCGGAAAGGAGAAGGCGATGGGGTAGAAGATGTTGGCGCCGCTGATCTCGTGGGACTGCCCGGCGCTCTGGAGGCTGTCGGCCTCGTCGCCGCCGTCGCCCTGCGAGGAGATGCGGAGATCATAGGTGGCGCTGTCCGAGCCGTACGGCACCTCGCCGTCGTAGAAGCTGCCCATGTCCTCGACCTTGACGTAGTAGGTGCCGGTCACCGGCAGGAAGGCATGCACCAGCGAGTCGTAGCCGGACACCGTGCCGCCCGCGTAGCCGTCCTCCCAGGCGAGGCGGCTGCCCTGCGCGTCGTAGAGGCTGACCACGGTGTCGAGCGCGCTCTCCGCGTGGGCGGTGGAGATCCGGACGAAGCTCCCGGCGTTCCCGCTGAACGAGAACCAGTCCTCGTCCCCGACCGGGTTGATGATCCCGGCGTTGTCCTCCTCGTAGAAGACCGGGATCGCCTCCTCCGGGCTGTCGCTGCGGTCGCCGGGCTCGCAGGCCCCCGCCTCGCAGATTGTGCCGTCGCCGCACTGGGCGTCGTCGCTGCAGGTCTGCCCGGTGGGATCGGGGATGCTCCCCTCAGCGGCGCTGTCCTCCTTGCGGTCGCCGCAGGCTGAGAGGCTGAGCGCGGGCAGCAGGAGGAGCGCAGGGAAAGCGTTGGACACAGAGGGAAAAGACCGCACGTTAGCTTCCATGATCGCGCTGCAGTGTAGCATTCCTGCGCCGGTTCGTGTACGGTAGCTGCCCTCTGTGCAGAACCTGGAGCAGACGTGCGAGCCTTGACAGGTATCAAGCCTACCGGCGCCCCTCACATCGGAAACTACCTCGGGATGATCGAGCCCGCGCTCGCGCTCACTCAGCGCGGGAGCAAAATCACCGAAGGGTTCTACTTCATCGCCGACTATCACGCATTGACTACGCTGCACGATCCGGCGCTGATGCGCCAGCACAGCCTCGACGTCGCCGCTACATGGCTCGCGCTCGGCCTCGACCCGTCGCGCACCTGCCTGTTCGCGCAGTCAGACGTGCCGGAGGTCTGCGAGCTGAGCTGGGTGCTGGCCTGCATGACCGGGACGGGCGCGCTGGAGCGGGCGCATGCCTACAAGGCGGCGCAGGATCGGAAGCCGGGGGAATGGGGCGTCAACGCGGGTGTCTTCACCTACCCGGTGCTGATGGCGGCGGACATCCTGATCTATGACTCCAACGTGGTGCCGGTGGGCGCCGATCAGCGGCAGCACGTGGAGATGGCGCGGGACATGGCCCAGGCGTTCAATTCCCGGTTCGGGCAGACGCTGGTGGTGCCGGAGGTGCTGATCCGCGAGGAGGTCAAGCTGATCACCGGGCTGGACGGTCAGAAGATGTCAAAGTCCTACAACAACACCATCCCGCTCTTTGCTCCTTCGAAAAAACTCCGGAAGATCGTGATGTCCATCGTCACCGACTCCACCCCGATGGAAGACCCCAAGGACCCGGACACCTGCAATGTCTTCGCCCTCTACCGCCACTTCTCCACCCCTGAGCAGCAGGCGGCCCTCGCCGCGCGCTACCGGGCGCCGGGGATGGGCTACGGCGAGGCCAAACAGACGCTCTATGAGGCGATGGAGGCCCGCCTCGCTGAACCGCGCGAGCGCTATATGTACCTGCTGGATCACGGAGCCGAGGTCGAGGAGGTGCTCGTCGAGGGCGCGCAGCGCGCCCGAAGCCTCGCCAGACAGACGATGGAGCGCGTGCGGAATGCGGCAGGTTTCCGGCCCGGAGTTCGCACGCGGACTGGCTGAGTCCTTGACAAGGACAAAGATGTGTGTACCATGGGGGAAAATCTTCATCCCCCATCGTTCACTGTCATCGCTCACTGTCAGCGTTCACTTCATCTTGACGATCCGCTGGACACATACCGCCCAGATCTGATCTATAGAACCTCTCCCCGTCGGCATATCATGGAGCATCGTGCGCTGCACAGGTCTCCTCACGCTCCGGGGCGCAATTCTTTCCTGCCCTTCCCTGTCGGTACCGTCGATCCTCCAGGGGCGCCCTCCGGCCCCTCCCTGCTCACCATTTTCCAATGGGTATGATCATGTCTCTTCGTGTACGGAGCTCTTCCTCGAACGACGGCGCCCGCCGCCGCTCGGAGCGGCTGACCGCTGAGGAGGAGAAGGCGATTGCCCGCGAGATCCGCAAGGCCGAGCAGTCTGCCCGTGAGTCGGTGGCCGGGATCGACGCCGCTGAGAACATCCTCCGCCGCCGTCCGGATCGCGCGGAGCGCACCCGCGCCGGCGCGGTCGACCGGCTCGAAGAGGCCGTCCGCGCTGTCCACAAGGCCTCCAAGAAGGACAACACGCTCAACGGCTACGCCCGCAAGGCGTCGATGGCCTGGCAGCAGGCGGAGGAGCTCCGCTGGCGCCTGGCGATGAGCGGGCGGCGGATCGCGCACGGAGAGGCGCGCAAGCTGGCCGGGCCGTTCATGGACGAGGAGGATCTGGTGCAGGAGGGCTACATCGGCCTGCTCCGCGCCGCCAAGCGCTTCGATCCGGATCGCGGCATCCGCTTCTCCACCTACGCCCGCTGGTGGGTGCGCGCGCAGATGACGCGCGCCATCGACCACACCGGCCGTCCGGTGCGCCTCCCCGGCTGCGCGGTCGAGCAGACCCGCAACCTCCGCAAGGCGATGAAGCGCTTCGAGGCCGAGGGCATGGAGTACAACGTCTCCGATCTGGCCGAAGAGGTCGGGATCGACAAGGAGCGCGCCGAGCTGCTGCTCTCCCAGGGCAACACCATCTCCCTCGAACAGCCGGTCGACGACGGCCCCCGCCCCCGCCCCCTGGAGCGCTTCCTCTCGGACGAGGACGCGGTGGCCCCCGACGAGGAGTCCATCCAGTTCCAGGAGCTCTCCCGCATGACCAAGGCGTTCAACGCCGTGCTCTCGGAGCGCCAGCGGTTCGTCCTGACCCGCCGTTACGGGCTGGAGGACGGCGAGTTCCGCACGCTCTCCGAGGTCGGCAAGGAGATGGGCCTCTCGCGGGAGCGCGTCCGCCAGATCGAGCGAGAGGCGCTGCTGCGGCTCCGCGAGCAGTCGGGCATCCGCGATCTGCGCGGGCTGGTGCTGCCGGAGCCTGGCGAAGCATGAGCGGGGCGGGCTGACCGCTCAGCCCTCCGCCGCCTCTGTGAACCGGAAGCGGACCCCGATCAGCCCGGCCATCTCGACCAGAACCATCAGCGGCCCGATCAGCAGGCTCACCGGCCGCTTCAGCAGCGCGGGGCGGTTGCCCTCGATGCGGTGGCCGATGAGCTGGAAGGCCCAGCCGACGCCCTGCCCGACCGCCAGCACGCGCCAGTCCCACAGCAGCGGCGCGGCGGCGAGGCTGGCGACGATGAGCGGGATGCCGATGAAGTGGGTGGCGCGGTTGAGGGGATGGCGGTGCTCGGCGAGGTAGCGCCGGTACTCATCCGCAAAGTCAGGCAGCTCCATCAGGTACTCCTGCCGATCAGAGCGCGCCGACGACATCGAGGATGTCGTCGCAGGGCAGGTTGTTGAAGGTGCCGGTCTCGGCGGCGCACTGGGCCTCGGTCTTGGCCTTCTCCAGCAGGCGCTCGTCGCAGGACAGCTCGATCTCGTCCCGGCCCTTGTCGGCCCAGTCCGGCTCGATGACCTCCAGGAACTCGTCGAGGGTCAGCCCGGACTCCTCGGCGCAGGTCTCGGCGCGATCGATGAGCTGGACACAGTACTCGTCGCAGCCGTAGATGCCTGCTTTGGCGGGGTCGAGCAGCGCGCAACCGGAGAGGAACGCCAGGAGGGGGATCAGCATTTTTTACCTCAGGAGGCTCAGAAAGAGAGACCGAAGTCAATGTACACCTGGACGCCCTCACCTGCTATCCCTTCACTCCGGATCGGCCACGCGAGCGTGATCGCCAGCGCGTTCGGGCTCGCGCCGAGCAGATCGGCGACGGGGAGGACGGTGAGGCTGAGGCCGGTGGCGGAGGGGACTCCGTCGGGCGCAGGTGTCAGCGGATCAGCGGGGTCAGCGACGGCGCCGGAGAGCAGCCCGTAGTCGACGCCGGGGCACACCTGGAGCCCGCTCAGCCAGCCGAAGCCGAGCGGCAGCGAGGCGTGGCGGAGCAGCGCCCAGCGGTACTCCAGGCTCCCGACGAACAGCCCGTGCCCGACCGCCGCCGACTCCGGCACCGCCCGCACCCCCCCGGCCCCCCCGAGCGGCAGGAGCCGGTGCTCGACCTCCCCCGACGCCAGCCCGCCGGAGAGCCGGAGCGCGAGCACGTGCCTCGGGTGGAGCGGCACGTACTGGATGGCCGATCCCGCGAGCGAGAGCCAGCGGGCGTCCAGGGCGTCCAGCCCGGTCTCCGCCGGGACTGTGCCGACGCCGACCGCGAGGCCGAGCCGCTGCCCGTGCACCTCGTCGCGGCTGTCCCAGGAGATCCGCGTTGACAGGCCGAGGGCGACGGCCCCGGCGCCGGTCGGGCGGAAGCCGGGATCGAGGAGGCTGGCTGAGGCGGACAGCCCGAGGCGGCCGGGCCGGTAGCGCCGATCCATCAGGGGGCCGAAGGCGTAGCTGTAGCCGGGGATGAGGGCGATCTGATCCTGCTGGTCGTGGGAGAGGGCGAGGTACCAGAGGTGGCGGGTGTCGCCGTCGCGGCGGATCATCACCTCCCCGAACACGTCGGCGTCGAGCGCGGTCAGCGAGATCCCCGACACCCAGCCATAGGCAACGAGCCGGAAGCGGGCGGGCCAGTGATCGTCGGCGGTGGCGGACTGGACAGTGAGGCGGTCGGGATCGATCCGGGCCGGCCCGGACGGGAGATCGAGCGCGGCGGGGCCGGGGCCGGCGACCCAGAGGGTCGTCTGCTCCCCGTCGCGGCCCCCGGTGAGGATGCTGACGATCTCTGCGGGGGCGTCCGGAGGCGCGTCGCGGACGGCGCGGAGGCCCTCCGGCGTCCGGATCAGCCGGTAGTTCTGGGCGGGGCCGGGCGGCCAGGGCTGTCCCCAGCCGTCGACCACCGCCGGGGGCAGGTTCTGCGCGATCCAGGCGGGGATGGCGCGCGGGTCTGCCGGCTGCGGCTCCGGGGGCGGGGCCGGGGGCGGGGCCGGGGGCGCGTCCGGGGACAGCCCGGGCAGGGGCCGCCCGATCCAGCCCGCCGCCTGCGCCCACGCGGAGGCGGGCGCGGTGCGCAGGGGGACGATGCGGGTGACGCCGGGCGGGGGGAGGCGGGGTTCGCGGAAGATGTCGGCGTAGAAGGGCAGCGTCCCGTCGGTGAGCAGCGCGTCGATCACCGGGTTCCACGAGAACCACCCGAGCACCTGCTCGACCCGCTCGGCGCCGTCCGGGCTCATCGCCGCCGCCTCCAGCGCCGCCCACCAGCCGCCCTGATCCTGGAGCGTCGCCTCAATCGCCCGCTCCCGGAGCGCAGGCTGATGGAGCGCCCGCAATCCCCCGCTCAGCCGCCCCGCCAGATCCGAGAGGAACACAACGCCCGGCCCGGCGGTCGCGAGCTGCTCATAGCCCCCGATCTCCACGATCAGCAGCGGCGCTGCGCCCGCGCTTCCCCCCGGCTGCGGCGCCGGCGCGCCCTCCGGCCACACCTCCTGCAGCCACCGGGCGAGGCCCGGCTCGGCGCGCCGGTGCTCCAGCAGCCGCAGGCCCGCCACCGGCTCCGAGATCACGCCCTGCCGGAACACGCTGAGCGCCACGCGATCCGCGCGCTGCCTCGCGGTGAGGGTGCCGCTCCCGGCGGCGGCGTTGAGCGTCCCGACGCGCTCAGGCGGGAGGTGGACGGTCACCTGCCAGTCGAAGATCGGCAGCGTGCCGTCCGCATAGATCGGCTGCGGGTACCAGCCCCCGTTCGCCACCAGCCCCCGATCCGTCCAGCCGATGTCGCCGTAGCGGTGGGGGAGCGCAGCATCAAAGCGCCACGCCAGCTCCCCGGAGGCCAGCTTCTGTGGCGCAGGCACGAAATGGACTGAGCCGATCTCGGCCCATCCGGGGAATTGCTGCAGCAGCTCCAGATCGTTCTGCGGCTGCGGAAAACGGATGAACGGATCGATCCAGGTGAGGGGCGGGGCGGCTCCGGGGCCGGGGGTGTAGCTCAGCGTGCCGGTGACGGTGCGGAGATCGTCGAGGACGGTGGCTTCGATCCGGATCAGGCCGGGGCTGGCACCTCCCTCAAGCGGGAGACCGCTAATAGACGAACCCGAACCCGGCGTGGACGGTGGCGATGCTGTTCACTGCGTAGTCCGCCGAGACGGTGAAATTGAAGCTGCCGGAGAGGAGCCGGAAGCCGCCGCCGAAGGTGAACGGGGCGAACTGGGAGTTGAACACCACCTTGTCCGTCGCGGGATCGTCGGCGGACTTCCAGCCGGAGACCTCGGGCAGCCGCCCGGCGAGCGAGGTGCCATCCAGCCCGACGCGGGGCGCGGCGTGGAACCGCTGGATACCGAGCCCGGCGAAGGGGCTGAAGATGCTGGAGTTGATGAGCTTCGTGCGACCGAAAGCGAGATCGTAGCCGATGGTCAGCGTGGCGTCGAAGGTGCCGAGCTCCAGCTCGTCGTTGCCGACATAGCCGCCGTAGCCGATCTGCAGGGTGAGATCGGGGAATTGCTTCCAGCCCTCGATCAGCCCCCAGCGCCCGAAGCCCGCGACGGTGGCGGTCTGCGTTGTAGAGATCCAGCCGAGGTTCAGCCCCGCCTCCAGCGAGAAGGGCAGCCCCTTGCGGAAGCGCAGGGTCGGCACCATCAGCAGCGGGTACGCCTCATCGTCCTCGGCTGCAAGATCCCAGCCGGTCGGGTTGACCCCGTCGAGGGTGCCGGTGCGGATGAAGGCGAAGGTGTTGAAGACATCGAAGGCGAAGCCGTTGACCCCCAGCGTGCGGGCGGGGAGCGACGGCTTGTTCCCGATCGTCGTGCCGAGCTCGCGGACGAGCTGGTGGTAGCCGACGGTCACGAAGTCGGTGCAGGTGCTGGCGAGGACGTCCGCGCAGGGTTCGGACTCGGTCGAGATGGGCTCTCCGCCGCGAAGCGGGTAATCCTGCATCGAGAGGAGGGAGATATCGTCGGCCCTGGCCTGCAGCACCAGCATCAGAGGGAGGAGCATCCAACGATCCTACTCCAATCCGCTCCGCTCCGCCACTGGCCCCCGCGCCGCCCGCGCTATAAACCGGACGGCCTCTGAGGATCAGATGGCGACGCTCTATCTTGTGCGGCACGGACAGTCGGTGGCGAACGCTGAGGGGTGGCTCTCCGGCTGGGTGGACACGCCGCTGACGGCTGCGGGGGCGGCGGAGGCGGAGGCGGCGCGGGCGCAGCTCGCGGAGATCCACATGGATCGCTGCCTGGTGAGCGATCTGCAGCGGGCGCGGCGCACGGCTGAGATCCTGCTCCAGGAGCGGCGGACGCCGGTGCAGGTGCTTCCGGAATTGCGCGAGCGGCGCATGGGCGCGCTGGCGGGGGAGCGTCTCGCGGCGCTCCGGGCGGACGGGCGGTGGGCGGCGCAGCTCGCGCCGTGGACAGCGCAGCCGGAGGGCGGGGAGAGCCACCGGGGCTGCCTGCGGCGGGTGATCGCCTGCCTGCGGGCGTGGGAGGCTCCGGGGCAGACGGTGCTGGTGGTCGGGCACGGCGGCTGGATCCGCGATCTGCTGGCCTGCCTGGAGGGCGTACCGCCGGAGGAGATCGGGCGCCGCCCCCCGGCGCTCAACGCGGCGCCGATCCGGGTCGACGTCGGGGCGTGGCCGGACGTCTGAGCTTCGCGGCGGGATAACCAGGGGTAGACTGCAGTGACGCCGCGCCTGTGCTGGGTTAACGTGGGGGACAACCAGAAAAGGAATTGCACATGAAGTCTCTCCAGCAGACAGTTCAGACCGTGATCGGAGCGATGACCGTGGCGATGGCCCTGACGGCGGCGCCGGCAGCGCAGGCAGGCTTCGGATCGACCGCCTACATGGCCAGCACCAACGACGTCCCCGGCGCCCTCGGGGCTCCGGTCTGGGCGCCCTCGCTCGACTACCGCGTGGACGGCCTCCTCGTTCAATTCCCGGCGCTCAACCTCATCGGCGGCCTCGCCGGTCAGCGGCTCGACTTCGGCCTGGCGGTCAGCGGCACCCTCGCGCGCGGCGGCATGAGCGGCACCACCGACGGCATCTTCATGCTCGGCGGCGCGGCGCGCTACTTCTCGATCAACGGGGTGGATGACGCCAGCGCC
>JBEIQZ010000426.1:0-5547 GCA_040376255.1 Alphaproteobacteria bacterium
CGCAGAGCGCGGGCGTCACCGTGAGCGAGACGGCCATCGAGGCGAGGATGGAGGTGATGTAGGCGACGCCGAGCGGCGCGAACAGGCGGCCCTCGACGCCGGAGAGCGAGAACAGCGGCACGAACACCAGCACCACGAGGATCGTCGAGAAGACGATGGCGTTCCGCACCTCGCTGCTGGCCCCGAAGACGACCGCCGCCGCCGGGCGCGGCGCGGGCAGCCGGGCGTTCTCCTGCAGGCGGCGGTAGACGTTCTCGACGTCCACGATGGCGTCGTCCACCAATTCCCCGATGGCCACCGCGAGCCCGCCGAGCGTCATTGTGTTCACCGACATCCCCATCGCCGCGAGCGCGAGCGCGCTCACCACGAACGAGAGCGGGATCGCGGTGAGGGTGATGGCGGTCGTGCGGGCGCTCTGGAGGAAGATGAGCAGGACGATCGCCACGAGGATCACGCCGTCCCGCAGCGCCTCCTCCACGTTGCGGATCGAGGCGTCGATGAAGTCCGCCTGCCGGAACAGCGTGGTGACCTCGACCCCCTCCCCCAGCGCGCCCCCGACCTCCGTGAGCGCCGCCTCGACGTCGGCGGTGAGCCGGAGCGTGTCCGCGCCGGGCTGCTTCTGCACTGAGAGGATCACGGCGGGGCTCCCGTTGACGCCGGCGTCCCCGCGCATGATCCCCCGCCCGCGCCGCACCGCAGCGACCTGATCGAGCGCGACCGAGGTGCCGTCGCGCCTGCCGACCGCCGTGTCCCCGATCCGCGCGGGGTCGGCGGTGCGGGCGAGGTGCCGGATCATGTACTCCTGGGACTTGCGCTCCAGGAAGCCGCCGGCGCTGCTCCCCTGGGCCGATGCGGCGGCCTCGCGCACCGCGTCGAGATCCAGCCCGAACCGCGCGAGGGCGGTCGGATCGACGTCCACATGGATCTGCTCCACCCCGCCCCCGATGGCGATCACCTGGCTGACGCCGGGGATGGAGAGGACGCGCGGGCGCACTGTCCAGTCCGCGAGGGCGCGGAGCGCGGGGCCGTCGCGCTGGCCCGGGGGCGCGGAAGAGAGGCCGATGAGCAGGATCTCGCCCATGATGGAGCTGATCGGCCCCATCACCGGCGTCACCCCGTCCGGGAGATCGCCGATCTGCGCGATGCGCTCCCCGACCTGCTGCCGCGCCCGCCAGATGTCCGCCTCCCACCCGAACTCGACCCACACCACCGACAGCCCCGGCGCGGACTGCGAGCGCACGCGCTCCATCCCCGGCGCCCCGTTCATCGCCGCCTCGACGGGCCGGGTGACCAGCACCTCCACCTCCTCCGGCGAGAGCCCCCCGGCCTCGGCCATCAGCGTGACGGTCGGGCGGTTCAGGTCGGGGAAGACGTCCACCGGCAGGAGCGCCGCCGTCCAGCCGCCCCACAGCAGCAGCAGCAGCGCGGCGACCGTGACGGGGAGGCGGTTCTGGATCGAGAGCCGGATGAGGGTGTCGAACATGCTACCGCCCCGCCAGGCTCTTCAGCGCGTATGTGCCGGAGACGACGACCCGATCGCCGGGCTGGAGACCCGCATGCACCTCCCAGATCGCGCCGCTGCGCGCCCCGAGGGTGACCGCCCGCGCCTCGAAGCGCTCCGGCCCCGTCTTGACGAACACCAGCATGATCCCGTCGCTCTCCACGACGGCGTCGTCGGGGACGGTGATCACGTCCTCCGTCGCGCCGGTCACGATCCACGCCGTCGCGGAGAGCCCCGGCCGCAGCGCCCCGTCCGGCTCCAGCGCCAGCGTGACGGTCACCGTCCCGGTCTCCGGGTCGGACTCCACGCCCCCGTCCAGCACCACCGCCGGGAACGACCGCCCGGGGAGGGCGGGCAGGGTGACGCTGGCCGTGCCTCCGGCGGTGATCGGCCCGGCCTTCGACTCGGGGACGCGGGCGCGCACCCAGAGGGCGCGGTCGCTCACGATGTGGAACAATTCGTCCCCGGCGCTGACCTGATCGCCGGGCCGGGCCGCACCCGGCGAGAGCCGCCCGGAGAGCGGCGCGGTGACCGTGAGCGACCGCTCGCCCCCGGCCAGCCGCTCCGCCTCGCGCACGGCGACCCGCGCCACCTCGACAGCGTTCTGCCATTCGAGGATCTCCCGCGCAGACAGCGCCTTGCCGAGGATCGTCAGCTGCGCGGCGTCGCGCTCAGCCAGCCGGAGCGCGGCGCGCGCCTCCGCCAGCCGCGTCCCGGCGTCCGCCCGCTGCATCCCGAGCGCCGCGCGGTCGACGCCCGAGGGGCTCTCGCGGATCAGGGCCAGCACCTGACCGGCGCGGACGAGGCTCCCCGGCAGCGGCCAGCCGCCCGCCTGCCGATCCACGGCAGAGATCGTCCCGGCCACGGGTGCGCGCAACGTGGCGGCCCCGCCCGGCGCGGCGGTGAGGGCGCCGAGGCCGAGGGTGGCGGGCTGGAAGGGGGCGGCGTAGACGCGCACCGTGCGGAGGCCGAGCAGGAACTGGCTCTCCATCGGCAGGGAGAGCGTCGATGCGGGCGCGGTGGTCGCCGGCGCCCCGTGATCCTCCCCCCCGTGGGCCGCCACGCGGGAGGCGGTCAGCCCCGCCAGCCCCAGGATCGCCGCGCCCCCCGCCCCGCGCCAGCGCCCGGAGCGGCCCAGCCCGAACCCGGCAGCGAACGCCAGCGCCGCGAGCGCCAGCCCTGCAGCCGCCGCGATCCCGGCGCGCCGCGTCGACGCTCCGTCCGGCGCGCCGGCGGGCGGGTCTATCGGAGACAGGCGGACGCCGGTGACCGCGAGCAGATCGGTCTGACCCGCCGCCTCCAGGACGAGCGATCCTGCGTAGTCCCCCGGCGCCGGGAGCAGGATCACGCCCGAGTGGATCCCGCCGGCTCCGCTGAACGTCGCCGCCGCCTGCGCCGGCCCCGACAGGCTGAGCGCGGCAGAGGTGAGTGACACCGGCGCGCCGGTCGCCGCGTCCGCCACCAGCAGGCGCGCCGACTGCGCGACGGCGGCAGGCGCCGGGGGCAGCACCAGCACCGCGTCCAGCGATGCCGAGGAGAGCGGCGCCCGGAGACCGTCCGGACTCACGACGGCCGCCGCCGCAGGCGCGCCGTGATCCTCGCCCCCGTGGGCGCGGGCGGGGCTTGCGAGCGGCAGCAGGATCATCAGCAGGATCATGGGCGGGATCATGGGCGGGATCATGGGCGGAACCTCGACGGATCGACGCCGTAGCGGCGGAGGAGTCGGTGCAGGGTCTCGCGCTCTGTCCCCGCCTCGGCGGCGGCGCGCGTCACGTTGCCGCCGAGGCGGCGCATCAGGGCGGGGAAGTATTCGCGGGCGGCGGCGTCGGTGGCGCGCTCCTGGGCGGCCCGCCAGGTGCCGGGGGGCGCCTCGGTGGCGGCGCCGGCGACGGCGCGCGGGAACAGCGAGGCGTCGATGGTGTCCCCGTCGCAGAGCACCGCCGCCTCCTCCAGCACATGGCGCAGCTCCCGGACGTTGCCGGGCCAGGGGGCGGCCTCCAGGATCGCCAGCGCATCGGGGGAGAGCCGCCGCGCCGCCGTGCCGTAGCGGGCCGTGGCGAGGTGGAGGAAGCGGGCCGCGAGCAGCGGCAGATCGTCGCGCCGCTCACGCAGGGGCGGCACCGCGATGCTGGCGATGCGGAGCCGGAAGTAGAGATCCTGACGGAACCGCCCCTCCGCGATCATCGCGTCGAGCCGCTGGTGGGTGGCGGAGATGATCCGCGCGTCCACCTGCTGCGCCACCGCGTCGCCCACCCGCCGGAATTCACCCTCCTCCAGCACGCGGTTGAGCTTGACCTGAAGGCTGAGCGGCAGATCGCCGATCTCGTCGAGGAACAGCGTCCCGCCCGCCGCGAGATCGAGCAGGCCGGGCCGCTCGATACCGGCCCCCCGCGCCACCCCGAACAATTCGGTCTCCATCAGGCGCTCCGGGATCGCCCCGCAGCTCACCGCGATGAAGGCGCCGCGCCCGCGCCGGCTGTGCAGCGCGCGCGCCACGACCTCCTTGCCGGTGCCGGTCTCACCGGTGAGCAGGACCGGCACCGGCATCGGGCCGAACCGGTCGATCATCCGCCGGATCTGCTGGGAGGCCAGCGACACCCCGATGAAGCCGCTCTCCTCTGACCCGAGCGCGGCCTCCAGATCCCGCGCCCGGTTCACCAGCCGGTGCCGCTCGGCGGCGCGGGTGACGACCCGGACGAGGTCGTCGGGCTCGAAGGGCTTGGCGAGGTAGTCGTAGGCCCCGGCCTTCAGGGCGGCCACCGCTGAGGGGACGTCGGCGTAGGCGGTCATCATCACCACCTCAGGGCAGCGATCTGTCTGCATCGCCGCCGCGAGGACATCCGTCCCGGCAGCGCCCGGCAGGCGGACGTCGGTGACCACCACCGTCCAGCCGCCCTCCGCGAGCCGACCGATCGCCGCCGCGCCGTCCGCCACCGCCTCCACATCGAAGCTGCGGCGCAGGGCGCGCGCCAGCACGTCCCGCAGGTTCTCCCGATCCTCGACCAGCAGCACCCGATCAGCCATGCTGCACCTCCCAGCGCGCGACGGTCCCGCCGCCCGCGCGATCCAGGTGGACGATCCGCCCGCCGAGCGCCCGCGCGATCCGCTGGGAGACCGCCAGGCCGAGGCCGGTCCCGTCCGGTCGCCCGGTGACAAATGGCTCGTAGAGGCGCTTGCGCACGCTGTCCGGGATGCCCGCCCCCCGATCCCGGATCTCGACGCACCCGCCGCGCACCTCCACCTCCACCTCCGGCGCGCTCGCCTGCCCCCCGGCTGCGCCCCCGGCTGCCCCCGCGTCGATGGCGTTCCGGATCAGGTTGTCCAGCACCTGCCGCACCGCCGTCGGCGCGGCGTACAGCGTGATCGGCGCGCCCCCCTGCCAGCGCACCGTCAGCCCGCGCGCGTCCGCGAAGGGGATGGCCCGCTCCACCGCCGCCGCCGCCGCCTCGTCCACCCGCACCCTGACCGGCTCCGCCTCCCCCGGCCGCGCGTAGCCGAGCAGCCCCTGGATCACGCGGCGGGCGTGGTCGGCCTCCGCCCGGATGCGCGCGCCGTCGACCGGATCGGCCCGCGTCTCAGCGAGGATCGCGGCGATCGGGTTCATCAGCTCGTGCGCGACAGCGCCCGCGATCTCCCCGAGGGCCTGGACGCGCTCGCGCTCGACGCGCCGCTCCTCAGCGGCCTGGACGCGCCCGACCATGTCGTCGAAGGCGCGGCCCAGCTCCGCGATCTCGTCGATGAGATAGCTGTCGCCGCGCACCGGGGCGTTGATGGCCTCCCCGCGGGATAACGCGCGGACGGCGGTGCGGAGCGCGTCCACCGGGGCGAGGATGCCTGCCGCCAGCCGACCGATCACCACCGCCGCTGTCGCCAGCCCGGCGATCATCGCGATCGCGATCCCGGCCCAGGCCCGCCGGGTCTCCCGGCTGACCCGCGCGACCTCCTTCTCTCCGGCGGCGGCCAGCGCGCCGAGGGCGCCGTCGATGGCCCGCTGCACGCGCCCGGCATGCGCCTCCGCCGCCCCGTGGAGCGCGGCGGCGGAGGCG
>JBEIQZ010000622.1:0-3325 GCA_040376255.1 Alphaproteobacteria bacterium
GATCAGCGACGGGAGCGCAATCGGCGATCAGGTCGCGGCGCGGCTCAACCAGGCCAATATCCACCCCTACCTCATCCTCCCTGCGGATCGTCAGGGGCGCCAGCTCCCGGGCTTCGCCGGGCTCGCCCGCAAGACCCAGGCCCGGATACTTAACGTCCCGCAGGACAGCCGCAGCACTGAACCTTACCTCCGCGCCCTCCTCGACATCGCCGACCAGCTCTCGCGCCAGTACGTTCTGCGCTTCCAGAGCGAGGCGGGAGGGGAGCTGCCCGCCGATATCCTGCTGCACCTGCCCTGGCGCTGGCTGCCGGGACAACCCGCCGAGCCGATGGTGGCCCTGCTGGCCGAGGAGGCACCGGACAGCGCCTGCCCGCCGACCGTCGGGATCACCCTGACGGGCCGGATCTCGCGGAGTACAGACTGCGGCCTCAGCTGGGCGGAGATCGGGATCGGCCCGGCGCCCCGGCTCATCTCCGGCACGGCCCCGCTGCTCTACCTCTCGGACGGCGCTTCCATCTGGCGACAGGAGCCCTCCGGCGGGCAGGTTGCGATCCAGACGCCGCTCACCCGGATCGACGCGATCAGCGTCAGCGCAAAAATCCTCTATCAATATGGGCAGGACGCATCGGGACAGCGCCTGCTGATCCGGGGGGTGGAGCCGATCCCGGCGCCGGACGGCGAACAGACTGCTCAACCGGCGGGTTCGCTGAAGGCACCGCTGGAGCCGCTGCTGGAGCCGCCGCTGCTGCTGCCGGGGACGCAGCCCTGCCTGCAGGATCGGGTGGATCGCCGCCGATGCCTCAGAGGGGATGTGTGGGTGGATCTGCCCTCCAGCGGGCTGCCATCGACGGTCACCGTCGCACAGGGAGGCGTTCGGGCGTTGGAGCGCCCGGGGCTGTTCCTGCTGCCGCTCGCCTCCGGCGCGATCTACCGGAGCATCGACGGGGGCGGGCATTGGCAGGAGGTGCTGCCGCCCGCAGACGGGCCGCGCGAACTCTCGGCGCTGCCTGGGATGCCGCCCCGGATCTGCGCTACCTCCAGCCGCTCCGTCACCTGCTCCGAGGAAGAAGGGCTCGGATGGTACGCGGTCGGGGAGCCGTTCGATGTCGTGGGCGCAGGCTGGATCGGTGCCGTGGGGCAGCAGATCCTGCTCTGGCAGGGCGGGCAGGCCCACCCGCTGGCTGAGCTGCTCAACCGGGATCTCCCCGCCAGCGGGGTCTATTTCAAGACCGATGAGGACACCTTCGACAGCTCCCTGTCCCCCTTCCTGCGCGATATCGCCTGGCGGATGCGCCAGGATCCGACACTCTATCTCCGGATAGAAGGCCACGCCGATGCCGCCGGGAGCGACAGCCATAACGAAGACCTGGCCCGTCGCCGCGCGCAGCGGGTGGGATCGGCGATCCAGGCTGACGGGGTGGACGCAGCGCGCATCGTGACCCTCTCCCACGGCGAGCGCCGCCCGATCCGCGCCGGTTCCTCTGCCGCCGACCTGGCGCGGAACCGCCGCGTAGAGCTTCTCCTGCTCCGTCCGGTTGGCCGCTCTGCATGGTTCGGGGAGGATTGCCAGGGTAGCGGCGCTCCCGCGCCCCTGCCTGTCGTACCGGAAGAAGAAGAATCCGGCGGGTGTATGCGCTGAGCGCAGGGAACCTCAGCAGGCGTTCATCCCCTCCCAGCGCTCCTCCTGCTGCTCCTCCCGCGAGGCCCGCTCGACCTGCATCCCCATCCCGCCGACCACCGGCTCCTTCGGGCGGAACCCCTGCCGCCACCCGCCGCGCGCCGGGCCGGGGCCGACGAGGCAGTCCCCGCCGGGGCCGATCAGGTCGCGCCGCCCCCAGGCGATCAGCGCCTCGCGCACGGCGGGCGCCTCCTCCTCCTTCCACCAGAACATCAACGCGCGCTGCCGGGCGCGCTCCTGGGCGCCCCGGGCCACCGGCAGCGCCTCCTTGGTGTAGGGATCGACGCCGCTGTAGTACATGGCGGTGGAGATGCTGCCCGGGGTGGGGATGAACATCTGCACCTGGCGGCAGCGGAGGTGGTGCTTCTTCATATAGATCGCGAGCTCGATGGACTCGGCGGGGCCGCAGCCGGGGTGCGCGCACTGGAAGTACGGCACGATGAGCTGTTTTTTACCGGCGTCCCGGCTTGCCGCTTCAAAACGCTTAATAAAATCCTTGAAGTGGGTGACCTCCGGCTTCCGCATGTAGTTGAGGACGCGGGAGGAGGCATGCTCGGGGGCGGTGGTGAGGGTGCCGGAGACGTGGTGCTTTGCCAGTTCCTCGACAAAACCGTCGTCGAGGGCGGCGAGATCGTAGCGGATGCCGGAGTTGACGAACACCCGCTTCACGCCCGGCATCGTCCGCACGTCCTGCAGCAGCTTGCGGTAGGGCCGGTGATCGGTGCCGTAGTGCTTGCAGCGGATCGGGTGCAGGCAGCTCACGCGGCGGCAGACGGCCTTGGCCTCCTCGGAGGTGCAGCTCATGTGGAACATGTTGGCGGTGGGGCCGCCCAGATCGGAGATGATGCCGTTGAAGCCCTTCTCCTCGGTGAGCCCCTTCACTTCGCGCAGGATGCTCTCCGGGCTGCGCGAGATCACGTCCTTGCCCTGGTGCAGCGTCAGCGCGCAGAAGGAGCAGCCGCCGGAGCAGCCCCGGTTGACCGTGACGCTGCCCCGGATCGACTCGAAGGCCGGGATGGGCTCCCGGTAGCAGGGGTGCGGCGCGTTCTGGTAGGGCAGCTCATAGAGCCGGTCGAGCTCCTTCGTGCTAAGGGCGGGCGGCGGCGGGTTCTGCCAGATGGCGCGGTCGCCGTGTCGCTGGAGCAGGGCGCGGGCGCAGGCGGGGTTGACCTCGCGCCAGAGGTGGACCGTGAGCTGGTTGAACGCCAGCGGATCGGCCTTGCACGCCTCGAAGCTCGGCAGCTCGGTGTACGGCATGTCCGGGATCGCGTCCTTCTTCCCGAGCGCCCAGCACACCCCCCGGATGTCGCGACACTCCGCCGGGGTCAGCCCAGCCCGCAGCCGCCGCGCGATCTCCAGGATCGGGTGCTCGGCCATCCCGTAGACCAGCAGGTCGGCCTTCGCGTCGAGCAGGATCGAGCGTCGCAGCCCCTCCTGCCAGTAGTCATAGTGCGTCACCCGCCGGAGCGACGCCTCGATCCCGCCGAGCACCACCGGCACCCCCGGCCAGGCCTGCCGGATGCGCCCGGTGTAGGCGATGCAGGCCCGATCCGGCCGCAGCCCCGGCTTCCCGCCGGGCGAGTAGGCGTCGTCGTTCCGGATGCGGCGCGCGGCGGTGTAGTGGTTCACCATCGAGTCCATGTTGCC
>JBEIQZ010000638.1:0-3101 GCA_040376255.1 Alphaproteobacteria bacterium
GAAGACGTTCGGATGCGTTGGGACCTGAAGGCAGCCACGCAGTTTCTGAACGGCTTTCGGAGCGATGCTGTGGCGATGGCGCAGTTCCGGCGGCAGGCGATGGCGGGCGGATCCGGGGCAGGACCGGGAGCGTTGACCGAAGAGCAACTGATTCAGGTGATTGCGCGGCAGATGGTTTCGGGCGAATTATTGGTTGTATTGCCGCAGCGGGAGCGACAGGTATCGATCCCTCGGGCGCCGGCGGCGGTGCAGGAAGCGCCCCCTCCGCGCGAGCGCCGGGCGCCGGAGCCGGAAGAAGAAGTAGACACGTTCGACAGCGACCACGATGGCGTGGCGCAGGCGGCGGTGCTGATTGCCGCGGCGAAGGCCGCTTATCCGTTCTGCCAGGAGTGCCAGAAGCACATGGTGGAGCAGATGATGGCGCCGGCTCCGGCACGGGCGCGGCAGTCCGCGCCAGCTCCCGATCCGGAGCCGCCCCCTCCGCCTCCGCCACCCCCGCCACCACCGCCCGCACCAGCGCCGGCACCGACTCCGGAGCCGGAGCCCGCGCCGGTTGAGGACGTGGACGACGCACCGCCGTCGTTTGATCCGAATCACGATGGAGAGGCGCAGGCAGCGGTGCTGATTGCCGCGGCGAAGGAAGCGTATCCGTTCTGCGAGGAGTGTCAGAAACACATGGTGGAACAGAATATGGCAGGGCAGGCATGAAGGAAGAACTGCGGAGAGCATTGTGGCCGAATGGGCCGCGTCCGGACATCTGGGCGATTGTGGACTCGGCGCAAGACCAGAAGGTGTACTGGACGCTGACCAATTCGTTTCTGCAGCACTGTTGTCTGTTTGCCGGGAAGCTGCCGCAGGCGCTGGAGATGGCGGCGCCCTATTTGGTGCAGCTGGATTCCGAAGACAAGCTGACGGCGTATCTGGCCGAGAACATGGGCCGGAATCTGGGCATCTTCCTGCGATGCGACCTGGGCCTGAACGATGTGCGGAAGCACTTGCGCTCCTTCCTGACGGTGAAGGACATGCGGGGGCAGAAGATGCTGTTCCGCTACTACGACCCGCGGATTCTGCGGGTGTACCTGCCGACGTGCAACGCGTCGGAATTGCAGACGGTGTTTGGACCGATTAAGACGTTTTGGGCGGAGAGCGATCAGCCGGGAACATTGACGCAGTTTGAGGTGAACAAGAAGCAGTTGCAAGTGACGCCGGTGGTGCTGGCGGGCGGGGCCAATGGCGGCGACGATCTGGCGCCGGAGGTGGTGCCGGCGCAGAGCGTGCTGGTGTTGCAAAGGGGATCGCGGAGCCGGGTGCCGGTGCTGCTGCAGGGAGCGGGAGCGGGGGCGAAGTTGCGGCGGTCGAGCGGGGCGATCCGGATCTACCGGACGCCGACGGCGAACGAGGAGCTGGCGGCGCCGGAAGGCGCCTATGTGATTCCGTCGTCCGGGCTGGATCCGGACGTGACGGTGTACGCCGAGGCGGCTGCGCCGGGCGAGGTGACGCTGACGTTGGAACTGCTTAGCGGCGGGAAGGCGCGGACGACGCTGACGGCGGTGGAACTATCGATGGAGACGGGCGGGGCGGTGTGCTGCGGGGTGCGGAGCGGACGGCGGCGGATTGATGTACTGCCCGCGGCGCCACGCGCGTTTCAAGGCCGGCTGCAGCTGCGAACCGCGGCTGGCGGACCGTCGTTGACGTTGTATACATCGGAGACATCGGCGACGGGGTTTCCGCTGGCCGACGGATTCAATTTTGACGTGCCCGGGGACAAAGTGAGCTTCTGGGTGGAGGGCGAGACGGCGAGCACGCGGGCGGGCGACGCGACGATTCTGTTGGGCGTCGATGGCAGCACGGCGGTGGGCGTGCAGTGCCCGGTGACGGTGGCGTCGGTAACGGCGATTTCGGCAACGGTGCCGGTGACGGCGAGCCGGACGGGGCGACTGCCGTTAGAGCAGGAAGAACAGACGGTGAGCGGGCAGAGCCTGGTGCTGCTGTCCGGGGCGGTGGAGGAAGCGCGGCCGGTGCGGCTGGCGGCGACGACGGCGCCGGAGGGCGTGGGGATTGCCTGGAGCGTGGAGCGGGCCGAGGACGACGGGGAGGCGGTGTTGGCGGTATCGGCGAAGGCTGTGCCGACGCTGACGGAAGGCGCGTTGCTGAGTGACGCGGCGGGGACGTTCCGCGTGCGGGCGGCGGCGGGCGGCGCGGGCGAGTGGGGCGGCCCGGTGGCGGAGATGGAGATCGTTCTGGTTCATGCGGCGGTGAGCGAACACGCCAGCGTGGTGAACGGGCGGCTGTGCGGTTGTGCGCGGGTGGCGGGGACGGACCGGTTTGCGCTGCATGCGGGCGCGGTGCCGGCGGTTCAGTTGGATGCTACCGTGCGGCTGACGGGCGGCGGGCCGGACGGGCGGCGCGGCGTGGAGGCGGTTCGCGGCGGCTGGATTGGCAACATTGTCAGCGAGAATTCGGGGGCCCGGTACAAGGGCGGATCGACTACGCAGACGGTTTATAAGTACAAGGCCGGGGCTGAGGAGTTGGTGGCGGATCTGGACGCCGGGCCGCTGCTGGACGCGCGGGCGGGCGAGCGGACGCTGCCGGGCAGCACGATGGAGTCCCTGAGCGACGGCGCGGCGGCGTTCCGGGCGCAGGTGGCGCCGGGGGTGACGGCGACTGTCATCGATGGCACGGCGCTGGACAAGACGATTGAGCAGATTTGGAGTTACTCCGACGGGCAGGCGTATTTGACGCTGTGGACCGAGGAGGCGCCGGGGCAGTTGGGCGTGTTGGCGCAGACAGGATGGTCGTTTACGGGCGACTATGTTTGCACGCCGGCGAAGACGGTGCGAACGACGATTCCGGCGCGACTGGCGGGGACGCGGCCGATGGTATTCCCGGGGCTGACGCCGGCGGGACGGACAGAGATGGAAGCGCATCCGCCGGTGAGCGGGCGGAGTACTGTAGAAGAGTCATGATCGGCAAAACAATCGACCA
Organism: Alphaproteobacteria bacterium; assembly: GCA_040376255.1. Classification (GTDB taxonomy): domain Bacteria; phylum Myxococcota_A; class UBA796; order UBA796; family SXON01; genus JBEIQZ01. The sequence goes on from JBEIQZ010000638.1 coordinate 2,986, forward strand.
CTACCTGATCCTGGAGAAGCTGGGAAATTCGGATACCACGACGGTCTACAAGGCACAGGACCTGCGGCTAGACCGCGTGGTGGTGCTGAAGGCCATCGATGTGCCGGAGAACGACA
>JBEIQZ010000098.1:0-14217 GCA_040376255.1 Alphaproteobacteria bacterium
CCTCATCCGTCAGCCTCCGGCTGCCACCTTCTCCCCGTCCCAGGGAGAAGGGACGGCAGTCTATTTCCCGGTTCGGTATGAGCGTCAAAAATCAAGGAACAAGGTTGGGGAGCCGCACAACCAGACGGAAGCCGATGCCCCTGACCCGGTCTCCGGGATGGTACCTGAGCCGGTACGCCGCACGCAGGTACCTGGGATGGCTGCGCCACGCCCCCCCGCGCAACACACGGGGCGTGTCATTTCCGCCCCACGGATAGACGCGACCTGTGCCACGCCGTGCCGCGATCTCCCACTCGCGCGAGGTCGGCAGATCCAGCACGCCCGCTGCTGGCAGGCTCCATGTAGTCTGCGCCCACCGGCAGAAGGCGCGGGCGGCATACCACGACACTGAGGTCACCGGGCGGTTCGGGCGGCACTTCTGCTCAAACCAGTCCGCAGGCGCCTCGCCCTCCTCTCCGCGCCCCTCTGTCCAGTATTCATGCTTGTCCCAGCCCTGCTCCGCGAAGGCGGCGAACTCCTGAACAGTCACTGGCCAGGTGCGGATATAGAATCCGGGAGTCTTGATCTTCTGCTTCCGCAGGCTCCCAGATGCCTCGTTGTCTCCACCGACCGCATAGCTTCCCTTCTCCACCTGCACCCACCCGGTCTCCGGCGTGAACGCCGTAAGCGTCCGGGGATCGGGCAGCCGGGGGTCACCGAGCCGCCCCAGCGCATCCAGCGCATCCAGCCGCTCCTGCCACGGCCACGAGGCGCCGTCCGCCGCGAGCCGCGCCGCAAGCACCTCCCGCACCTCGTCCGTGACCGGATGCCCGCAGAGCGGTATCGTCTCTGCCGCCTTCTCTTCCGCATCTTCCCGCATGATGACAACGACCAGGGTTGTGCAGGACAGCGCCGCCATCGCCGCAGCCGCCCGCTCATCGCTCGCGCTCAGCCGAGCTGCCGACCAGACCCCCCACCCCCCGGCCCGCAGCCCCTCTGCCAGCACAGCGACAACCGGCTGATCCACGCGCTCACTCAGCACACAGAAATGCAACGCAGCGTCCATGTCGCAACGGTATCCCGACGCCCCGGTTTTTACACCACCGACGCGCTACCCCCTCTCCGCACCGCTCGCATCGCCTCCAGCAGTGCTGCCACCCGATCCACACTGCTCGTATCGCCTCCAGCAGTGCTGCCACCCGATCCACGCCGCTCGTATCGCCTCCATCCACTGCTGCCACCCGATCCACACCGCTCGCATCGCCTTCAGCAGTGCTGCCACCCGATCCACACCGCTTGCATCGCCTTCAGCGGCTGCTGCCACCCGATCCACACCGCTCGCATCGCCTTCAGCACAGCACCGCTGTCGGAGAGTTGCCGGGGGGTGTCGGAAACCTGACACCCCTGTCGGAAATCCGACACCCCGCCGACGCTGCAACGCCGGTTGTTCCGCAGTCCCCTGCTGGCACGGGCGCTGCAACGTCCCTGTCGTCCGGACACACCCGGACGCTCCACCGACGACAGGTCACAGACAACACAGGAGGCTCCATGCTTACCCCCCGGAACGCAACCCGCTCCACCCTCATCTCCACCACCCGCACCCTGCTCCAGCGCGCCTCAGCGGCCCGCGACATCCCGGCGCTGCTCCCGCCGCTGGAGGAGGTGGAGCTGGCGCTCGCGTTGCTGGAGGAGCGCCACGACGCCGCCACGTTGGCGGAGGATCGGTTCAATGTGCAGGTTCCGCTGGCGCTGGAGAGCGAGGAGGTGCTGGATCGGCAGGTGATGCTGTTCTCGAAGCGACTGAAGGGCGAGGAGGCGGGCGGGGACGCCGTCGCGGAGGCGGCGGTGCGGACGCTGTTCCCGCACGGGGCGTCGGACATCACCCGGCACAGCGGTCGGGCCCAGCTCACCGCCTACAGGACGCTCCGCACCCGCCTGGAGGTGACCCCGGTGCCTGCGGGCCTCGCCGCCGAACCGGCCCGCATCACTGCCGGGATCGATGGCTTCGCGATGATCCTGCTCGCCAAGGAGCAGCACCAGCTCCAGCGGCGGGAGGCGCGGCGGGAGGCGGCGGCGGCTGAGGCGGCGCTGCGGCGGAGCCTGACGCTGCTGGAGAACAACGCGGTGTTCTACCTGGGCGACGAGGTGATGGCGGAGTGGGCGGAGCCGGTGCGCGCCCTGAGCCGCCGGTCGGCCCCTCCGGCGACGATCAGCGCGTGATCGGCTGCCCCTGATACCGGACCGGGAAATAGACTTCCGGGGTGCGCACTCCGTCCCTTCGTCCCCTGGGGGGGGCCGCAGGCAGCGTAAGCCGAAGGGGGCCCGCAGGGCCGGATGAGGGGCGTTTGAGAAGGGCTTTCCCCTCATCCGTCAGCCTCCGGCTGCCACCTTCGACAAAGAAGCGGGTGGAAGGGACGGCATTCTTCTTCTCAATTCGCTATAGACCATACAAAATAAACCAAAAACTCACCCCTCCAGGCAAAGCCCCCTGTTTTCCGCATTTTGCATTTCGCCTTTCCGCATTTTGCCTTTTCCGTGCTTCCGTGCTTCCGTGGTTGCGTTTCCTCCCCTTCACCCATCCACCAACTTTATATCCAACAATAACCCCCGGCATCCCCTCCGACGCCGACACCTTCAGCGTGAGCGGCTGGAGGCTCTCATTGTATTCCGCCGGCGCGAGCGTCCACTCCTTCCCGCTGAGCAATTCCTGGGAGGAGAGCTGCGCCTCGACGAGCCTGCCGTCCTCGCGGAGGAGGAGGAGCTTGAGCCAGCCATCGGGGGGCAGCTCCTCGTTGCTGGCGGCGGAGACGATGAGGCGGCGGGGCGGGCCTGCGAGGACGGAGCCGGGGTTGAGGGACTTCCGGGTGAGGACGGCGGTGAGCTGATCCCCGGGGAGGAGCCAGCGGAGCCCCTGGCAGGCGCGATCTTCGCGGTACTGGAGGGCGTAGGTGCGGCTGTTGGGGAGGGGTGTGTTGTCGGAGGCCTGGAAGCGGACGGCGTCGCCATCGAGCCAGGTCTTGCGGGCGGGGGTGGTGGGGCGGAGGCCGGGGAGGGGGTCGGTGGCGGGGAGGGGCTGACCGTCTTCGAGGACGAGGAAGGGGTTGCAGCCGACGCGGTCGCCCCAGGGGAGGGTGAGGGCGCCCTTGCGACCGGCGGTGGAGAGGGGGGCGGGGGGCGGGGCGGGGGGCGGGGCGGCGTAGCGGACGTCTTCCTGGAACAGCGAGAGCTCGCGGGGGTTGGCGGGGGCGAGGACGGGGACGGGATCGCCGGAGAGGAGGAGGTCGATGCGGCGGACGAGCCAGGGGGCGCCGTCGGCGGGGGCGGACAGGGTGAGGACGAGGGGGGAGCCGGGGGCGTCGAAGGCGACATCGGCGCTGAAGGGGCGCCCGGGGTCGATCTCGGGCCAGGGGGCGGGGCCGGGGGTGAGGGCGGCGTCCTGATCGGCGATCTGGAGGCGGGGAGCGGCGCCGGGGCCGACGGCGAGGCCCTGGACACGCACGCTGAGCGGCGATCCGGGGGGCGCCCAGGGCTCCTCCCAGGTCCAGGTGAGGGCGGTGCCGGGGTAGACCCACCACTGATCGGGGCCGGTGCCCTGGCGGAGCGGCAGATCGGGGTGCCAGCGGAGGGAGAGGGGGGCGGGCGTGGCGGCGGCTTCAGGCGGGGAGAGCAGGATCTGGCGGAGGCCGAAGGCGTAGCGGCCTGAGCAGCCGGCGTCGAGCTCGGTGCGGCGGGCAGCGAGCGCGAGAGGCGCGCCGTCCCAGACGGGCAGGAAGGGCGGCGTGGCGCCGGTGCCGGTCGGGTGGAGGGTGGCGGTCATGAGGGAGGCGAGGGCGGGCTCGATGATCTGGAAGGTGCAGCCCTCGCCGGATCGGACGGCGTCGGCGCTGAGGGCGATGGGGGCGGGTGTGCCGGCGCGGGCGATCGACGGGGCGCGGCGCGGCGCCTGGATGGGGCCGTCGCCGAGGGCGCCGATGGCCTGGAGGCGCTCCACGACGAGCCGGGAGAACTGGCGGGCGGTCTGGAGGGACATGTGCCGCCCGTCGAGGTAGGCGGAGTCGGAGAGGGGGGTCTCCCGCAGATCGAGCCAGCCGATGCCGAGGCCCCGCACATAGCCGAGCATGGCCTGCTCCTGATCGGGGCTCAGGCGCTGGCCGAACGCCTTCTGGCGGGTGGTGGGGGGCAGGACGATGACGAGGCGGCTGCCGGCGGCGCGGGTGAGGGCGACGAGATCGGGGAGGAAGGACTGATCGGGGTTGAAGGTCCCGAGGTCGATCTCGTCGAGGTCGGCCTCCCCCTCGATGACGGGGAGCTGGCGGCCGGGGGCGGCCATGCCCTGGAGCCGTTCGCGGCGGAAGACGACCCCGGCGGCGCGGGCGACGAGGAGATCCCCCTCGGCGGGGCGGTGGGTCGCGCCGTGGAGCAGCCCGACGAGCCCGGCGCGGGCGGCGTCCACCGGCTCATCGCGGAGGCGGCTGCGGCGGATGAGGAGGCGGTCGAAGGCGGACTGCTGGAGGGACTTGGCGGCGAGGACGGGGTCGGGATCGGGGGTGTGGGCGGTGGCGATGGCGCCCCCCCGGCGGGACTCGCTGGTGGCGAGCGTCCCCATCGTGGCGACGACGACGACGAGGCGGGGGGTCACGCCCTGCGCGTAGACGCGGTGCTTCAGCACGCCGTACCAGTCAGCGCCGGTGGCGGCGTTCTCGGTGAGGATGGAGACCGGGGTCGGCGGGCCGTCCGGGGCGAGCGCGGCGCTGAAGGTGGGGCCGTCGATGTCGGTGCGGGCGAAGGAGGGGCCGATCACCAGCACCTCAGGGCGGGTGCGCTGGATCTCTTTGTCCATCGCAAAAAATACCGGGTCGAGCGCCCAGGGGATCGGCTCGCTCATCCGCTGCCAGCCCGCCCAGAGCAGGAGCGCCGGAGCCAGGATGGCGAGAATTCCCCACAGCGGGCCTGCCTGTCCCTGCGCCTGTCCCTGCGCCTGTCCCTGCGCCTGCTCTCCGCCCGCCATGCGCCGTCCTGCTCAAGGGGTTTTGTTAACCGGGTACATCGCCTGCACCCACCGCCGCCCGATCTCCGTCGCGCCCTCCAGCGTGAAGTGGATCAGATCGGGCTGGAGCAGCCGCGCCCGGTACCAGCCGAGCATGCTGCCCTCGCCGCCCATCGCCTCCTGCAGGCTCCAGCTCAGGCAGCCGTGCTGCGGGGCGAGGTCGCGGAGGGTGTCGTTGATCCAGCGGTGGCTCTGCCAGACGACGTACTGATCGGGCAGGACGGTCGCCGGATCGGCGGGATCGCGGGCGCGCCAGCCGCGATCGGAGGGGCCGATGATCAGGCAGGCGGCCTCAGGCTGGAGCAGCCGGGCGGCGCGGATCGCGCTGTCCGCCTCCTGCCGGAACCCCTCCGGGGTCAGCCCGGCGCGGGCGCCGTCGTTGGAGCCGTACTCCAGCACCATCACCTCCCACGGGCGCCGCTCCGCCCACGCCCGCATCGCGCCGCTGTCCCAGGCCCGCCAGCCCGCGAGCCGCTGCCCGTTGATGCCCATGCTGTCCAGCACCAGCCCCGCCCCCGCGTACTCGACTGCTGCGCCCGCCAGCAGCACCCCGCCCGCCCCCGGCGCCCCCGGCGCTCCCGAAGGCCCGTCGAGCGCCGTCACCCGCAGCCGGTGCGCGCCGGCCTCCGTGCGGAACACCAGCGCGCCCGGCCCGTCGCCCGCTGTCGACACCGTCACCGGCGGCGCGCCGTCCACCTGCGCCTCCAGCCGCCCGCCGCCCGGCTGGCGCACAAACCACAGCTCCAGCCGCATGCCGCGCGGCCGCCCGCCCGCCGGCAGATCGGGCGGCTCCGGCGGCGTCTGCACCCAGCCCGACGCGCCCGCCTCCCCCGCCGCAAGCAGCAGCCCGCCCGGCCCCGGCAGGCGCGTCCGGCCCGCGAGCGCCGTCCACCGCCCGCTCCCGCAGACCGACAGCCCCTCAGCCCGGTAGCCCTTCCACGCCGTCACCGGCATCACATAGCCGTGTCCCCCGTCCGCGAGCGCCGACTGCAGCAGCGCCCGCGCCGTCCCGGTGAGCTGATCGGGGGCGGTGTGCGAGTCGCCCCACACGCCGATCCGCACCTTCCGGTGTGACGCCTGCGCGATCCGCGCGCGGAGATCCGCGAGCAGCGCAGGATCTCCCTGGATCGGCGGGATCGGCAGCGCGCTCAGGTCGGGCGGCTGGAGCCGGGGCAGCACCCCGGGCGGCACCGGGAGATCCGGCGCGATGGTCAGCCAGCCCGTCATGTCGTAGACCGGCGGCGTGCGGGGACGATCCGATGGCGGCGGCAGGGTCAGCGCGGTGGTGCAGGGATCGGCGGGCGCGGCGGTCGGGGGCAGATCGATCACCTGCACCCAGGGCGGCTCCGGCTCCGGCGCAGGCTCCGGCGCAGGCTCCGGCCCAGGCGAAGCCGCCGGAGCGGGCGCCGGGCCGTGGAGACAGCCGGACAACCAGAGCGCCGCCGCGATCATGCAGCGGAGCCTGCGGCCTCTGCGCTCTCTGTGGCGCGCTCCAGCAGGATCGCCCGCCCGTCGACGTTGAGGAGCTGGATGCCGTCGGGCCGGGTGGCGAACGGGACGTCCCAGCGGGTGTGGCCGCAGACGACGATGCGGGGCGCGGCGGACTCGACGGCGTCGCGGATCTCGACCCGGCCCATCTGGCCGGCGACAACGCCCGCCGGGGGCTCGTGCAGGACGAGGATGTCAGCGCCCTTGCCGGCCTTCTGGACGGCGTTGCGGTAGTCGGTCTCGATCTTGCGGTTGAGCTTGTTCGGCTTGCCGATGATCCCGCCCACGCCGCCGATCACCATCCCGTTGAGATCGACCTGCCGGCCGTCGAGCATGTGCAGCCCGCGCGTCCGGCGCAGATCGGACTCCTCCGCCGGGGTGCCGAAGGTGTCGTGGTTGCCCGCCACCCCCGCCACCCAACGGTAGCGCTGCGCGAAGGCCCGCCACACCGCCCGGACGTCACCGCTCGCCCCGCGCACGTTCGCCCTCGGCACCGAGAACAGATCGCCCGCCAGCAGCACGCCCACCCGCTCCGCGCGCGGCACCTTCCCCTCCCCCGCCCACAGCAGATACTCGTCCGCCAGCACCTCGCCCAGCAGCCGCCCGCCCTCCCCGATCCCCTGCAGATCCGAGGTGATCAGCAGCGCGTCCAGCCCGTCCGGCAGCCCCGACACCCGCCCCCGCTGCAGCCACAGGGTGAGCCGGCTCACCCCGCCCGCCGCTGACGCCATCTGGCAGGGGATACCCAGGGAGGACTCAGGCTCGACCGATTCTATTTTCAGCATGCTCACCTATAACGCTGTTCAGGGAATCAGGGGCGCGCAGAGAGGCTCAAGGGCGCTCAGGGGCGCTCAGGGTCGCGCCGAGCGCCGCCGCCAGCGTGAACACCGCGCGGGGCGACTCGCAGCCGAGGTGCTCCCGCGAGAGCCGCCCCCGGTGCAGCCGCAGCAGCCAGCTCCCCGCCGGGTGGGCCGACGCCCCCGCCCCGAAGGCGTCCGGATCGGGGAATTCCGCCTGCAGCGCCGCGAGCGCCCCGTCCAGCCGATCCGCCAGCGCCGGGATCTCCGCCCGCACCGCCTCCGCCCACGCCAGGATCTCCGCCACCGTCCGCTCCGCGCCCATCTCAGGATCGCGCAGCGCCGCCGCCTTCTTCTGGATCTTCGCGAACGTCATCTCCGGCCACGGGTACCCCGTCAGCACCGGCACCTGCCACTCCGCCATCACCCGCTTCCAGTGATCGGCCCGCGCCTGGACCTGCACGATCCGCCGCTCCGGCATCACCAGCGCCGTCAGCCGCTGCCCATGGCAGCAGCCCGTGTCGATGCCGTAGATCCGATCCCGAAGGATCAGCGGCTCCTCCCCGACCACCGCATGACCGAACACCACCGGCACCTCATCCTCATAGAAGTCGTACCAGGGCCGCTCCCCGTACCGCTCCCGCAGCTTTGTTTCCCCGGAGGTCGTCCCCGCCCGCACGTCCTCCGGCACCTCCGCCAGCGGCACGCCCGGGTACAGCCCCCAGTGGACGACCCGGAATTCCGGCGTCTCCACATGGAACGGCAGCCCCGCCATCCACGCCACGTCCTCCGCGTACCGCCCCTCATCAAACGCCCGATCCGGCCGCACCTGCCCGAGCTGCAGCCGCGCTATCTGCTGCGAGTGCGACAGCACGCCCCGGATGTGCTTGCGCTCGTGGTTGCCGCAGATCGCCCGCCGCTCCACCCCGTCCGCCGCCGGTCGCCGGAAGAGGTCCACCACCCCGCGCGGGTCCGGCCCCCGATCCACAAGATCCCCCACGCTCAGGATCGTGTCCCCGGCGACCGGCCCGACCCGATCCAGCAATTCCTGAAGCTCCCCGAAGCAGCCGTGGATGTCCCCGATGATGATCGTGCGCGCCATGATTCCCTCTGCCGACAGGCTCTGTTCATGGGATCTGTAGCGCGACAGGCGGCGGACAGGACGGACAGGTTTCCGGACAGCCGCGCCGCAGCCTCACCGCAAAAGAGGCAGGAGCGCTCCGGTGCGCCCCATATAGTCGCGGTACGCCTCCCCGAACCGCCCGATCAGCATCGCCTCCTCCTGCCGTGTCCGGTGCCGGAGCGCCGCCATCATCAACCCCGTCGCCACCAGCAACAGCCCGCTCTGCGTGATCAGCGCGAACCCGATCAGGATCAGCGCGAACGCCGTATACATCGGGTGGCGCACCCGCCGGTATGGCCCCGACTCGATGAGCCGGTGATCGGCCCGGATGCGGAGGAACGGGCTGAAGTTCTCGCGCAGCGCCTCATGTACCCACACCAGCAGCGCCAGCCCCGCCACCTCCACCCCCAGCCCCGCCGCCCGCAGCCACGTCGACAGCGCCACCTCCTGCCAGCCCAGGCGCCCCGGCTCCAGCGGCCACAGCACCACCCCGATCACCACCGGCAGCAGGAGCAGCCACCGGATCGCGCGGATCGGCCAGCCCTCCGGCACATCCACCACCCCCGGCGCCAGCACCTCTGCCCGCCGCATCCAGCGCAGCCGCACCGAGAGCAGCACCAGCCACGCCGCCCCGTAGCCCACCCGGAAGATCATCTCCATCCTGCACCTTATTGATAATGATAATCATTATCAATGAAACCGTCTACCCCGATGTACTCCCTCTCATCGTTGTGACAGGATAAGCCCCCGCATGTACCGGCTCCCCGCCCTGCTGATCCTGACCGCCCTGCTCTGCCTGCCTGCGGGACACGCCGCAAAACCGCCAGAGAAGCCCGCAGAGAAGCCCGCAGAGAAGCCCGCAGAGAAGCCCGCAGAGAAGCCCGTGCCTGGCCCGCCGCCCCTGATGCGGATGCACTTCATCGATGTCGGCCAGGGCAGCGCGACGCTGCTGGAATTCCCCTGCGGCGCGGTGCTGGTAGACACTGGCGGCGAGGATCACTCCGAGTTCCACAGCACCGAGCGCCTGATCGCCTACCTCGACGCCTTCTTCGCCCGCCGCGCCGATCTGGCTCAGCGGCTGGACGGGCTGGTGCTGACCCACCCCCACATCGACCACGTGCGCGGCGTCCCGGCGGTGCTGAACCGGTACACCGTCCGGAACATCGTCCACAACGGCCAGACGCCGATGGTGGAGGAGGCGATCTCGGCGATGAAGACGCTCGACGACTACGCGGCGCGGGCCGCTGCCGGGGAGGAGCCGATGGTGCATGTCGAGATCGTCGTCGCCGACACCGACCGCGACTACCAGACCGTCCGCGCGGGGCCGGTCATCGATCCGCTGGGGATGTGCCAGGGGGTCGATCCGCAGCTCCGCATGCTCTGGGGGCAGGTGCGCCGCGATCCGGGCTGGGGCAACGACAGCTACGACAAGCCGGAGTTCGGGGACGAGAACAACCACAGCGTCGTCACCCGCGTCGACTTCGGCGGCAGCAGCCTGCTGATCACCGGCGATCTGGAGGTCCCGGCCATCGGCTCGCTGCTCCAGACGCACGAGGCGGCGCTGCTGGACGTGGATGTGTACCTCGTCGGCCACCACGGCTCCCACAACGGCACCACCGCCGGGCTGCTCGCCGCGCTCACCCCGGACTGGGCGGTGATGGGCGTCGGCGACCCCGACCGCAAGCACTCGTGGACGGCGTGGCAGTACGGCCACCCGCGCGCCGCGACGGTGGAATTGCTGGAGCAGGGCGTCCTCGGCGCCGCGCCGCCGCGCGAGGTGATGGTCGGCACCGGGCAGCGCGCCTTCACGCCGGAGTCCATCGACCGCGCCATCCTCGCGACGGGCTGGGACGGGACGATCGTGCTGGAGGGCGATCCGCTGGGCAAGATCACCCGGGGGAAGCCGGAGGTCGTGCCGGAGCCGGGCGCTGCTCCGCAGGCTGCACCGCAGCCCTGAAAATCGTCCCGCTCTCCTGCCGACGCAACGAACGGACGCGCTGTCCCTCCTGAAAAATCAGCGTCTGCCCGCCCGGCACCCGCCACCGCTCCTGTCGCGTGCCGTCCGGCCAGGTGACGATCACCCGCTCTGCTGACGGGCCGGGGCCGAGGCCGAACAGATCGCCCTGCGTGCCGTGCATCGCGTAGTGGGGCCAGGGGTTCGACAGCCGCGCCTGCCGCCGCCCGCCCGCGATCACCTCGACCCGCGCCCCGATCGCGCGCGCCCCGTCCGCGCCGTAGACCTCCACGCGCAGCCAGCGGTTCGCCGTCCCCGGGTTGGCCCACAGCCGCGCCGCCCCGGCCATCGTCCCGTCGAACTCAGCGTTGAACACCAGGATCTCCGGCGCATGATCGCCGTCCAGATCGGCCCAGATCATCCCCGTCCCCTCCCCGTCCGGATCATCCCCCGGCAGGAACCGCGCCGAGCGCGAGAGCCGCCCCGCCCCGTCGTTCTCCAGCAGCAGATCCGCCGCGTTCTCCATCGAACCCGGCGCCGACGCCCGAACCAGGAACAGATCCATGTCCCCGTCCAATTCCATGTCCGCCGCCATCACCGCCACCGCCTGCCCCCACCCGCCCGGCGCCGCCGAGAAGCGCCCGGCCCCGTCGTTGAGCAGCAGCAGGCTCTCCGACTCCAGCGGCACCGGCGGCGGGTCGATCTCCGCCGACGCCAGCGGCAGCGACAACCGGCCCCCCGCCACCTCCGGCGCGTCGCAGGTCACCCGCAGCGACACGCTCCCCGCCTGCCCGCGCGCCTCCACCTCCAGCCGCCCCCCGCTGATCCACGCCAGCACCCCGCGATCTGCTGCCGGTCGCGGCGCATACCTCGCCCGCAGCCCGACGCGCCGCCCCGCCGCCCGGTGCGTCGTCACCGCCGCGTCCGCCCCGTCCAGCGTCCCCCGCGCCTCCACGTCCAGCCGCTCGCAGCCCGCCGGGACCGCGAACGACAGCCGATCCGCGTCCCCCTCCGGGAGGTGGAGCCGCGCCGCCCCGGTCCCCGCCGCGTCCGCCGGGCTCCGATCCGCCCGCGCCAGGAACAGATCCAGATCGCCGTCGCCGTCCATGTCCTCCAGCGCGATCGCCTGCACCCGCCGCCACGGCAGCGCCGCCGCCACCCGGAAGCGCCCCGCGTCCAGCGCCCGATCCGGCCCGCGCTCCTACGCCACGACCTGCACCGTCCCCCCCGACAGCCGCACGAGATCCATGTCCCCGTCCCCGTCGATGTCCCCCCACAGCCCTCCGTGCGTGTCCATCTCGTCCGCCAGCCCCCGCTCCCCGCCGACGTCGACCCAGACCCCCGCGATCTGCCGCAGCAGCCGATCCGGATGGTGCCGCCCGTGGCTGGCGACATACAGCTCCGGCGCCCCGTCGCCGTCCACATCCACGCAATTCAGCCCCCGCGCCCGCATCCCCGCCGTCATCGGGAACAGCCGCCCCCCGCGATCCTCCCACCCGCCCGCCCCGTCACGGAACCACGCCTCCAGCGCCTGCCCCCCGCGCCCCCGCTCCCCGCCCATCCCCACGATCACCTCAGGCCGCCCGTCCCGATCCAGATCGCAGAACGTCAGCCCGTGACGATCCGCCGCCCGCCCCGCCCACGGGCTCCCACCCGCCGGAGCCAGCCCTGTCGTCGTCGCCCCCATAAAGAAGGGGACGGTGCCGTGGCTCACCCCCATCACCTCCACCCGCCCGTCCGCGTCCAGATCGGCTGCCCCCGCGCCCCACACCGGCAAGCCGCCCGGCGAGGACAATTCTGTGAACAGCTGAAAAAATGTGTACATTCCGACTCCAGGTGCGTCCTGGAGAGCAAGGCTGATGCCAGCACCTCCCGACCGCCGGAGCCCCGATCCTGCTCCCTCCGGGCCGCACCGGGGCACAGCCGCGCCCTGTGCATGCACAGCCCTCCATCCTGTGCACGGCAGGCGCCGGGCGCCTAAGCCCCCGCTCTGCGCTGCCTGAGCAGCAACCCCGCCCCCAGGAGCAGCCCGCTCCCACCGCCCTGACAGGCGCCGCGCACCGCGATCCGGTCCCCCCGGAGCCACGTCTCCACCGACAGCTCCGCCGGGATCGGCCGTATCAGCCCGCGCCGGACTCCTTGATCTGCTTCGGCGACCGGAACAGCGACGCCGAGATGAAGTCAAAGTTCATGCTGGCGATGTTCTCGATCGAGATGCCCTTCGGGCAGTGGACCTCGCACTCGCCGTGGTTCGTGCAGTGGCCGAAGTCGCTGCTGTCCATCTCGGTGACCATCTTGACGACGCGCTCGTAGCGCTCCGGCTGGCCCTGCGGGAGCCGACCGAGGTGGTTGACCTTGGCGGAGGTGAACAGCATGGCCGAGGCGTTGGGGCAGGCGGCCACGCAGGCGCCGCAGCCGATGCAGGCGGCGGCATCGAAGGCGCGGGCGGCGTCCTCCTTGGGGACCGGGAGGGAGTTGGCGTCGCGGGCCGATCCGGTGTTCACCGAGACGTAGCCGCCGGCCTGGATGATGCGGTCGAAGGCGGAGCGGTCGACGGCGAGATCCTTGATGACCGGGAAGGCGGCGGCGCGCCAGGGCTCGATGAAGACCTCCTCCCCGTCCTTGAAGGAGCGCATGTGGAGTTGACAGACGGTGGCGCGCGGCACGGGGCCGTGCGGCTCGCCGTTGATCAGGAAGCCGCAGGAGCCGCAGATGCCCTCGCGGCAGTCGTGCTCGAAGGCGATGGGCTCCTCGCCCTTGCCCTGCAGCTCCTCGTTCAGCACGTCGAGCATCTCCAGGAAGGACATATGCTCGGAGACCGAGGACATCTCATACTTGACGAAGCGGCCCTGATCCTGCCGGTTCTTCTGGCGCCAGACGTGGAGGGTGATCTTCATCGTGGATCCTACTTGTAGCTGCGCTGAACGGGGTGGACGTAGTCGAAGGTCAGCGGCTCCTTGTGGAGCGTGGGGGGCTGGCCGACACCGTTGAACTGCCAGGCGGCGACGTAGCTGTAGTTCTTGTCGTCGCGCTTCGCCTCGCCCTCGTCCTGGTGATCCTCGCGGAAGTGGCCGCCGCAGGACTCGTTCCGGTCGAGGGCGTCGGTGGCCATCAGCTCAGCGAACTCGATGAAGTCGGCCACCCGGCCCGCCCGTTCGAGGGTCTGGTTCATGTCGCCCGCGCTGCCGGGGATCGTGATGTTCTTCCAGAACTCTTCGCGGATCGCGGGGATGCGCGCGAGGATCTTCTGCAGGCTCTCCGGCGTGCGGGCCATGCCGCAGCCGTTCCACATCAGATCGCCCAATTCGCGGTGGAAGGAGTCGACGGTGCGCTTGCCCTTGATGCTGAGCAGCGTGTCCAGCTTCTGCTTCGACTCGCCCTCGATGGCGGCGAAGGCCGGGTGGTCGGTGCCGGTCCCGGAGGGCTTGACGCCCGCGAGGTAGTGGCCGAGCGTGTAGGGAATGACGAAGTAGCCGTCCGCCAGCCCCTGCATCAGCGCCGACGCGCCGAGCCGGTTGGCGCCGTGATCGGAGAAGTTGGCCTCGCCCAGCACGAACAGGCCGGGGATGTTGCTCATCAGGTTGTAGTAGACCCACAGCCCGCCCATCGTGTAGAGCGGCGCGCGGTACAACCGCATCGCCATCTCGAACTGGTCTTCGCCGGAGATGCGCTCGAACAACTCGAACAGGTTGCCGTACCTCTCGCGGATGGCGTGCTCGCCGAGCCGGCCGATGGACTCGGCGAAGTCGAGGTAGACGCCCAGCCCTGTCGGCCCGACGCCGCGCCCGTCATCGCACACCTGCTTCGCGGCCCGCGAGGAGATGTCGCG
>JBEIQZ010000863.1:0-1534 GCA_040376255.1 Alphaproteobacteria bacterium
CCACCGCCACGGTAGCCGCCGCCGCCGCCGCCGCCACCGCCGCCGCCGCCGCCGCCGCGACGATCGTCACGACGATCTTCAGCGACGTTCACCTTGAGGGTGCGACCGTCGAGGGCGCTGCCGTCCATCGCGCGGATCGCGGCATCGGCCGCTGCCGGATCGGAGAAGGTCACGAAGCCGAAGCCACGGCTGCGACCGGTCTCACGATCAGTGATGACCTTGGCGTCGGTCACATCGCCATAGCGCGCAAAGGCGCTGTGCAGACCTGCGTCATCCGTGTTCCAGCTCAGACCACCAACGAAAAGTTTCTTGGACATCTCTCACCTGATTGTTGCACCGTTGAGCGGTGCGTTCTCTCCACAACACACTCCCGAGGGATCCCGGGTCAGACCAGACACCTTGCCCACATGTACATGACCTTCGTCATCTACAAGGTGGAGAGGCCACTCGATCTGGGTGGCAAACGGCATGTATCCTGACCCCCCTGCCGTGTCAAACTCTTCCGGCAGATTTTTCTCATCAGCACCCGAGTCCGTCGATCAGGTCGCAGAGATCGTTGGAGCTGCTCAGGTAGGTGCGGTCGCCGAGGAGGCCGAACAGCCAGAGGTAGCTGTTGTCCTGCGCCCGGTAGTCGTAACCCGCATTGCCGCTGTTGGAGGGGTTGGTGAGGTAGAGGGTGGCGTCCCCCGCGCCGTCGAAGCCGTCCCCGGCGTTGCCTGTGGCCGAGGCGGTGCGGGCGCTGAGCAGGCTCCCCTGGGCGGCGCTGAAGCCGTCCCCGGCGTTGTAGCTGCTTGTAGCGCTGTCCATGCGGGCGTAGGAGGCGCCGCTGACGTACACCCCGCTCTGGCTGCCGCCTGACACCGCAGCGGCGCTGCCCTGGAGCACCGCTCCGTGCTGCACGGCGATCCCGTACCCGGTGCTGCCGCTCACGAGGACGTCATCGAGGCGGCCGACCCCGCCCCAGCCGAGGGAGATCCCGTTCTGGCTGCTCGCCACCGAGAGCCACCCGGCGCGGGTCGTCGCCCCGGCGAGGATCGTCGCGTTCTCGATTACCTGCACCCCGCTGCCGAAGTCGGTGATCTGCAGCGGCCCCGCCCAGAGCCGCGCCCCGCCCTCGACGAGCACCCCGCTCGCCGCCACCGTGTCGTTTCCGTCGATGGCGAACCCCCCGAAGTAGCCGAGCGTCGCCCCGTCCCGCACCACCAGCCCGTCCGTCCCGGTGAACCGCAGCATCACCCGCGACGGGCTGACCTCATCGCCCACCAGCCGCAGGCGGCTCCCGTCGGGGTGGTGGACGACCAGCGGCGCGGTGAAATTGTACGTCCCCGCCGAGAACTGGATCGTCAGCGTCGCTCCGGCGGCGATGTGCCAGCCGTCCAGATCCGCGAGCGCCTGCTCCACCTCCGCCACCGTCCCCACCGTCCATGTGGTGTCGGCGTCCAGCACCTCCACCGTCCCCAGCAGCGCCGCGTCCGTGTAGCCGGCCGCCTGCGCCTCCGCATAATCGGCGTATGCCTGCGCCTGATCCGCCGCG
>JBEIQZ010000833.1:0-1685 GCA_040376255.1 Alphaproteobacteria bacterium
CCTGTCCGGCGAACAGCCGGATCGCCGCGCCTGCGCCCAGCGGCACGAGCTGTACGGAGAGGCCCATGATCGCCACCAGCAGCAGCAGCGCCGCCTCCGGCCGCCAGTCCCCGCGCGCCCGCCGCGCCCCGGTCGGATCGGCGCCGACCGCCAGCGCGCCGTCGCGGATCAGCACCCCTGCAGATCCGTGGAGCGCGACCGCCGCTGCGAGCATGGAGGTGACGAGCGCCGCCAGCGCGCCCGCCGGATCGGGCGTGACCCCCAGCCAGGGGAGCGCCAGCCCGCCCAGCGGCACCAGCCAGCCCAGCCCCCACCCCCGCTCCATGAGCAGGGCGGCGCCGCAAAGCGCCATGATCACGAGCGGGATCCATGAGGATCGGAGGGCGCTCCGCCGCATATCCGGGACGGCGACGAAGGCGCGGACGCTCAGCGCGGAGATCGTCAGCGCGACCGCCGGGAGGGAGAGCCAGCGCAGATCGGGCGGCACCCCGGAGATCAGGCTGCCGATCCCGAAGGCCAGCCCGTTGAGCAGCGCCCAGACGGCGCCGGTCAGGGCGCTGGCCGCCACCACCGCGATCGGCGGGACGGCGGCGGTCCCCAGCGTCTCCAGCCAGCCCCGCTGCCGCGCGCCGGGGAGCGCCTCATAGGCCCAGCTCAGCGCGCTCAGCGCGACGAAGCCGAACATGGCGGGATCGTGGATCGGCAGCGCGGGCGCCGCCGCCGCCTGCACCGCGTCCAGCACCCGCACCTCCGCCACCTGGTCAGGCGCCTCCGTCACCCCGAGCGCGTCGAGCCGGGCGCGCCGCACCGCCGCCCGCTGCCGGTCGATGCAGCGGTAGACGGCGTTGAGCTCGGCCTCCGGGCGCTGACCGAACAGCAGGATCTCCAGCCCGACCGCACGGTCGCCGGGATCGGGGGGCGGCGCGGGGCTGAAGAGGATCACCACGTCCGCCTCCGCCTCAGGGACGGTCGGCTCGTACCATGCGAACCAGTCCGGCACCTCCCCGATGAGCGCCACAGATCGCGCGTCGCCCTCCCCCGCCCGGCAGAGCGGCTCCGGGGTGTCGGGGATCTCAGTCTCGCGGATCTGGGCGCTCTCCCAGCGATCCCGGAGCCACGCGTCGGCCCCCGGCCGGGCGGACAGCGCCCCCGCGACAAGCGCCGACAGCAGCAGCCCGCGCAGCTCCCAGGCGCGCGCCGCCGCCCGCAGATCCGCGCCCGACAGCAGCCACACCTGCCGGATCATCTGCCGGATCATCGACGGCGCTCCGCTCACAGCCGCCCCCGCCGCATAAGAAGCGCCTGCGCCTGCAGCGTCGCCGCGAACAGCAGCGCCGCCGCCGCCATCGCGCTCCCGAGCGCCAGCGCCATCTCTCCGTCCCCCTCCGCGCTGATCAGCCCCGCCATCGGCACCCCGACCGGCGCCCCGAACACCCCCCAGCCGAGCAGCGCCCCCGCGCCGAGCAGCACGTAGGAGCCCGCGCCCAGCGCGATGCGGACATCGGTCGCCGCCACCCCGACGAGCAGCAGCAGGTGGTTGAGCAGCGAGAACGCCGCGAGCAGCCGGAGCAGCAGCCACGGCGGCCACGGCAGCGTCACGCCCAGCCCCTGGATCGTCAGGCTCAGGCTGGTGAGCAGCAGCATCGCCGCGACGCACTGGATCAGGGTGATGAGCGCCGGGACGA
>JBEIQZ010000917.1:0-1273 GCA_040376255.1 Alphaproteobacteria bacterium
CAGGGGTACTGCTCACCGGCGCGCCGCTGCTGCTCGCGGGCGCGTCGCTGATCCCGATGATAATGATGGAATATTAAAGAGGCGACCCCGCCAGCAGCAGAGTACATACCCGGCATGCAGGACAGATTGAAGATCGCCTTCTGGCTCACCGCAGGCTTCATGCTGCTGGAGGCGGCAGCAGGATGGTGGACGGGCTCGCTCGCCCTGCTCTCCGACGCAGGCCACATGCTCACCGACTCCGGCGCGCTCGCCGTCGCCATGTGGACCTCCCGCATCGCCGCCCGGCCGCCCGACGCCGACCACCCCCAGGGCCACGGCCGCGCCGATGTCCTCGGCGCAGGCGCCACGGCAGGCGGGCTGCTCGTGCTCTCCCTCTGGCTGGGCGTCACCGCCGTCGGGCGCCTCTCCGCCCCCCCCGAGGTGCACGCCTCCGGCATGATCGGCGTCGCCGTCGCCGGACTGATCCTCAACCTCAGCATGGCCGCCCTGCTCGCCTCAGGCACCGGCATCCAGCACCGCGCCGCCCTGCTCAACGTCCTCTCTGACGCCCTCGGCAGCGTCGGCGCCATCGTCGCGGGCGCCCTCATCCTCTGGCGCGGCTGGTACATCGCTGACCCCATCGCCTCCCTCCTCATCTCCCTCCTCATCCTCTACGGCGCAGGCCGCGCCCTCTATGAGGTCGCGCAGGTGCTCATGCAGGCCACCCCCTTCGCCCTCGACCTCACCGCCCTCCACGCCGATCTCGCCGCCGTCCCCGGCGTCGCCTCCGCCCACGATCTCCACGTCTGGTCCATCCGGCCCGGCGAGGACGTCCTCAGCGTCCATATCGTCCTCCTCGACCCCGCTCATGCTGTCGCGGTCTGCGGCCAGGTCGAGGCGGCGGCGCGGCGCAGGCTCCCCTCCGCGCACATCACCGTCCAGCCGGAATTTTAGCGGGGGATACCCATCTGTTTTTGCGGGGGTTACCCCCCGCATCGGGACAGCGCTGGCGCTTGTCCCTCCCCCCGCGCGCCCGGGCGCGCGACGGCTGGCCCGTGCCGGGGGTGAATGTGGGGGACGGTCGTATCTGTGATGACGGGGGCTCTTTTGGGGTTTACGTCCCCCACATCCACCGGGCCAGCCGGGGCGGGTCAGGGAACACGGTCGGGCAGAGAGGTTCGGGAATTTTTGGATTATACCGGACCGGGAAGTGGACTGGCGAGGGGCTGGCTCGTCCCTTCGCCCCCTGGGGGAGAAGGTGGCCCGCAGGGCCGGATGAGGGGCGTTCCGGCAC
>JBEIQZ010000596.1:0-3547 GCA_040376255.1 Alphaproteobacteria bacterium
AGGTTCGAATCCTGTCGTCCTCATCCGGGGACGTGGCGGAGTGGTTTACGCACAAGCCTATTAAGCTTGCTGTTCCTTACAGAACAACACCAAAGAAGAAAACAGACCCTCTCCTGAGCCGTCGTCGCCGGGCCTCGCGCCCGACGCCGCCGCTCCCTGCCCACGGGCGCGCCCCCGCCGATCCGGAGCTTCCGGCCCGCCGGGGGAGCACGCGCCGACCGTGGCCGGCGCTGCGCCGGATGGTGCCGGCGGCTCAGGAGCAGGGGCTGTTTCTTTTGGAACGGGTTAAAGCGCCGGGATGTTCCGAACCATCCACGTCAAGCGCAGCCAGCGGGTCATCCACCTCCAGAACGGGCAACTCCAGAAGATCTACCCGCCGGGTGAGTACACGGTCTGGACGCTCTCGGGCAGCCACGAATTTTTGGTGACCTCGACGACCGAGTGGAAGCCGCTCCTGGACGACGATCCGCTCCCGGCAGAGGTCGAGGGGGCGCGGCTGATCCAGGTGGGGCCGATGGAGCGGGTGGCCTTATGGGTGAACGGGACGTTCCGGCAGGTGCTGGGGCCGGGGCGGTACCGGGTGTGGCTGGAGGTCGGGCAGGTGGAGGAGCAGCGGTTCGATCTGCGTGCGGATCCTGTGCCGCTGGGGCGGGAGGATCAGCTCCCGGCGGCGCTGGAGGGCTTTTATGTGTCGAAGAATTTTGCCGGCCAGGTGCTGCTCAGCCGGGACGGGCAGCCGGCGACGGTGCTTGCGCCGGGGCGGTACCGGGTGTGGCAGGGGGCGCGCTGGGAGCTCTCGGAGCTTCCGCGCCGGTTCCAGGCTGTCGCGCCGGAGGCGGCGGTGGCGGGGGAGGGGGCGCAGACGATCAATGTCCGGGCGTGGGAGCGGGCGATCGTGCTGCTGGACGGCGGGTTTCTGCAGGCGCTCGGGCCCGGGCGGTGGCTGTACTGGGAGCAGATCGGGAAGGTGGAGTTTCTGATCGAGGATCTGCGCGAGGAGCCGCGCCCGATCGGGCCGCAGGATCGCGCGCCGCTCGCGGTGCCGGATCTCTACAGCACGTCGAATTTTGCCGATCCGGCGCTGCTGTCGCGGGACGGGCGGGCGCAGAAGGTGCTCCCGGCGGGGAGCTGGCGGGTGTGGAAGGACGCGCCGTGGGTGATCCAGCCGCTGCCGCGCCAGTGCGTGGAGGTGAGCGGCGATCCGTGGGCCGGGCAGGTGCCGGGGAGCCGGCTGATCGCGCTGGGGCCGCAGGAGCGGGCGCTGTTCTTCGCGGGCGGGGCGTTCCAGCAGGTGCTGGGTCCGGGGCGCTGGCTGTACCGGGAGGCGGTGGGGGCGGTGGTCGTCCACCGGTTCGATCTGCGCGATCCGCCGGCGATGGTGCCATCCGACGATCCGCTGCCGCTGGCGGTGGCGGGTCAGTACGCCACGACGGTCAGCGCCGATCCGCTGCTGCTGGTGCGCGGCGGGCGGGCGGAGCGCGTGCTGCCGCCGGGGAGCTGGCGGGTGTGGACGGCGGGGCCGTGGCAGCTGCAGGCCGTCCCGCGCGCCCCGGTCGCGATCACCGGCGATCCGTTCGCGCAGGCGATCGCGGGCAGCCGCGTGCTGGAGGTGGGGCCGCAGGAGGTCGCGGCGGCCTTCGTGAGCGGGCTGTTCGTGGCCTGCCTCCCGGCGGGGCGCTGGCTCTCCTACGAGGTGGCGGGGGAGCTGGAGCTCCAGCGGTCCGATCTGCGGGAGGAGCCGCGACTGCTCGCGGAGGACGACCAACTGCCGCTGGAGAACCCGGCGTACACGCGCGGCACCTCGGACGCGATGACGGCGCTGGTGCTGTGCCGGGACGGGAAGCCGGTGCGGACGCTCGGGCCGGGGAGCTGGCGGGCGTGGGCGGCCTCGCGCTGGAGCGTCAAGGAGGTGCCGCTGTCGCTTCAGACCCTGGATGTGGCGGCGCAGGATCTGCTGAGCCACGATCAGATCCCGCTGCGGGTGAAGCCTGCGGTGGCGGTGCGGGCGGGCGATCCGGTGCGCCTGCTCTCGCAGCCGGACTGGCTGAACCAGGTGTACCTCGCGGTGCAGCTCGCGTTGCGCGAGGTCGTCTCGGGCCGCGATCTGGATCGGCTGGTGGAGGAGCGCGAGTCGCTGACTGCGGAGCTGCGCGATCGGGCGCGCGGTCACCTGCCGGAGATCGGGATGGTGCTGGAGGTGGTGTCGGTGAAGGACATCATCCTGCCCGGCGAGGTAAAAGATCTGATGGGCAAGGTGACGCTGGCGAAGAAGGAGGCCGAGGCGATGGCGATCCGGCGGCGCGAGGAGACCTCCCAGACGCGCCAGCTCGCCAACACGGCGCGCCTGCTGGAGAGCAACCCGGTGCTGATGCGGCTGAAGGAGCTGGAGGCGATCAGCGAGATCGCCGGAAAGATCGACCGGATCACGCTGGTCGGCAACGGAGACATGGTGCGGAGCGTGCTGCTCTCTGAGCTGAAGGAGCAGCAGTAACGTGCTGCCGAGGTACTTCGTCGCGGCCGGGGCGCCAGAGCCGGTGCCGCCGTTGCCAGTGGCGCAGGTGCTGGCCCTGATCGGGGCGGAGGGATCGGCGCGGCAGGCGCTGGTGGAGGATCTGGCCGGGGCGCTCCGGCCGGTCCCGGCGGAGGCGGGGAGCCTGCCCGCCGCGCTGATGGAGCGGGTGCTGCGCCATGAGCTCGCCGGTGCGCCGGTGCGGCTCCCGGCACAGGCGGCGTGGTGGATGGCGGTGGAGGCGATGGAGCAACCGGCTGATCCGCCAGGGTTGAACGATCCGATCTACCTGTACGGGCGGCTCTACGGCACAGCGGACGGCGCAGCGGACGGCGCAGCGGACGGCCTCCAGTCCCACCGGGGCCAGCTCACGCTCACGCGGGGGGATCTGCTGAGCGGGTTCCTGCGCGGTCGGCGGCAGGGGTTCGAGACCGGGGAGGGCGCCTGCATCCACGCGATCCTGCCGGGCGGGACAGCGGAGGAGACTGCGGCGGGGGAGGGGGTGATCCTGGCGATCCCGATGCTGCCGGTGGAGCTGCGGGCCGCCGATCCGTCGATGAGCCGGGCGAACGGAGGGCTCTGGGTGGAATTGCTCTGCGATCTGCTCGCGGGGCTCCAGTCGGATCTGCGGGCGTCAGCAGGGGCGCAGCGGGACGCTCAGGCAGCGGCGTTCGCGGGGCGGCTGCTGCCGGTGGAGGATCGGGCGGCGCTGATCGCGGCGTGGGAGGCGGACGGGTTCTCGGTGAGCGGGCAGGTCGCCACACGGAAGGTGCGCGGGGCCGGGCTCCTCTCCGCCATCGCCTCGGCGATGATGGCGCCTGAGGCGCGGCAGATCCCGCCGCAGGCGACGCTGGAGGCGCTGGTGCCGCTGTGCGGGGAGGCGCTGGCGCTGCTGCCGGGGTGGCCGGACGCGCGGGCCGCGCACCTGGCCGCGCAGATGGCAGCGATCAGCGCTGCGCCGCCGGCCGGGCCGCGCCCGCTGCGCATTCCCGCCAACACCCTCGCGGAGGCAGCGGGCGACCCGGCGGGCGACCCGGC
>JBEIQZ010000890.1:0-1401 GCA_040376255.1 Alphaproteobacteria bacterium
CGGGCGGCGGCGCGGCTGCCGGTGTCCGGCTTCCTCGGCGGGCTGCTGGGGCAGCCGCACACCGTGCTGCCGTACCCGATCCTGCCGGCGGCGCCGGCGGCGCGCGGGGAGGCGCTGCTCTGCGTGGCGCGGCTGGGGCCGCTGAAGGGGGTGGATCGGGTGATCCGGCTCGGGGCGCGGCTGGGGCGCGAGGTGCGGGTGGTCGGGGAGGGGCCGGAGCGGGCGGCGCTGGAGCGGCTGGCCGCGTCGCTCGGGGCGCGGGCGCGCTTCTACGGGGCGCTGCGGCCGGAGCAGATCCCGTGGGCGGGGAGCGCGGCGCTGCTGCTGCTCTCGCGGGCTGAGGCGGACGGGAGCGGTGCGGAGGGGCTGGGGCTGGTGCTGCTGGAGGCGGCGGCGCGCGGGCTGCCGGGGATCGGGTGCAGGACGGGCGGGATTCCTGAGGCTGCGACGCTGGTTCTGGAAGATCCGGAGCGGGACGGGCTCGCGATGCTGTCCGGGGCGCTGCCTGAGCCGGGAGAAGTCCAGACGTGGCTGAAAAAGACACACAGCCCTGAATCTTGCGTAACGACCCTCAAAAACGCGGTACCGCCTGCCGTAACCGGGCTATGATGTCTGTGTCCCACTCCAGACTCAAGGTCATTCAACCGGTGACCATGTACCCTCCCCGCTCCCAAGCCAACCGCGTCCACCCGCTCGATCAGGCCGGGAACGAGCCCCGTCTGGGTTCGTATCGCCTCATCCGTGCGCTGAGCGCCGGGGGGATGGCGCGGGTCTATGAGGGGCGGCTGGACTCCCTGGCGGGGGTCAGCACGCGGGTGGCGATCAAGGTGATCCACCCCGAACACGCGAACGATCAGGCGTTCCAGGATCTGTTCATCGCTGAGGCCCGCATCTCGGCCCGGCTGGAGCACCAGAACCTCGTCCGCATCCAGGCGTTCAACCGGGACGGCGAGCTGTACTATCTGGTGATGGAGCTGATCGACGGGCTGACGTTGCGGCGGATCATGTCGCTCTGCCGGCGCCACAACGTCCATCTCCCCACCTCGCTGATCGCGGAGCTGGGGCGGCAGGCCTGCGAGGGCCTGGAGTACGCGCACCAGATCCGGGGGGAGGACGGGCAGCGGGTGGGGCTTGTCCACCGGGACATCAAGCCCTCCAACCTGATGCTGAACACGCAGGGCGTGCTGAAGGTGCTGGACTTCGGCATCTCCTACGCCGACGGGACGGAGGTGGGCAGCGGGGTGAAGGGGACGTGGGGCTACATGGCCCTGGAGCAGGCAGAGAACCGGAAGGTGGGGCCGTCCTCGGACGTGTACGGGCTGGCGGCGGTGCTGTACGAATTGGCGACGCTGGAGCCGCTGTTCGAGGAGAAGGACAACCAGAAGCTGCGCGGGATGATGC
>JBEIQZ010000657.1:0-2957 GCA_040376255.1 Alphaproteobacteria bacterium
CCGCCGACATCGAGAACGGCGGCCCGCACTTCCGCAGCGGCAACGTCTTCCTCGATCAGGACGACACCGGCCACCACATCCAGCCCCTCTCCGTCGCGCTCGCCAAGGGACAGGAGGTGAAGAAGCGGTTCACGCCGGAGCGGTGGGAGGCGTTCACCCACGACTTCCTCGTGCTCCAGCGCGAGATGAAGGGGCTGGAGAACGACACGTGGGAGCAGATGATCAACGACCACGGCTTCAACGGCACCGTGGTCTGGACGATGGTGGCGCGCCCGCTCGCCGCCGTCACGCCGGTCGGGTACGTCAAGTACCTCTGCTACGTCGATGTCGCGCTGCTCCTCGTTGGGCTCGGCGCGGTCGTCTGGGCCTATGGAGGCGTGGCGGGGATGTGGACGCTCTGCTTCCTCACGCTCACCTACTCGACCCGCTGGCCCACGATCTCCTGGGCGTTCCTCCGCTATGACTACCTGGCGGCGCTGATGATCGCCATGGCGATGATCCGCAAGGGCCGCCTCGCCTGGGCCGGGGCGCTCACCGGCTACGCCGGGGCCGTCCGCCTCTTCCCGGCGATGTGGCTCTACGGGCCGGGGATGCAGGGGATCATGCAGCTGATCTCCACCCGCACGCTGCACCGCCCCGCCCTGGTCTTCCTCGCCGGGTTCCTCCTGTCGGTCGGGACGCTCCAGGGGGCCGCCACCGCAGAGTTCGGCCTCCGCAACGTCGAGATCCACTTCGACAACATGCGCGACCACAACAAGTCCGAGAACATCTCCTCCCGCCGCATCGGCCTCGGCGTGTCGATGGTCTATGACGGCGAGCTGCTGCCCAAGATCATCACCCAGGGCCACAAGATGATCATGGACGAGCAGAAGCCGCTCCGCTTCGCGCTCGCCGGGGCATGCATGCTCCTGCTCGGCTACGGCCTGCGCCGCCGCCCCATGGACGAGGCCTACGCCTTCGGCTTCCTCCCGTTCTTCCTGCTCACCACCGCCAGCTACTATTACTACGTCGCCCGTATCACCCTCATCATCCTCCACGCCGGGAACCTCGGGGAGCGCCGCCACCGGATCGGGCTGTCGTGGCTCCTGTTCCTGGAGCTGTTCTGCAACTGGGCCGAGAGCGAGTACCCCCGCTACCGCTTCTTCCTGATCGGCTACCTCGGCTACGGCATGGCGATCTACAGCTTTGGACTGGCGCTCTGGTATGCGATCGGCTCGCGCAAGGACGCGCCCACCGGGGAGCCGCCTGCGCGTTGAACGGCTCGACGGTGCGACATCCGTGGAACCTCAGAGTGTCGAGCAGCTCGACGGTGCGACATCCGTGAAACCTCAGGGTGTCGAGCAGCTCGACGGTGCGACATCCGTGGAGCCTCAGTGCGTCGAGCAGCTCGACGGTGCGACATCCGTGAAACCTCAGTGCGTCGAGCAGCTCGACGGTGCGACATCCGTGAAACCTCAGTGCGTCGAGCAGCTCAACAGCCTGATACCGACTGTGTCCGTTCTTCAAGACAGTGTATTTTTGAGAACGGCTCGCGCACGATCAGGCTGTCCGGCGGCGCGACCGCTGAGGCCGGGAGGTGCGTGGCCCCGATCCCGCAGGCCCGGAGCGCCTCCGGGTTCTCCACGCTGCAGCAGACGAGCCGGTAGCGGCGGCAGAGCAGGGCGAGCATGATAGCGCGCTGCGTCCCGGCGCCGAGGGGGGCGGGGCCGGTGAGGAGGGTGTCCCAGGGGGGAGGGGTGCGGCGGAGCAGGGCGGCGAACGCCTCTTCGCCGCTCCCGGCGCCCATGCCTTCGGGGCAGGGGGCGTCGAGGTAGAGGGTGGCGCCGGGGAGGAGCGGCGGGTCGGGCGAGAGGCCGAGGTAGGTGGCGGCGCGGCTGGCCTGGTAGAAGTTGACCGCCTTGCGGGCGGGGACGGAGAGGACGGCGGCGGGGTAGCGGCGGGAGTGGTGCTCCCGGCAGTCGAGGGCGGCGGCGGCCTGCGCGACGGTGGCGCGGGGCTCCCCGGCGAGCCACCCGGCGGCGGTCTGGACGAGGGCGTGGCAGCACCCGGCCTGCTCGCCGAGCGCATCGACGGCGTCTCGGAAGGGGTTTCCGTCGAGCCGCCCGATCTCCACGCCGGGGGCGCAGACCAGATCGCGGTGGTGGAGCGCGTCGAGGGTGGCGCGCGCGCCGCAGCCGACGGCGGCGCCCTTGTGGCCGCCGGAGAACCCGGCGTACTGGTGCAGCTCGACGACGCCGAGCGAGAGGATCCCGTCGCAGCCGTCGAAGCGCCGGGAGATGCCGCCGGGGATCGATCCGGCGGAGGTCTGGACGGGCGGCAGCGGGCGGCAGTCGTCCGGGTCGTGCTGGAGGAGGGGGAACGGGCTCTCAGGCAGCTCGTCGGCGCGCATCGGGCGGTGGAGGCCGAGCCCGACAACGACGACCGGATCGCCGGGGAGCAGGTCGCGGAGGGCGCGGAGCGCGGCGGGGACGTCCACCGGGCGGGTGCCGTCGGGGATCGCGACGCCCCAGCGGCGGCGCAGCGGGAGCGGGGCGGCGGCGAGCGCGGCGGCGGGGGAGGGGTGCGACAGCATCAGTCGAACCAGTAGGGCGTCTTCTGCGCCCACGCGCTGTCCGGCCAGCCCTTGTGGAGCATGGCGTACGCGGCCTTCGAGGTCTTTCCCTGGCCGGAGACGGTGAAGCGGGTGGCGCGGACGATGTGGTGCAGCGCCTCAGCGGCGAACGGGGCGTCAGGGTGTTCGCGCAGCCAGGGGAGGAGGAACGCGCCGATGGCGTCCCCGGCGGGTCCGGCGGCCTGGAGGGCGGCGCGCTCGGCGGCGGCGCGGGCATGATCGGCGCTGGTCAGGAAGGTGACCGGGCCGACTTCGGGCAGGACGCCGTCCCACCAGTTGCGCCGGTAGTCATCGAGCGCGCTCAGCGGCATATCGCGCCCGAAGTCGGCGCCGATCTCAGGGCCCG
>JBEIQZ010000574.1:0-3877 GCA_040376255.1 Alphaproteobacteria bacterium
ACGGCCTGCGGCGCAGAGCGCGACGCCCCGCCTGCAGCCCCGGTCGCCGTCGGCGCGCCGACCCCGGCTCCCCCCGGCGGCCACCCGATCATCGGCAACCCGGCCTCGTCCTACTGCGCGGGGCTGGGCTACGCCATCGACAACTCCGACTGCGTGCTGCCCGGCGGCGCCCGGTGCGAACAGTGGGCGTTCCTGCGCGGCCAGTGCGGGCAGGCATCCTCCTGGTGCGCGCAGCAGGGCGGCGCCCTCACCACCGTCGAGGAGGCGCAGGGCTCGGCGCAGATGATCTACGGGCGCTGTACGCTGCCCTCCGGGGCGGTCTGCCAGGAGCTGGAATTTTTTGCGAGCGGGGTCTGCGGGAAAAAATAGGCGCAGGCGCTCAGACCGGCGGGGCCTGGAGGCGGCGCCAGTGCTCGGCGATCCAGTGCCACTTGACGACGGACTCGGCGGGCATGACGGCCTCGAAGGTCTGATCGTCGCGGGTGCGGAACTGGAGGCGGCGGCGGAGATCCACCGCGACCGCCGCGAGGCCCGACAGCGGCACCTCCCAGGCGGCGCCCGCGCTTGCGCCTGTGTTTGCGCTTGCGCCTGCGCCCGTGCTCGCGCCCTCCTGCGCCTCCAGCCACAGGCGCTCCCGCGACAGGCAGAGGCGGCCCGCCCCGACGCGCTCGGCCTGCGGGCCGTCGATGCGGAGCAGGGTCATCGGCGCGCTCTCCAGCAATTTTGCGTCCGGCGGCCCGGCGGCCTCTGCGTCCTGGCGCGCGTGGAGCCGCGCCTTCATGGCGTCGACGGCGTCGGTGAGGGCGAGCGGCCCGGCTGCGGGGGCGCCCGGCTCAGGGTGGAGGCGGTTCTGCGTGTCGACGCGCCAGACGGCGCTGCAGGCGCTGCAGGCGATGCGGTCGCCGCGCTCCTGGAGGCGATCCTGGGCGCCGCAGGCGGGGCAGAGGAACAGCAGGTTGCCGAGGCCCTCGGCCAGCCCGCCGCCGAACAGCCCGGATCGGAGCGGCCAGTCAGCGCCGACCGAGGTGTCCGGACGGATGTTCTGCTCTATAAAGGCGAGGATCTCCTCGACCGGGGTGTCGCGGGCGAAGGCGCGGGGCGGATCGAAGACGATGTGGAGGCGGCCTGAGCGCATGCCGGCGCCCCAGCGGGGGCCGTGCCGGTGGCCGTTGTAGATGCGGCAGCAGACGACCGGGGCGTTGACCAGCCGCACCAGCCGCTCGATGCCGGGGACGAGGGGCAGCGGGCGCCCGTCCCAGCTCCGCTCGCCCTCGGGGAACAGGCCGACCGCGCCGCCCTGCATCTTCCAGGCGCAGAGCTGTCGCACAGACAGGTTATCATTGACAAACTTCTTCCTGGGGATCGCGCCGACCAGCCAGCAGCAGAGGGCGGTCATGCGCTGGTGCCAGAGCGACTCGGTGGCGAGGAAGTGGATCGGGCGACCGGCGGCGAGGATGAGCAGGAACGGGTCGAGGAAGTGGGCGTGGTTCGCCAGCACCAGCACCGGACCCTCGGCGGGGAGGCCGCCCTCGACGGTGAGCTCCACCTTCGGGCGCAGCAGCAGCAGCAGGAAGCGCCGGAGCCAGCGGACGTTGCGCTCGGTCCAGCGCAGGTTCTCCTTGCCCGGGGGGAGGGCGTCGTACCTGCGGGTGTTCTCCTGCATCGCCGCTCCGATCAGGCCAGGATAGCGCGGATCTCCGCGATCAGCCGCGCCTGCTCATCGGGGAGGCCGGTGGTGATGCGGAAGTATGCGTCGTGGCGGTACGGGCCGAAGGGGGCGAAGCTCTTTATGCGGACGCCGCGCGCGGCCAGCCGCCCGACGAGCTCCGCGCCGGTCTGGAGGCGGCTGCCTGCGGTGAGCCGGCAGAGCAGGAAGTTGGTGACCGAGGGGAACACCTCGACGCCCGGCAGCCCGGCCAGCCCCGCCGTGAGCTGCGCGCGGGCCTCCGCCGTGGAGCGCTGGATGGAAGACAGGTGATCGGGATCGGTGAGCGCCGCCACCGCGAGCGCCTCCTGGAGCGCGCCCACCCGGTAGTCGGTCAGCGTGGCGGACTGCCGCTCGACCTCCTCCGGGGCGCCGAGCAGGTAGCCGATCCGCACCGCCGCCAGCCCCCAGGCGAAGGAGAAGGTGCGGCTGACCAGCAGGTTCGGGTGATCCGGCACCAGCCGGGAGACGGAGTGCTCCATCCCGGCGTAGTGGATGTACGCCTCGTCGAGCCAGAAGAGGCTGTCGGGGAACTCCTTGAGCAGCGCGCCGACCTCCTCCGGCTCCAGCTGGATGTGGCCGGTCGGGTTGTTCGGGTTCACGACGTACACGAACCCCGGGCGCTTCCTGAGCCGCTTCCGCAATTCGTCCCGGTCGAGCCGGAAGCCGTCCTCCGGCCGCGACTCGATCATCTCCACCTTCAGCCCGAGCGCCACCGCCTTCGCCGGCGCCTTCTCATAGGTCAGCGTCGGCGTGATCAGCGGGCAGCCGTTCTTGAACAGCAGGTGGCTGAGCATCCTGAGCGGCGAGGACATGATCTTCTGCCGGATGACCGAGGGGATCACCTGCTTCAGGATCGGCCCTGATCCGTTGTGGACGAACACATGCTCAGGCCGGACGCCGTCCGCCTTCGCGATGGCCTCCCGCATCAGCCGGTTGTCCGGCGAAGAATAATTCCGCAGCCCCGTCGGGTGCGCCGCCGCCTGCAGGATCGCCGCGCAGGAGGCGGGCATGAACGTGCCGTCGTTCAGCCCGAGGTTGAGGAGGGGCGCGTCCGCAGGGGCGGTCGTGACGTTGAGGGCGGGTGTGTTGTTGCCATCCATGCGTGCTCCAGCGTTCTCCTCAATGTTTCCGTCTGCAGGCACGTCCCTGCGCGGCGCGGATGCCGTCGGGCGCGTCGGGAGGGCAGATAACCCGCTGCCGCCTGTCAACACGGAAGATATGATCTTCAGCAGCAGGATGGAGACAGCCGCATGTTCAAAGGGAAGACCGTCTGGATCACCGGCGCCTCCTCCGGGATCGGGGAGGCGCTCGCGCGGGAGTGGGCGGGGGCCGGGGCGCGGCTGATCCTGTCCGGGCGCCGGGAGGAGGCGCTCGCGCGGGTGGCGGCGGCCTGCGCCCCGGCTGAGTGCCATGTGCTGCCCTTCGAGGCCACGGACTTCGCGGCGCTGCCGGGGGTGGCGGAGCGGGCGCTCAGCCTCACCGGGCAGGTGGACATCCTCGTGAACAACGCCGGGGTCAGCCAGCGCAGCCTCGCGGTCGACACCGGGATGGACACCTACCGGGCGCTGATGGACGTCGACTTCTTCGGGCCGCTCGCGCTCACTCAGCTGCTGCTGCCGCACATGATCCGGCGGCGATCCGGCGCCATCGTCCAGATCGCCTCGGTGGCGGGCAAGCTCGGCGTGCCGCTCCGCACCGGCTACTGCGCGGCGAAGCATGCGCTGATCGGCTACTCCGACGCGCTCCGCACCGAGGTCGCGCGGCACGGCGTCCAGGTGCATGTGGTCGTCCCCGGCTTCGTCCGCACCGCGATCGCAAAAAACGCGCTGCGGGCAGGCACAGCGGCAGGCACAGCGGCAGGCACAGCGGGCGGCTCAGAGGAGCCCGATCCTGTCGACAGCGGCATGGAGCCGCAGGAGGTGGCGCGGCGGATCGTCGCCGGGATCGGGCGGGGGCAGCAGGAGATCGCGGTGAGCGGCGGCAGGGAGGCGGCGGCGCTCTGGCTGAAGCGTTTGTGGCCCGGCGTGCTGTTCCGGCAGATGCGGCTTAAGTGAGCGGGATGGACTCTGATACCGGATCTGGAAATAGACTGCCGAGGGGCGCCCGCCGTCCCTTCGCCCCTTGGGGGAGAAGGTGGCCCGGAGGGCCGGATGAGGGGCGTTCCGGCAC
>JBEIQZ010000781.1:0-2006 GCA_040376255.1 Alphaproteobacteria bacterium
AGCAGGCTGCACTCCAGGATCTGCGCGTTCTTGAACAGCAGCCCGCGCGGCCCGGCGTAGGGGTCGCCCTCCGGCAGATCGGCGCGCCGCACCGTCTGTGACCAGTCGGGCGCGAAGCCGATAGAGCAGGTCCGCAGCATCCCCTCCTTGAACTGGCGGGCCACCAGGCGGGCGCGCAGGTTCGCAGAGCCGTCATCCGGGCTGCCGCCCATGTCGAAGCTCGGCTCGAAGACGACCGCCTCCCGGCTCTTGCCGTCGCTGCCCTTGACCGTCTTCTTCGCGATGCCTTTGGCGCTGCCGATGTGGTTCATCGGGTCGCTGCTGTTGTGGCCGTAGAGCAGCACCGGGCTGCGCTCCCACTCTTTGAGGTTGATGGTCTTCACGTCCACGATGTCGCCGTAGCGGTCGACGTCGCTGCTGGTGGCGACCATGAGCCGCTTCTCCCCCTCGACTGCCAGCGACAGCCCGACCGGCGCGCGACGCACCAGCCCCTTCGCCGCCTCGCGCTGCGCCCAGGCGGGTACCTGCGCGGCAGGCTTTGCGGCAGGCTTTGCGGCAGGCTTTGCGGACGTCGAGGCCCGCGCGAAGATCCAGCCCTTCGGCACCGGGGAGCCACCGGCATCCTCCGCCGGAACGTCCTCCGGGGACATCTCCTCTTCCGGGACATCCTCTGGCGGCATGTCCTCTGCGGGCGCGTCCTCCGGCTCCGCCCCGTCGAGCCCCTCCACCAGATCGCTGATGGCGCCCTGCAGCGCGGCCATCGCCTCGTCGCCGTCCTGCCCTGCCAGCCCGGCGATCTCCGCCGCGCCCGTGAGCAGCACCCGGATCGCGTCCATCGGGGCTGCTGCATCGAGCAGATCCTGGATGGTGCTGTGGATCGTCTGCATCGTGCCGTCCTCTGCCCGGATCTTCATGCCCTTCTCCTTCGCCGCGTCGATGCGGCGCTTCTCTGCCTCGATCACGTTCCGCATGTGACCGGCACCCCGCCGACCCACGACGAACCACTTCAATTGTGCGACGACGCCCGCCAGCCGGAAGTCGCCGTAGTGCCGCGCCGCCCACGCCTCGCGCAGCCGGATCGCCTTCTCCTCTGTCGCCCCGTCAGGGTCGCCGCTGTCGCGCATCACGACGGGCAGCAGGCGCCGGTACTGCTCGTTGCCGAGCACGTTGCCGCCCTTCGCCCAGATGTCCGGCCAGTTCTCGCGCAGATCCTGGAGCCACGCCAGATCGCGCCACACCCGGTACTGCGTGTTCGACAGCGACACCTTCTCAGTGCCGCCCTTCACGGGGAAGTTGGTCACATCCGGCATCAGCGCACCCTCGGCAGCACCGCACAGCGGCAGTTCACGCACATCCCGGCGGCCTTGAAGCGGCCAGGCCCGGCACCCTTCGCCCCGGAAAATTCCACCCCGGCCGGCACCTCGAAGTCCTCCCCGAGCTTCACGCGCTGCCCGTCGAGGGCGCGGTGGGCGGGGCGCACGCTGGCGTCCCGGCTGCTCAGCCACTCCTGCTCTACCTCGACGCCCTCCGCCTCCGCCTCCTTCCAGGCAGCCTGCGCCCCGGCGTTGACGCTGCGGGTCGCCTCCGTGCGGGCGATGGCGAGCGAGCGGCTCGCGCCGAACGGGGTGCCAGCCTCGATGCGCGCCTGGAGCTGCGCGGTCGTCTCACCGGCGGCCAGCGACGCCTCGATCTGCCCCTGGAGCCAGGTGCGGGTCGCGTCGGTCGTCTCACCGACGAGCGCACCGAGCTGCGCGTCGACGGCAGCGTCCCTGCGCGCGGGCGTCCAGGTGAGCGCCACCTTCACCGCCGCAGCCCCCGCCTTGAACGCGCGCCCCAGCACCTCACGCAGCACCCCGCGCCAGCTCGAAGCCATCGCCGCCTCTTCGCCCCGCAAGAGCAGCGCCACCAGATCCTCTGCGACGCCCTTCTTCGGGTCGATGTCGGCAGGCACGCGCCCGCTGATCCGCGCCGCCTGCGCCTTCAGCGCCGCCCCCGTCACGCGCTGA
>JBEIQZ010000135.1:0-11771 GCA_040376255.1 Alphaproteobacteria bacterium
AGCCGGAGCAGGGAGACCGCCCCGATGATCCCCGGCTCCGCCGACAGGCGCCGGAAGCCCGCCAGCGCCGCGCTCACGCGCCCGGCCAGCAGCTCCGCCGCCGCCTGCTCGAACCAGGTCTGCGGGCGCATCGGACGATCCAGCAGCGAGGGGCGGCGCTGCCAGATCGCCGCCGTCACCTCCACCTCCGCCCCGACCGCGCTCCAGCCGATCCAGTGCCGCCCCGCCGGCACCACCACCCGCCCCACCGTCCACGGGATCGCCCCGCTCGACACCGCCTCCACGGGCCGCAGCGCCTCGCCGTCCATCGAGAGCGCCAGCCCGAACCGCACGACCTGCGGCGATCCGGGCGCTGTCTGCAGCGGCTCCGCCTGGCGGATCTCCAGCGGCTCCAGCCGCCCGTCCGCCAGCAGGCGCGCGGTGGGCCGCGCCTGGATGGAGAGGACCGCCGGCCCCTCGATCTCCACCGGGATGGACGGACGATCCGGCGCGTTCCGGGAGGTGATCGCCCCGGCGTTCACCCAGGTGAGGCTGTCAAAGGGCTGTATCTGCGCGATCTCCTGACGGATCGCCTCCTGCCGCAGCCCCGGATCGGTGAGCGTCTCCGCGTGGAGCCGCAGCGCCGCCATCAGCGGCTCCGTCCCGTCCAGCCCGCCCCACGGCGCCTCCGGCAGCGAAGGCCCTGTCCCGCCCGGCCCCACCGACTCCGGCCCGATCCGCCGCAGCGCGACCCGCAGATCCTGCTCCCAGGCGATCCAGCGCCGCCCCTCCGCGCTGCTGTCCTGCAGCCGGATCTGCAGCTCTGCCTCTGAGGACAGCCACACCGACGACGCCTGCGGCGGCAGCACCCACGCCCCGTCCAGCCGGATCAGCTGGAACACCTCATTCTGCGTGCAGGGCGCGCACGTCGCGCTGTGCAGCACCGGCGGGACCCCCGGCGGCCCCGCGATCCAGAGCGCGTCCCCGCCAGGCAGCAGGAGCGCCGCCCCCGGCTGGAGGGTCTGCGGCTCCGACCATGTGGCGGCGCTCAGCGGCGCGGGCAGCAGCAGGCAGAGCAGCGCCAGCCCGCCGGAGGAGATCATGCGGGGCATCCTGTCCGGTCTCATCGATCCTCCCGGATGCGCTGGTGGATCGGCTCAGGGGCTCCGGGGGCGCTCCAGTCGGATCGGGCGCTGATCCACGCGCCCGCTGATGCGTCTCCGAGCCCCTCCAGCGAGAATTCCACGAACCCCGTCAGCCCGCTCAGAAAAACCGGCGCGCATACGTCCAGCCCGCCCCCGCTCCGGCTCAGCGGCTCCGCCCGCCCCGCCGCCACCAGCGGGCGGATCCCGGCGCGGGGGCCGCTCTCCCAGGCGATCCAGCCCGCGCAGCCGCCCCACCGGTGGACGGTGAGCGAGATCGCATGCTCGCCCGGCGGGATCCCGATCCGGTAGATCGTCGACGCAGACCGGTACCAGACGCGGCGCGCATGCCAGCCCGGCGACCCCTCCGCGACCGCGTAGTAGCGCCCCGATCCTTCGACCCGGATCGAGCGGGCGCCTGGAGCGAGATCGGCCAGCGCGAAGGAGCCGGCCGATCCCGGCAGGGTCAGCGCGCGCGCAACGCCGTCGATCCAGACGGTGACGGTGGCTCCGGCGGAGGCGGACGGGATCTGGTACTCGATGGAGAGCCGCCCGCTGCCCGGCACGAAGACCGTGGCGGGCGCGCCGGAGCGGCCCGACTGGTAGGTGTGGAGCGGGACGCGATCCGGCGCCGTCGTCGCGCCGGGGCTGCCCGGCAGCACGATCAGCTCATGGCTGTCCGGGAAGGGCAGCGGGCCGGTGGTGCGGACCCCGGCGTCCGGATCGATCCACTCTGAGCGCAGCGCGAGCCGGATCTGGGCGTCGATGCGCGAGAGCCGTCCGGCGGCGGCGAGCTGGCCGGCGTCGAGGGGGGAGACAACGCGGGTCGGCTCCCGGTAGAACGGCGCGTAGCGGGCGATGACCCACGGATCCCCGGTGGCGGGATCGATCCCCTCCGGCAGCGTGGGGAGCGCGTACTCCGGATCCTTGAAGGGCTGGAGGCTGTCGTTGATCTCCACGTTCCCTACGACGTCCACCGGGCCGGTGGCGGTGACCTCGTAGACCGCCGCGCCGGAGACCTGCATCGGCACATACAGCACCTCCCCTACCGCGAAGGCGACCGGGGTGGGGCCTGCGGTGCTGCCGGTCGGATCGGCGGCCAGCTCGGTGTCGTCGCGCAGCGCGCGCTCATAAGGGGAGGCGCCCGGGAGCCCGACCGCCGTGCTCGCGAGCTCCCGCCCCTCCGCGTCGAGCGCGCGGATCGTCGCGGTGATCCCGGAGGGCGCGGGCCGCGCCAGCCCGGGCAGCCGCTCCATCGGCAGGCTCGCGCGGAGGTGGAAGATCATGCGCGGGGTGGGCGATATGTCCCCCTGCGGGGTCGCGCTGTAGCTCGCGCTGTAGCGCAGCGGCATCTCCTTCCCGGCGCGCCACACATCGAAGCTCCGCACATCGCTGGCCTGCGCGAGCTGCGACTCGATCGCCCGCCCGCCCCGCCCCCACGGCCCCGGCGCGCCGGAGGGAGCGCCCATGCCCATATCGTCCATGACAATATCACTCATGCTGATATCGCCCGCGCCCGGATCGTACGGTGGCTCCCCGGCGCCGCTGAGCTGCTCCAGATCCTCGAAGGCGAGCGCGAGGATCGGGGACTCCGCCTGCCTGGAGAGCGCGAGCGAGACGGTGTGGACGCCGGGGCCGACCGTGACCAGCGCGTGATCGCCGAGGGTGTCGGCGCGGCGGGAGGTGCCGTCCTCGCTCAAGATGAGGATCTCGACGGGGCTGGGGGCGCTGCTGTCGAGCGCGGCGGTGAACGGGATCTTCGCGGACGGCTCCGCTGTCCCGCCTGTCCCCTTCATCGCCCCGGCGTCGCCGTCCATGCGGACCCAGCGCAGATCCACCGTGAGCGGCCCCCGGACGTTCCACGCCAGCGCCGCGCCCTGCACCAGCACCGAGCCGGTGACCGGGGTGCGCCCATAGGGCAGGCTGTCCCCGCGCGAATGGACGGTCACGATGGGGGGCGAGCCGAGCGGGGTGAGCCGCTTCCAGTGCAGGGAGGCGATCCGGTCGCGCCAGCCGGGCGAAAGCTCCTCCCAGGGGAACGGCCCGATCCCGGAGGCGATCCGCTGGGTCAAGCCCTCCGCCTGCCCGTTCAGCACCGCCTGGCGCTGCATCGGGCTGCGCGGCACCTCCTCCAGCACCGCAACGTAGATCGGGCCGCCCCAGGCGTCCACCCCCGGCTCCCGCACCGCCTTGAGCCGCACCGTGTCGGCCCCCTCCGGCAGATCGAGGTGGATCGCGCGCCCGTCGGTCAGCGGCTCCCCCTCATTCGCCCACAGATCGGAGCGGAGCTGCCGCCCCGGATCGATCCCGACCGCCGCGCGGCTCCACACCCAGACGCGCTGCTCCTGGAGCGCCTGCCCCGACGCGTCCTCAAACGCGAGATCGATCGCGTAGCGCACGAAGCTGCGCGGCTCCCAGAACACCCAGCGCGGCAGGCGGCTGACCCAGCTCAGCACCTGCATCGACGGGCGCTGCTCCGGCACATGGAAGCGGATCGGCTCCTCTGAGCGCCCGCCCGCCCCGTCCGCTGCGACCCCGTCCGCGCCGTCTGTGAGCCGGTAGGCGAAGAAGCTCACCACGCGCTCCTCCTCCGAGGCCGGGCGCGTGTAGATCCACATCCCGACCACCGCGATCAGCGCCGCCCACGCCAGCCCCCCGAGGACGTTGAGGTAGCCGATGCGTTGGGCCGGCGCGCCCTTACGTGCAGGTGTCATCTCAGAACATCCCCCCGAGCAGCGGCACCCGCACAGTGCCGCCCTCCCGCTCAAAGATCAGCCAGTGACAACCGGTGCCGGGATCGCAGCCGATCCCCCGCAGCCCCTCCGCCCGGAGCGCCTCCAGATCGCTGCGCCGCCCCATGCGGAGCAGATCGGCCACCCGCCCGCCCGCCCCCGGCACAGACCCGATCGGCCAGGACGGATCGACCGTGCGGGGCCCGATCCCGGCGCTGACCAGCGTCACCCAGGCCGGATGGGTCGGCGTCAGCGGCTGGAAGAAGCGCCGCAACCGCTCGCCGATGTGCACAGACAGCACGTCCGCCCCCGCCGCCAGCAGCGCCGGGCGCAGCAGATCGGAGGACTGGACGTCCGACGCGCGCTGCGGGTCGCCGTCCAGCCCGCGCACGCTCATCGAAGGGAGCAGGATCTCTGCGAGGCGGATGCGATCCACCATCGGCGAAGGGGGGAGCGCACCTGACGGAGCAGGCCTGTCCAGCAGATAATCCCCGAACTGTAGATCCGCGCCGTCGTGGATGGGATCGGGGGTGCCGAAGAGGGAGTAGACCTCCGGCCGCGCGCCGGGCGCCGAGGCCAGCAGCGCGAGCGCGAGCACCACAGCGGGGCGCTGGAGGGCGCGCGCGGGGTCGTCCCACACCACCGGGAAGTCGATCAGCAGGGCGCGCGCGCCGACGAGGTCAGCGAAGATGCGTGCAAACGGCGGGATATCCGGCGTCGTCGCCAGCGACATCCCGAAGACGAGGGGGCCGGCCGGCACCGCACCGGCTGGCACCGCACCGTCTGGTACCGCACCGTCTGGCCTGCGACGCAGGATCAGCTCCCAGTCCGGGGCGGCGATGATGAGCGTGTCGCGCCCGGCGGCGTCGGGGCCGACCTGGAGCACGGCGCCGATCTGGCGGGCGGTGTGCGCGGCGACGCGCAGCGGGCGGTCGTCGCCCTGCTCCCAGAGGAGGATCGGGGTGGCGAGCAATTCGCGCACGCGGTTGGGGCCGGGCAGCGGGTCGAAGGAGGGGAAGATCTCAGTGCGGGCGTAGCCGAGCGGGGCCGGGGCGATGGCGCCGAACATCTCGGCGGCCCTGATCCGGGCGGGCAGGTCGAGCTGGAGGCGGAGCTCCTCCGCGCCGGGCTCGATGCTCAGAGCCGGGGAGAGGCCCGAGAGCATCTGCACATCGAGCGGCGGCGCGTCCTGCGGCAGGAAGAGCCGCGCCTCCGCGTCCGCCTGGATCTCCAGCAGGTCGTAGCGGAGCCGGATGTCGTTCCGGGCGCGGGTGCAGGTGATGCCGGGATCGCTGCAGATCAGCACGGCGCAGGCGCCGAGCTCCTCGGCGATGGCGACGGTGGCGGCGAGCATCAGCGGCTCCCCCTCAGTGGAGGAGAGGACGAGGCGCTGCGCGCAGGGCTGGACGGAGAGATCGCCGAGCCCCTCGATGGCGAGGATGCGGGGCTCGCCGGTGTCGATGAGGCCGGGGATGTCGATGGCGGGGCGCGCGGCGGGGGGCGGGGCGAGGAGCAGATCCTGGTGGGCGCTGGAGGCCATCAGCGAGGCTGACTCCACCTCCACGCGGGCGGGGAACAGCTTCTGCAGCCCGACCTCCAGCACCGTCGCCATCCCGAAGCCCGCCGCGCTCGTCAGCAGCGTCGGCAACAGCACCGCCACCGGGCGCTTCGTCTTCACGATCCGCAGCGCGAGGATCGCGGAGAGCAGGTAGCCGAAGCCGAACGGATCGCGCAGCACCGCCGGCATCGGCACCTCCAGCGAGGCCAGCCCGAACTTCCAGGCGTAGCCGAGGCAGTAGGCCAGCACGAGCGGGCGCCCGCCGGTCAGGTTCAGCTTCGAGATCCCCGGCAGCCGGATCGTCAGCAGGAACAGCCCGGCGATGATCACCGACTCCAGCAGCGTGACCCCCAGCCGGATCGGGTCGAGCCACAGGAAGGCCAGCAGCCCCGGCACGATGATCCCGCCGAAGTCCCAGCCGTACCGCTCGTTGGCGATGCTGCCCGCCATCGCGCCGATCATCAGGATCAGGTAGCTGCGCGGGCTCTGCAGGAAGCTCAGCGCCGGATCCTCGAACGCCAGCCGGAACCCCTCCAGCGACAGGTTCGTGTGCGGCAGCAACCCGTACTCCAGCGCCGCCCAGCACAGCCCGGTCGTGATCAGGAGCCGGGGCAGCCCGACGGTCAGCCCCGTCCGCCACAGCGCGTTCGCCGCCAGCGGCACCACCACCAGCCCCACCGAGTGCAGCGTCCGCGCCGTATCATAGGAGAGGCCCGGGCTGACCCACTCCAGAACCGCACCCTCCACCAGCAGCCGCACGCCGATCGACGCCGCCAGCATCAGGAAGAACCGGTCGCGCCCGAAGGGCCGCGAGATCGGCGCGCTGTGCGGCAGCCAGTCCATCGCCGCCGTCGCCACCAGCCAGGTGAGGAGCGCCTCAGCCAGCATCACCACGCCGACCACCGGCTCCATCACCAGCACGCTCGCCAGGTAGCCGGGGACGACCAGGCCGGTGAAATTCCAGCCGAAGGTCTCCTGAAAAAACCAGACGATCAGCAGCCCGATCAGCACCGATGTGCGTACCGTACTGTCCTGAAACCCGTCAGGGAAAATACTGTAAAAAGTGTCCATTACGGTCTTTTATCCGATACCTGCCGAAGCACCCGGCGCCGGAACCGGCGGAGGGCCCCCGCCTGGCGGTCGGGGCTCGGCGGGGTGGTGCAGGCGGCGCAGCTGGTCGCGGAGCTGGAACAGCGACTTCTGGAACGCCCCCCACTCGCTGCGGAGGCCCGGGATGCCGGATCTGTGCGGCCCGGTGGGGACGTCGATGATGTGGAGCAGGCTGTAGACGGCGCTCATCTCCTCAGCCCGCAGCGGCCGGCCGCAGAGGGTGAGCGTGGCGACGAGCAGGCCGCGCTGCTGCACGAGGAAGCTCTCCTTGCACGGC
The DNA here is from genome assembly GCA_040376255.1 of Alphaproteobacteria bacterium. Lineage (GTDB taxonomy): Bacteria > Myxococcota_A > UBA796 > UBA796 > SXON01 > JBEIQZ01. The sequence continues at coordinate 6,799 of JBEIQZ010000135.1, forward strand.
GAGGCCGCGACGAGCTCCATCGCCTGCGGCAGCGGCATGCGCCCCTCCGCCGAGAGCGTCGCCGGGATCTGGATCGAGGAGCTGCCCGTCTGCTCCACCACCAGGACGATGTGCTCCGGCAGCAGCGTCTGGATCGCCGTCGCCAGCAGCTCCGAGGTCGGGCGCGACGGGTCCGCGACCACCCGCGCCGCCGCCCGGTTGAGCACCTGCCGCTCCCCGACAGCCATCCACAGCGGCGCGAGCGACGGCCCGATGATGACCCCCCAGGGCAGATCCATCCCCCTGCTCCGCGCCAGCAGGAACAGCCCCACCCCGCCCAGCGTCCACACCGCGCTCGCGACGATCTGGCGCCGGTGGGCGTGACGGGCCGCGAGCTGAGTCGCGATCCATGTGCAGAGGCCCGCCGCCAGCGCCGCCAGCGGCAGCGGCAGCAGCCGGAGCCAGATCCCGTGCGCCGCCCCCTGGATCGACACCGCCTGAGAGAGCAGGCTGTCGAGGTTGTCCGCCCCGATCCGGTTCACCCCCGGCGCGAGGATCACCTCCAGCCCCCGGAACATCGCCGGAGAGGCCGTCCACGCCGCCCCGTTCCGGCTGCCCGCGTTCAGCGCCACCATGTTCTTCACGCCCTCCGGGAAGACCGGGAGCGCGTCGGCGGGCGGCGCCTGCGGCGCGTCGATCCGGTAGACGGCGCGCGCGCTCTGGAGCAGCGGCGAGCCGTCCGGCGGCACCGAGTCCCCGTAGACCAGCACCGCCGGAGGCAACGGAGAGTCCACCATCGCCCCGACGCGGTGATGGAGGAAGGCAGCGCTGTTGCCCGCGCTGAGCGTCGCTCCCGCCATCACTCCTGCGAGGAGCAAGCCGATCCACTGGTTCGACATGGCGGCGACCATAGCACAATCTCCTGGCTCGGCTCTTTCTTTCTTCTTTCGCTTTTCTTATGTCGAATTGGATTTTTGCATCTTATCAACGCCCGGGGCCCGCCCCCGGACGACCCGCTCCACGCCGCTCAGATCCCGCACCGCCTCCACGCCGCTCAGCCCGGCCTCCCGCATCATCGCCGCCACCGCCGCCGCCTGCCCGATCCCCACCTCCACCAGCACGCCCCGCCGCGCGCGCTCCGCCGCCTGCGGGATCAATTGCCGGTACACCGTGAGCCCGTCCGCGCCCCCGTCGAGCGCCAGCCTCGGCTCCTGCTCGCGCACCTCCGGCGCGAGCCCCTCGATGTCGGCGGTCGGGATGTAGGGCGGGTTCGACACCACCCAGTCGATCGCCCGGCCCGGCGGGATCGGCTGCAGCAGCGCGCCCTTCAGCGCGCCCACCCGCTGCCCCAGCCCGTGCCGCTCGATGTTGGCGCGCGTCACCGCGATCGCCTCCGGCGACAGATCCACGGCGTACACCTTGATCTGCGGGCGCTCCATCGCGAGCGTCAGGCCGATACAGCCGCTCCCCGATCCAATGTCCGCCACAAAGACAGCGTCGCCCGCTGCCGCCCCCGCAGCCGCCCCCGCAGCCGCCCCCGCAGCCGCGCTCTCCGGCGGGCCGATCCACTCCAGCGCCGCCACGATCAGCGTCTCGGTGTCCGGCCTCGGCACCAGCACCCCCGGCCCCACCTGGAAGTCCCGCCCGTAGAATTCCCTGCGCCCGATGATCCACGCCAGCGGCTCCCGCGCCATCCGGCGCTTCACCGCCACCCGCAGCAGCTCCAGCTCGTGCTCGATCAGCGGCCGGTCGTGGTTGAGGTAGACCTTCACCCGATCCATGTTCAGGATGTGGCCGATGATCAGCTCTGCGTCGAGGCGCGGCGAGGGGATTCCCCGCTGGCGGAAGGCGCGGTCGGTGGAGGTCAGCACCTCGACGACGGTCTTCACGCGCCCGCCCTGGATGGCCTGCTCCCCTGCCCGCTCCCCTGCCCGCCCCCCTGCCCGCCATCCTGCTCGGCGAGCAATTCCGCCTGGTGGTGCGCCAGCAGCGGCATCACAACGTCGTCCATGTCCCCGTCCATCACCCCGTCCAGCCGGTACAGCGTCAGGCCGATCCGGTGATCCGTCAGCCGGTTCTGCGGGAAGTTGTACGTGCGGATGCGCTCGCTGCGATCCCCTGAGCCGACCTGCGCGCGCCGCTCCTGCGCCTCGCTCGCCTGCTGCTCCGCCCGCTGCCGCTCCAGCAGCCGCGCAGACAGCACCTTCAGCGCCTTCGCCTTGTTCTTCAGCTGCGACTTCTCGTCCTGGCAGATCACGACCAGCCCCGACGGCAGGTGCGTCAGCCGCACCGCCGAGTCCGTCGTGTTCACGCTCTGCCCGCCCGGCCCGCCCGCCCGGAACACGTCGATCCGCAGATCCTTCTCGTGGATCTTCACCTCCACCTCGTCCGCCTCGGGCAGCACCGCCACCGTCGCCGCCGAGGTGTGGATGCGCCCCTGCGCCTCAGTCACCGGCACGCGCTGCACCCGGTGGACGCCGCCCTCGAACTTCAGGTGGGCATAGACGTCAGGCCCGGTGATCATCGCGACGACCTCCTTGAAGCCGCTCGCGTCCCCGCCCGTCCCCGACTCTGAGGCCGAGAGCATCTCCACCTTCCACCCGCGCTTCATCGCGTAGCGCGCGTACATCCTGAACAGATCACCTACAAAGATCCCCGCCTCGTCCCCGCCCGTCCCGGCGCGGATCTCCAGCATCAGGTTCCGCCCCTCGTAGGGGTCGTGCGGCAGCATCATCAGCCGCAGGTGCTTCTCCATCTCCGGCAGCTTCGCCTGGAGCTGCTCGCGCTCCGCCTCCGCCATCTCGCGCATGTCCGGATCGGCCATCAGCTCAGTGAGCTCGACGATCTCGGCCTCCGCCGCGTGGATACCAGCGGCCAGCTCCGCCATCCGGCTGAGCGAGGAGTGCTCGCGCGACAGATCGCGAAGCCGGTGGGGTGACGAGGTCACCGAGGGATCCATCAGCTGCCGATCCAGCTCCTCCAGTCGGCGCTGCAGCTCTTCAAGTCGGATAAACATCTGATGCTCCAGGGGTTCCAGCCTGAGCGCCGGCGGCAGGGCCGCGAGCGGGCTTCAGGCGGGACATCAAAAGGCAGGGGGATAGACCGATCAACAGCGGGGAGCATGGGCGTAACCTGATACGCAGGAGACGATCCGCTCCCTCGCCGGCTCCGGCGCCGCGCATCACTGGCGCGGCGCTCAACACGCGGCTGGAGGTACCCCTGACCGTTGCTAACCCTGGTTGAGCTTGTACTTCTTGTTGAACTTGTCGACGCGACCCGCGAGCACCGTGGTGCGCTGCTTGCCCGTGTAGAACGGGTGCGAGGCCGAGGAGACGTCCACCGGGATGACGAAGTACTCGACGCCGTCGACGGTGCGGGTGTTGCGGGACTTCATCGTGGAGCGGCTGCGGAATTCGACGCCGGCGCTGGAGTCCACGAAGATGACGGGGTTGAGGGAGGGGTGAATACCGGACTTCATACTGCCACCAGAATTTGAGGTCGCCATATCACCTGTCGTCGCGCTCCCGTCAAGCCGGATCGTCTACGATCTCGGCGTTGCTGCGGCTGCGGCTGACCCGGCCCAGCACGCCCTGCGCGTTGGGGAAGGTGGAGCGGAAGTTGCGGAGCCGCGAGAGCTGCGCCGCCGTCCACAGGTGCTCCTCGTGCAGCGTGCCGCTGTGGGCGATGTCGAGCGCCGGGAAGATGCGCCGGTCGGCCAATTCGCGCGTCAGCGCGATGAGCTGCGTCTCCATCCCGGAGAACTCCTCCCACAGCCCCGCGTCGATCCGCGACCCCGCCGCCTGCGTCAGCACGCCCACCACCGTCAGCGAACCGGCAGGCGCGCCGCCCTCCGGCCTGCCCTCCTGCCTGCCGCTCTCCGGCTTCAGCGCCCGCGCCGCCCCGAGCAGCGCCCGCGCAGTATAGACGCCCTGCGCGTCCCACCCGTAGATCGTCGTCCGCCCTGACGGCGCCGACGCCGCCTGCGCCGCCCGCGCCAGCCTGCTGAGCGAGTCGCAGATCAGCAGCACGTCGCGCCCGCTCTCCGCCAGCCGCTTCGCCCGCTCCACCCCGAGCGCCGCGACCTGGACGTGGCGCTGATCCGGCTCCTCCTGCGAGGTGGCGAGGATCATCGGCGGGAGGCCGGGCTGCGGGGCCCCCCAGGTCTCCGAGATCTCCTCCGGGCGCTCCCCGATCAGCAGCACGATCTGGATCACCTCCGGGTGGTTCTTCGCCACCGCGCGGCAGAGGTTCTGGAGCAGCGTCGTGCGCCCGGTGCGCGGCGGCCCCAGCAGGATCGAGCGGCTGCCCCGGCCCAGCGGGCAGAACAGATCGATCATGCGCGTCCCCGGCTCGTCCGGGCGGTGCTCCAGCCGGAGCCGCTCGCGGGGCCACTGCGTCGGCATCGCCTCAAAAAAGGGCCGCGCTCCCCCCGCCTCCCCGCCGTTCACCCCGTCCACCCGCGTCAGCGCGAAGTAGCGCTCGCTCTCCTTCGGCGCCCGGATCTGCCCGCGAACGATGTCCCCGCTCCGCAGGCCGAAGCGCCGGATCTGCGAGGGCGACACGTAGACGTCGTCCGGCCCCGGCAGAAACGCCGCCTCCATCGACCGCAGGAAGCCGAAGCCCTCCGGCAGCACCTCCAGCACCCCCTCCCCCGTCCCCTGCCCCCCCTGACACCCCTCCTTCAGCAGCGCCGCGATCAGCTCCGCCCGCCGCAGCCCGCCCGCCCCCTCGATCCGCATCTCTGCCGCCATCCGGGTAAGTTCGGCGTTGGGCATCGCCCGGAGCAGGGCGAGATCGTGTATGGCGGCATCGTGCGTGGCGGGATCAGGAGCGGAGGCTTGGGTGGTCATCGGAGATCCAGCGGAGCGGGGGGAGCATGCCGTCCGGGAAGACGGCGGGGGGATCTACCATGGAGCCGCCGATCCCCCGACTGACCACCGGGACGCCTGCCGGCGCTGAAACTGAGGCGGGTACTGAACAGGCATGTTATATCG
>JBEIQZ010000796.1:0-1878 GCA_040376255.1 Alphaproteobacteria bacterium
CTGCTTCCGCCCGCCGCCTCTGCCAGCGTCCGCAACCTCCCCAGGAACACCCGGTGGTTCCCCACGAAGTCCAGCACCTGCAGCCGCTCCTTCCCCGGCGCCGCCCGCAACCCGCGCCCGAGCTGCTGCAGGAACACCACCGGCGACCCCGTCGGCCGCAGCAGGATCACCCGATCCACCGCCGGGACATCGATCCCCTCATTGAACAGATCCACCGCGCAGATCGCCGCGATCCGCCCCGCTGACAGATCCTGGAGCGCCGCCGTCCGGTCGTCGCTCTCCGGGCCGCTGTGCACGCACCGCGCCGCCACACCCTTCGCCGCCAGCCACCGCTGCACCGCCGCCGCATGCCGCACCGTGCAGCAGAACAGCAGCGTCCGCGTGCCGGGGTGCGCCGCCCACGCCTCCCACAGCGCCGCCATCCGGGCCTCTGTCAGCGCGTGCCGCTCCAGCGCGGCGGTGTCGAACTCGCCGCTCCGCCACGGCACGTCCCGGTAGTCGATCGTGTCCCGGACGCCCATGTACGAGAACGGCACAAGCCGCCCGATCGCCACCCCCTGCCCGATGTCGGCCCGGAACGCGATCTCATCATCGAACAGCGCCGCGACGTCCGCCGCGTCCGCCCGATCCGGCGTCGCCGTCAGCCCCAGCAGAAAGCCCGCCGACAGCCCGTCGAGGACGCGCCGGTAGCTCCGGGCCGTCGCGTGATGGACCTCGTCCACGACGACATAGTCAAACGCCTGCGCCCGCAGCAGCGCCAGCCCCCGCGCCTGCGACAGCTTCGCCACCGACGCGAAGACCATGTCCGCGCCGATCCCCTCCCCCGCCCCGTAGAACCGCCCCGCGCTGCGCCGCCCCCCGGTGAGCTTCATAAACACCTTCTCCGCCTGCATCAGCAATTCCTGGCGGTGCGCCACGAACAGCAGCCTGGGCGGGCGCCCGAGCTCCGCCTGCACCGCCAGCCAGTCGAAGGCCGCCAGCCAGGTCTTGCCAAGCCCCGTCGCCAGCACGATCAGCGCCCGCCGCCGCCCCGCGCCCCGCAGCGCCGCGAGCGCTTCGAGCGCTCCGGCCTGGATCGGGTGGGGCGCCGGGATCTCCGCGCCGTACGGCTCGACAGGCCCCGCCCGCACCTCCTCTCCGGTGCCCTGCCACGGCGCATCCGCGCTGTCCGGCGCCCCGTCCCTCGCGCTGTCCGGCGCCTCGTCCCACTCCCCGTCCCACCCGCCATCGACCGGCCATGGAAGCGGATCGCGCACCGGCGCCGCCGCCGCGTACCGGGCGACCCGCTCCGCCGTCAGGGGCCGCGCCAGCCCCCACAGCCCGTCGAACTTCCGGCAGAGCTTTGTGTAGGCGGCGGGGTTCTCGCGCTGATCCAGCCGCAGGTTCCACTCGGCGCTCCCGGTGAGCGCGGCCTGCGACAGGTTGCTGGAGCCGACCCAGGCGAGCGCGAAGCCCTCTCCCTCGACGCGCCACGCCTTCGCATGCAGGATGTGCGGCGCGGGCAGGTCGGCGCAGCAGAGCAGGCGGGCTGCGATGGCGGGGTTCGCCGCCTGGAGCGCCAGCAGCGCCGAGAGCGCCCCCGGCTCGGTGATGCGCCGGTAGTCCCCGGTCAGCACCCGCACCGTCGCGCCGTCGCGGGCCGCCGCGAGGAGCAGCGGCGCGAGCGACTCCACGCCACGGGTCTGGGCGAAGGCGGCGAGGATCGCCACCTTCCGGGCGCGGGGGAGCAGCGGCGCAAGGTGGCCGAGGAGCGGATCATCGCCCCCGGTGACCAGGGCAGCCTGCGGATCGGCCTCCGCCTCCAGGCCCGGACGCGCCAGATAGTTCCCCTTCCACGGGATCACATGGCGGATGCCGCCACGCGGATCGGGCATATCC
>JBEIQZ010000783.1:0-1989 GCA_040376255.1 Alphaproteobacteria bacterium
CAGATCGGCCTCGGAGAGTCCGGCGTGGCGGGCGATGAGCAGCGCCATCTGGGTGACGCGCCAGGTGTGGGCGCTGTAGGGGCTGGCCTCGGCGTCCTCCTCGGAGAGTCCGGGCGCGGACTCGGCGTTGGCCTCCAGCATCTCGGCGACGAGCCGCCGGATGGGCAGCGGGTTGGGGAGCCGGTTGCTGGAGAGGTTGCTCCATGCCGACTCCAGCAGGCCGACCGCCTGCCCGGCGATCTCCGACTGCGGGCGGGGCAGCGCGGCGCCCTCCTCGCCCGCCACATGGAAGCGGAACACGCCGAACAGCTCCACCGTGGTCAGCCCGTCGCGGTTGAGCTGCTCCTGGAGCGCGTGGCGCGGGCGCTTCGGCGCGGGCGCGGCGGCGAGCGCCCCGATCCACCGGCGCCAGCCCGTCTGATCGAGCGGCTGGTGGAAGGACACCCCGCCGACCCCGTGGCGGCGCAGGTCGTTGCCGAGCGTGGGGGCGCCCTCGGCCTGCTCGTCGAGCCGGATGCGGATGTCGTTGAGGTAGATCTGATCCTCCACCGTCACGACGTGCAGCGCCCCGAGCAGCACGGTGAGCCGCCCGACCACCGCCTCCAGCTCGGCCACCGGCTGATCGAAGGCGTGGTTGTCGAGCATGTGGGTCTTGGTGAGCCGCAGCGACGCCTGGATGAGCCGGACGAACCGCTCCCCGCCCTCGCGCACCACCGTCCCCAGCTCCTTGTCCTCCCCGGCCCGCGCCCGGTCGAGCGCCTTGCCGAGGTTCTCCTGCGCCTGCTCCAGATCCAGATCAGCCATGTGCGCCCCTCCTGCGTCGGACCATCAGCATCACACAATGCGCGCGGAGATCGGCGTCCACCCGATCCAGCAGCCCCTTGAGCAGCGGCTCGCAGTCGCCCGGCATCGCCGCCAGCCCTGAGACCGCCGCCCACTGCTGCGTCCGCTGCCCCGGCACCACGCCGAGGCGGCTGAACAGCCCCTGCGGCTTGACCCACCGCTCAAAAATCTCCCGCGCCCGCGCCGCATCGAGCCGCGCGAGCGCCACCCCGATGGCCTCGGCCTCCCGCTCCGGGATGCCCGCCATCCCCGCCTTCTCCACCCGCGCCAGCAGCGTCGGGAACAGCAGCCGTTCCTGCCGCGCCGCGATCACCCCGATCACCCGCAGCCGGAATTCGTCGCCGCTCTGCACGAACAGCAGCCGCAGCGCCTCGCTCACCTGCGCCGTCTGGGGCGCGCCCTCCAGCACCTTCAGCAGCTCCAGCCGCAGCGACCCGTCCTCGTTGTGGAGCAGCTCCAGCGCCGCCTCCACCTGCTGCTCCGGCGCCGCCTCCACGCAGATCCGCAGCAGCTCCCGCGCCTGCCCGGTGTCGATCCCCGGCCCCGCCCGCCGGATCGCCTCCAGCACCGCCGCCGGACGCTTCGGCAAAAACCGCCCCACCAGCTTCCGCGCCACCCGCCGCTGCGTCTCCCCCTTCTCCGTCGCGAGCAGGTGGATCAGGTGCGAGATGTGGTCGCCCGGCAGCCGATCCAGCAGCGCCACCAGATCGGGCGGCGCCTCCTCCGCGCCTTTCTGGACGCTGTGCAGCACCTTCCGGATCGCCCCCTCCCCGGCGAACCCGCTGAGCACGACCGCCCGCTCCTCCTCCGGCAATTGCTCCACCACCGGCAGCAATTGCATAAGCCAGCTGAGCTGCCCGTCCGCCAGCAGGAAGTCCCGGATCTCCTCCACCAGCGGCAGCACGTCCCCCGATGCCGGTCGGATCGGTCGGATCCATCGCCGCCTGCACCATCCGGCGCACAAGCCGGATGCAGTTCTGCGGCAGGCTCCCGGTCGCCTCCTGCTGCAATTGCTGGAGATAGTGCAGCGGGATCGGGATGAACTTGATCGGACGCGCCGTCAGCAGCGCCGGGATCGGGCGATCCCAGTCCGTCGGAACCTCCACTGAGACGCCCCCGTCCGCGCCGCGCTGATCAGCGCTCTGA
>JBEIQZ010000772.1:0-2043 GCA_040376255.1 Alphaproteobacteria bacterium
CTGCGGCCTGAGGTGCTCGGGGATCGCCTGCAGATCCAGGAGCAGCCAGTCATACCCCTCCGCGAGCGCCTCCCTGACCGGCCGCTCCACCTCTCTCCCGCCCCAGATCGCCGCCCCGGCGCGCGTATCGACCGGCAGGCCGCAGATCCCGACCAGCTGCGCGACAAAAGCCGCCTGCGCCGGGCGATCCTCAGGCAGAAAATGGCCGGAGGAGGCGAGTTCGTAGAGGAGGCGGGCGTGGCTGCGGGGCCCCTGGAAGTAGGGGGGCTGGGGGGCGGGGAAGACGAGGACCTCGCCGGGGGGGAGGCCGCGCATCATGCCGACCATGGGATCGGGGAGGACGGGGGTGACGGGGGCGACGAGGCGGGGGTTCTCCATGAGCGGGCCGAGGAGGAGGAGCGGGAGGGTGTAGCGCCCGCGCCCGGACCAAAGCACGGCGAGGCCGAGGGCGGCGCCGGTGCCGAGCAGGGAGGCCCAGGCGAGCGCGCCGACGCCGTGATCGCGGCCGGGGAGCAGGCGGATCTGATCGCCGTCGAGCAGGAGCCGGAGGGTGGCGACGACGTGGGGGGCGACGGCCTCCTCATCGGGGAAGGGCTGCCACCCGTAGATCAGGAGCAGGGCGAGGAGCAGGCCGAGGGAGGCGGCGGCGAAGGGGCGGGCGCGGCGGTCGGTGAGCGCGGCGAGCAGGCCGAGCAGCCAGAGCGGCCCCGCGTAGAGCCGCTGCATCGGGACGAGCAGGGCGCCGATCCAGGGGCGGGTGGCCTCCATGCCGGTGTCGTCCTTGGATTTTGGCTTCTCTGCCGGAGCGCCGCCGGGGAGCCGGGGGGGGCCGGGGGGCTGGGCGCCGGGCTGGGCGCCGGGCTGTGTGCCGGGGGGCTGTGTGCCGGGCTGGGCGCCGGGGGCCATGTCGGCGGGGTTGGTGCCGGTGGCGACCCAGAGCCCGGTCCTGCCGGAGAGCGCGATGAGGGGCGCGGCCTCAGGGGGCGGGAGCGGGAAGACGGCGCCATCGGCGATGTAGGCGGGGACGGTCGGGACGGGGGCGGGCAGGGAGCGGAGGGCGCCGGGGAGCGCGGAGGGCGGGAGGAGGACGGCGAAGGCGGGCAGCCCGGCGAGGAGCCAGGGAAGGCGGCGGCGGCGATCCAGCCCGGGGACGAGCCCGGCGAGGAGCAGCGCGACGGAGGAGGGCCACGACCAGAGGCCGCCGATCCAGGCGAGGCGCGGGTGGGCGAGGCTGAGCGCGAGGGCGCCGACGCCGAGGGAGGCGAGGTAGCTGTCGGGGACGGCGCGGAGGACGACCGGGGCGCTCTGGACGGCGAGCCCGGCGAGCCAGAGCGGGAGGAGCGGCAGATCGGGGAGGTGGCGGCGGCAGAGGCGCCACGGCCCGTACCCGGCGAGCCAGAACCCGGCGAGCAGCACCAGCCCGAAGGCGCGGGAGGCGTCGATCTGGAGCAGCGTGAGCGCGGCCTGGAGCAGCGCGGGCAGCGGCGCCTCCGGCCACCACGGGAGCTCCGCGCCGGAGGTGTCGGCCATGCCGGGGGTTACCTCCAGCGCGGCCCAGCGGCGCAGGATCGCGGCGGCGAACAGCTCCCCGTAGAGGCCGGCCCCGTCCTGCGCGGGCGCGAGGAACGTCCCGGCAGCGTTCCTGAGCATCCAGCCGGGCAGCAGCAGGTAGCCCGCCGCCGCGAGCGCCTCGCTCCGGAGGTCCGGGCGCCAGAATTCCGCGCGCGGATCAGCGCTCACGGGCTGCCGGGGTTGGAGGCCGTGCAGGGCGCCTCCCCGCAGAAGCTCAGCACCTCGCCGGTCGCCAGGAAGCGCGCGGTCTGCTGCTGGGTGCCGTCCCAGGTGCGGGGGATCTTGTGGGCCTCGGTGACCGGGGCGGGGCGGTTTCCGGCGGGCGGGGCAGGTAATTCCGGGTCGAATTGGACGAGCAGCGGCGCAGACCACGGGGCGTCCGCGCCGGGGCTGTGCACCGGCGCGGTGGCTGGGGGGGCCCAAACGGAGAGACCGCGGCGGCGGGCCCGCAAATACGTGCTGGTGTTGGGC
>JBEIQZ010000375.1:0-6171 GCA_040376255.1 Alphaproteobacteria bacterium
CGCCGGTGATCCGCTCGTACATCTCGAACAGGTTGCCGTAGCGCTCAGCGATGTTCGACTTGCCGAGGCGCTTGATGGCGTCCGCGAAGTCCAGGTAGACGCCCCGGCGCACCCCGCCGATGGCCGGGCCGACGCCGCGCCCCTCGTCGCACACCTGCTTCGCGGCGCGCGAGGCGATGTCGCGGGGCGAGAGGTTGCCGAAGGAGGGGTACTTGCGCTCCAGGTAGTAGTCGCGGTCACCCTCAGCGATGTCGGCGGGCCGCTTCTCGCAGTCCTTCGCCGACTTCGGCACCCAGACGCGCCCGTCGTTGCGGAGCGACTCGCTCATCAGCGTCAGCTTCGACTGGTAGTCGCCGGACTGGGGGATGCAGGTCGGGTGGATCTGCGTGTAGCAGGGGTTCGCCAGCAGCGCCCCGCGCTTGTGGGCGCGCCAGATCGAGGTGACGTTGCAGCCCTTGGCGTTCGTCGAGAGGAAGAACACGTTGGAGTAGCCGCCGGTCGCCAGGCAGACCGCGTCCGCCGCGAACCGCTCCATCTTCCCCGTCTCCAGGTTGCGCACGATGACGCCGCGCGCCCGCCCGTCGATCACCACCAGATCCAGCATCTCGTGGCGCGGGAACATCTTCACCGAGCCGGCCTTGATCTGGCGCTCCAGCGCCTGGTACGCCCCGATCAGGAGCTGCTGCCCGGTCTGCCCCGCCGCGTAGAACGTCCGCGACACCTGCGCGCCGCCGAAGGAGCGGTTGGCCAGCAGGCCGCCGTACTCCCGCGCGAACGGGACGCCCTGCGCGACCGCCTGATCGATGATGTTCACCGACACCTGCGCCAGCCGGTAGACGTTGCGCTCGCGGGCGCGGAAGTCGCCGCCCTTGACGGTGTCATAGAACAGCCGGTAGATCGAATCACCGTCGTTCTGGTAGTTCTTCGCGGCGTTGATCCCGCCCTGCGCCGCGATGGAGTGTGCGCGGCGCGGGCTGTCCTGGAAGCAGAAGCAGGCGACGTTGTAGCCGAGCTCGCCCAGCGTCGCCGCCGCCGAGGCGCCCGCGAGGCCGCTGCCGACGACGATCACGTTGTACTTGCGCTTGTTCGCCGGGTTGACCAGCTTCAGGTCAAAACGGTGGCGATCCCAGGCCGTCTCGATCGGGCCGCCGGGAGCCCCGGAATTCAGCGTGGTGCTCATCTTAGGCTCCTACTTGTGGACCAGGCCGGTCAGGACGGCCAGAGGGAAGGAGAGGTTTCCAAGCACGATCGCCCCGACCACCGCCCGCGACACCAGCGTCGCCAGCCCGAGCTGCCGCTCGCCGGACAGCCCCAGCGTGCGGAACATGCTCACCGCCGCGTGGTAGAGGTGCGCCCCGATGAACACCTGCATCAGCATGTAGCCGACCGCGATGAGCGGGTTGCTGAAGGCGGTGATGACGTTGTGGAATACGTCGTTCACGTGCAGCCCCTCCTGCATCTTGAAGTCGCTGTGCAGGTCGCCGGTCGTCAGGTGGAGCAGGTGGTAGATGACGAAGGCGAGGATCAGCATCCCGCTGTAGCGCATCGTCTTGGACGCCACGTTCGCCGCAGAGTGCGTCTGCTTCTGGTAGCCGATGGGCCGCGCCTTCTGCGAGATCATGGTGAGCCGGATCGCCGACACGACATGCCCCACCATCGCCCCCAGCAGCCCCAGCCGCATCCCCCAGATCAGCTCAGTGGAGGTGTGCAGCAGCACCGGGTAGCGGTTGAACTCCTCCTCGCCCAGGTAGAGCTGGAGGTTACCCGCCATGTGGGCGAACAGGAAGCCGTACAGGGCGAACCCCGTCAGGGCCATCACCACCTTCATCCCGATGGTGGAATTATAGAAGCGTATCAGGAAGCTCATCCTCGTCCGGCGCTCCAGCGGAACCGACCTGTATTCCCTTTGCCCCCGGATGGCAAAGCCCCCGTCCGGGGTTTCCGCCCGATCTGCAGGGAACCTGCAGCGCGCGCCGACGCCACCACCGGTTCCGCCTGTTCCTGCCGACTGTGTAAGCGGTTTCGCAGCGGACTTCTCCGCAGGCTCTTTACCGCCGCAGGAGGATCGGCTAAAGAGCCGCCCCGGATATGGAGTGCACGATGGCTGATGGCAAGAAGGTTCTGTTCGAGATCACTGAGGAGCATCTGGACACCGGTCTGCGCGGTTTCCCTGTCGGGACCTGCCGCACCTCCTCGGTCGATCCGATGGAAGGCGTCCACTATGTCGGCTACCCCGTCGCGGATCTGGCCTACCTCGACCCCGAAGCGGTCGTCTACCTGATCTTCAACAAGGAGCTGCCGGACGCCGCTCAGCTCGCCGCGTTCAAGGCCGACCTCGCCAGCCGCGCGACGGTCGATCCCCGCGTCATCGAGCTGCTCAAGGGGCTCCCCAAGGACGGCCACCCGATGGAGTGGCTCATGTGCGGCCTCTCCTACCTCGGTATGACCGGCAAGACCGGCGACTTCCGCGAAGACGGGCTCAACATGATCGCCCGCTCCTCGGAGCTGATCGCCAACATCTTCCGCATCCGCTCCGGCTGGGGCGACCCCATCGCCAGCAAGCCTGAGCTCGGCCTCGTCGAGAACATGGTCCACATGATGGGCGTCCCCGGCGCGGACACCGCGAAGCTCACCAAGCTCCTCCGGATCTACTACGTCCTCCACATGGATCACGGCGGCGGCAACCTCTCCACCTTCGTGGGCAAGTCGGTCGCCTCCGGCCTCGCGGATCAGTACAGCTCCATGGTCGCCTCCATGGCCGGCCTCTACGGTCCCCTGCACGGCCGCGCCAACCAGGAGTGCCTGGAGTTCACCCGCAAGGTCGGCACCACCGACGGCGACGCGGTGGAAGCCTTCGTCCGCGCCGAGCTCGCCTCCGGCGGCAAGATCTACGGCTTCGGCCACGCCGTCCTCCGCGCCGAAGACCCCCGCGCCAAGGTGCAGTACGCCCTCGGCGAGGAGCTCTGCCCCGATGACGAGCTGTTCCGCACCACCGTCGTCCTCCGCGAGCGCGCCGTCAAGGTGCTGAAGGAGAACCCCAAGGTCTCCAACCCCTACCCCAACGTCGACGCGGTCTCCGGCTCGCTCACCAACGCCTGCGGCCTCACCGATCCCGAATTCTACACCGTCCTGTTCGGCTTCTCCCGCATCGCCGGGATCGCTGCCCAGATCGTGGATGAGCGGCTCGTGGCGCGCAACGGGCGCGGCGTGCCGATTTACCGGTGCAAGTACATCGCGCAGAACCAGCCCCGGCGGCGGCTGGGGGTTTAACCCCAGCCACTCGCCAGGGCCGGCCCTGCGCGTGTACCTGCACCGGTAAATCTCATTGTTCCTGTGTGCGCTGGCGCGCACCTTGTCGGATCCTCGGCGGGTCTGGACAGCGGGCGGAGACAGCGCTGGGCGGGGGGCGGAGAGGATGGTGGGGAGGGGGGCAGTGGGGAGGGGGGTAGTGGGGAGGGGGGCAGCAGGGGGAAGGCAGGGGCGGGAGTGGCGGTTTTGCCTCCGCCCTGACGGTTCAGGTATCCAGTCTTGAAAGGACAGCAGCATGAAGATCCATGAGTATCAGGGCAAGGAGCTCCTCCGCCGCTACGGCGTTCCGACCCTCCGGGGCGCGGTGGCGCGGACGCCGGAGGAGGCGGTCGCCGCGACGGAGAGCCTGGGCGGGAGCGTCTGGGTGGTGAAGTCGCAGGTGCATGCGGGCGGGCGCGGCCAGGGCCGGTTCGTCCACGAGGTCGACGCGTCGGTGATCGCGGACGCGGCGGCGGGCAACCTCCGGCTGGAGAGCGGCGGGCTCCCCGGCAAGGGCGGCGTGCGGGTCTGCACCTCGGCTGAGGCGGTGGGCGCGGCGGCGAAGGCGATGCTGGGCGGCACGCTGGTCACGAAGCAGACCGGCGCGGCGGGCAGCAAGGTCAGCACGCTCTACATCGAGGAGGGCTGCCGCATCGCGAAGGAGTACTACCTGGCGATGCTGCTGGATCGCGCGAACTCCCGGGTGCTGATCATGGCCTCGGCGGAGGGCGGCACAGAGATCGAGGAGGTCGCCGCGCACACCCCGGAGAAGATCCTGAAGGTGTGGGTCGATCCGGTGAGCGGGCTCGGCGACTGGCAGGGCCGCGACCTCGCCTTCGGGCTGGGGCTGACGGGCAAGTCGGTGCAGGGCTTCGTGACGCTGCTGCGCGGGCTGTACGCCACCTACGTGGGGCATGACTGCTCGATGCTGGAGATCAACCCCCTGATCCTGACCGCCGACGGCACGGTGCTGCCGCTGGACGCGAAGGTGACGTTCGACGAGAACGCGCTGTACCGCCACCCGGACGCCGAGGCGATGCGCGATCTGGCCGAGGAAGACCCCGCCGAGATCGAGGCGGGCAAGTACAACCTCTCCTTCATCAAGCTCGACGGCAGCATCGGCTGCCTGGTGAACGGGGCGGGGCTGGCGATGGCCACGATGGACATCATCAAGTTCCACGGCGAGGAGCCCGCCAACTTCCTCGACGTCGGCGGCGGCGCCGACAAGGAGAAGGTCACGGCGGCCTTCCAGATCATCATGCGCGATCCGGCGGTGAAGGCCATCCTGGTCAACATCTTCGGCGGCATCATGAAGTGCGACGTGATCGCTGAGGGCGTGCTGGCCGCAGTCCGGCAGACCGGCCTCAACGTGCCGCTGGTGGTGCGCCTCGAAGGCACCAACGTCGAGCTCGGCAAGAAGATCCTCGCGGAGAGCGGCCTCGCGGTCATCCCCGCCGATTCCATGGACGACGCAGCCCGCAAGATCGTTGCAGCGGTTCGGAGGTAGATATGGCCATCCTCGTCAATTCCGACACCCGTCTGCTCTGCCAGGGCATCACCGGCTCCGCCGGGGCATTCCACAGCCGCCAGATGATCGCCTACGGCACGAACCTCGTCGCGGGCGTCACCCCCGGGCGCTGCGGGACCACCTTCGAGGAGAAGGTCCCCGTGTTCAACACCGTCCGCGACGCGGTGCGCGAGACCGGCGCCAACGCCTCGGTCATCTTCGTGCCGCCCCCGTTCGCGGCGGACGCGATCATGGAGGCCGTCGACGCGGGCATCCCGCTCGTCGTCTGCATCACCGAGGGCATCCCGGTGCGCGACATGATCCCCGCCTACGCCTATGTCCAGGCCCACGGCGCGCGGCTCATCGGCCCCAACTGCCCCGGTGTCATCACCCCCGGCCAGTGCAAGATCGGCATCATGCCCGGTCACATCCACAAGCCGGGCCGCATCGGCATCCTCTCCCGCTCTGGCACGCTGACCTATGAGGCGGTCGGCCAGCTCAGCCGCCTCGGCCTCGGCCAGTCCACCGCGCTCGGCATCGGCGGCGATCCGATCATCGGCACGCGCCACATCGACGCGCTCAAGCTCTTCAACGAGGACGACGACACCGACGCGGTCATCATGATCGGCGAGATCGGCGGCTCCGCTGAGGAAGAGGCGGCGGCGTGGGCGGCGAAGAACATGAAGAAGCCCATCATCGGGTTCATCGCAGGGGCCACCGCGCCGCCGGGTCGCCGGATGGGACACGCGGGGGCGATCATCTCAGGCGGGAAGGGCACCGCTGAGGAGAAGTACGCGGCGCTCACGGCGGCGGGGGTGCATGTGGTGCGCAGCCCGGCGGATATGGGGCGGAAGGTGGTTGAGGTGCTGGGGTAGACACGGCGGTTCGGTGTCGTGAGGAACGGGGGGCTCCGGTGAGGAGTTCCCCGTTTGTTTTGGGGGAGGTGGTGGATGTGGGCGTGGATGTTGTGGGTATGGGCGGTGGGGGTGGCGGGGGCGACGACGTTCTTCAGCGAGGTGGAGCTTACCTGTGCGCCGACGGTGCGCGGGCGGGCGTGCGGGGACGGGCCGCTGGAGCAGACGCTGGAGCAGAGCGGGAACATGGTGGAGCATGTCGCGGTGCTGCGGCGGTACACGAAGGATCGCTACAACGGGCTCCTGATCCAGCGGGTGCAGCGGTACAGCGGCTACACGGCGAGCCCGTTCGTACAGATCGATCTCGGGCTGGTCAGCCTCCTGAGCGCCACCTGGGGCGGAGCCGCCGGGACCGGTGACTCAGCCATGCGCCGCCTGCTCCTCGCCACGACCCGCCTCCCCTACGACGCCGACGTCCACCTCGTCACCGCCCTCTCCCTCGCCCAGTACGAGTCCGTCATC
>JBEIQZ010000547.1:0-4209 GCA_040376255.1 Alphaproteobacteria bacterium
CGGCGTCCGCCAGCACCTTGCGCGCCAGATCGGGCGGCAGGTGGTGGAAGGCGTTGAAGACGGTGCGGACGCCGGGCAGATCCGCCGGGACCCGGGTCGCGTCGACCGGCTGATCCCGCCCCGCGACCCGACCGCCCCCGATGGCCGCCGCGTACGCGAACGCCGCCGGGTTCGGGTACAGGTCGGTCAGCGTGACCGTCACATCGTGTCCGCGCTTCGCCAATTCGTCCGCCATCACCGCCGCCGGGCCGCCGCCGCCCGAGCAGAGATCGACGATCCGCGTCTCGCCCGTCGCCGCCAGCAGCCGCTCCAGCGGCCCCGCCAGCATCCGGCCGTGCCCCGACATGCGCTCCGCGAGCGCCAGGAACGCCGTCCCGCCGTCGCGCAGGACGGCGGGGAACCAGGGGAGGTCTTCGAGCTCGATGAGCTGCATGCGCTTCATGGGGTCTCCGTTGAGATTATTCCGCCGTGTTGAAGGATCAACCTGTCGATCACCGCATCGAGCGGGTAGGTCTCCGGCGCCAGGATGAAGTGCTGGAACACCCCGTCCAGCGCCGCGAACAGCAGCAGCGCCTCAGTCTCCGGCGCCGGCCGCCCGATCTCAGCCAGCATCGCCGTGAACATCTCCCGGTACAGCGCCGCGTTCGCCGCGATCCCCTCCGCCAGCCCCGCGATCACCGCATGCTGGAACCGCACCCCGTACGACACCCGCCAGAAGTCCAGATCCGCCCGCACCAGCCGCGCGCTCACCCGCAGCAGCGCCCCCAGCTTCTCGCGCGGCCCCGCGATCTCTGCGACCTCCGCGAAGGCCGCCATCACCGCGCCCGCGCTCCGCTCGAACAGCGCCTCCAGGATCGCCTGCTTGGACGGGAAGTAGTGGTAGATCAGCCCCGGCGCCACCTGCGCCTCCGCCGCGATGTCGCGCACGCTCGCCCCCTCGTATCCGCGCTGCGCGAACGCCCGCAGCGCCGCGTCCATCAGGTGGGTGCGGGGATCGGCGGGCTGCGGGTGGCGGCGGCGGGGGGACATCGGCACGATTGGTTGAACGTTCAATCAATAGCATGTGCCGCCGCAGCGTGCAAGCGGTTGGATCGCCCCCGGACGGTTACACTGCCCCGATGCTGCTCCTCGTCGCCTGCGCCGCTGAACCCTCGCTGTTGCTGGCGCCGGACGCGTCCCGATCAGGGCTGGACGGCGAACCCGGACCGCTGGGCGCCGCGATGGTGCCGGTCAGCTACATCGCACGCGTCACTGAGCGCGTCGACGCCGACTTTGTATACCCGGCGGACGGGGACGCTGCGCCGGCGGCGGTGGACGGCGGCTGGCCGCTTGTCGTCTTCATCCACGGCGCCGCTGTCGAGCCGGAGCGCTACCATTGGTTCGCCGGCCACCTGGCGAGCCGGGGGTACGCCGTCGCGCTCCCCCGTCACTCGACCGGCTTCTCCCTGTTCGAGTCCGGCAACGCGCGGGTGGTGCGGGCCGGCGTCGCCGGGGACTACGCGGCGTCGCTCTCCGGCGCCGCTGCTGTCGCCGGACACTCGATGGGGGGCGTGTCGGGCGTGATCGACTGGGTGGCAGATCCGGAGTTTACCGCGATCTTCCTCGCCGCCTCCTACCCGGATCCCTGGATAGATCCTGCGCTTCGCGCAGGCAGCCCCGCGCTCTCGCTCGTCGGCACCGAAGATCGTTACGCGCAGCCTTCCGATGTGGAGGCGGGCGCTGATCGCTTCAGACCGGCCTTCTTCGGGGAGATCACAGGGATGAACCACTTTGACTGGACCGACGACCCGCTGGAGAGCGAGCTCGCCGACGACGGGATCACCGCCGGCACCGGAGCCTGCCGGATCAGCGCGATGCGCGTGGCGGACACCTTCTTCGACGCCGCGCTGCGCGGCGACGCCGACGCGCTGGCGCGCATGGAGGCAGGCGCCTTCCCTGGCGTGGAGATGCGCCCGTGATCCTCGCGCTCCTCGCTGTCGTCCGCGCCGATCCTGACGTGCTGCGCCTCCCGTCCGCCCGGCTCGGGGTGAGCGTCGGGACGCCGGGCGCCTCCGCAGCGCTCTGGTTCGGAGATCGCGGCATCGCCGTCGCCGGGAGCAGCGCGAACGTGGGGGTCTTCGCCGCGATGCGGACGCCGATCCGCAGCGGGTGGCGCGCCGGGTGCGACGGCGGGCTGGTCTCTCCGCTCGCTTCGCCGGGCCTCGCAGTGGAGGCGGACGGGTGGTTCGGTGTCATGTGGCGCGGCCGCTGGGCCGATCTCGGCGTGGATCTCGTCGCCCCTGCCGCGATCTCGCTCCTCGACGGCGCCGCGCGCGTCGGCGCCCGGCTCGATCCGAGGGCAGGCGTCCACATCGACGCCTGGACCCTCTCGCTCTCCTCAGGCGCCGGCATCGTCCAGGCCACCGGCGCGGGCTGGGCGCTGGATCTGCGCGCTGCGATCTCGCTGGGCTGGGAGGGGCCCCCGCCGCCCTACCAACCGCCGCCAGGCCCGCCGTAGGCGCCCATGTCGTTGCGGGTGGCGTCCGCATCGTTGTAGGCCGCGCTCGGGTTGCCGGTGTTGATGCCGGAGGAGCCGGTGGCGAGGTGGAAGTTGTCGTTCGCAAAATTCCCGTCGTCGGTGTAGGCGGTGAAGCCGGGGACGCTGGAGATGTTGCCGTTGACGCCGGTGACGTTGGCGGTGCCGGAGTAGTTGCTGGTGGTGTTTCCGTAGACGTTGTTGTAGGTGCCGGTCCAGGAGGCGGTCGCGTCGGCGAGGACGCCGTAGGTGGTGGCGTCGTAGATGATGTTGTTGCGGCCGGTGGAGGCGCTGGTGCCGGAGAGGTAGAGCGCGGCCCCGGTGGACCCGGCCAGCACGTTGTTGGTGAGGGTGAGGCTGGCGTCCGCAGAGAGCATGCCGCCGCCGTCGCCGGTGGCGCTGTTGAAGGCGTTCACGACGTTGGTGAGGGTGACCGCGCCCTCGTGGTTGATGCCGCCGCCGTCGGTGGCGCTGTTGCCCTGGAGGGTGGAGTTGCGCAGGGAGAGGCTGGAGGTGTTGTCGACGTAGATGCCGCCGCCCTGATCGGCGTAGTTGAACAGGAAGCTCAGGCCGCTGGCGTCGATGGAGGCGCTGTTCATCAGGCAGAGGCCGCCGCCGAAGGAGGAGGTGTAATAGGTGTCGTTCCCGTTGGTGACGGTCCCGGCGGCGGGCAGCACGTTGTTGAGGAACAGCAGGTCGGTCAGCGAGGGGCTGGAGGCGTCGACATAGACGCCGCCGCCGCAGTAGGTCTGGTAGTAGCTGGTGCAGGTGGCGGAGGAGCCGCAGGCGCTGCTCTGGCTGGTCTCGTCGAGGGCGCCGGTGCCGCCGCTCAGGGTGAAGCCCGCGAGGAGCGCCGCCGAGGTCTCGCCGCCGCTGAAGCTGACCACCGGGGTGCCGGTGCCGGTGCCGTCGATGACGGTGTCATCGGCCCCGCCGACGCTGACCACCTCGATGTCCTTGCCGCCGAAGTCGATGCTCTCGGCGTAGGTGCCGGGGTAGACGACGACGCAGGCGAGCGCCGCGTCGATGCCGTCCTGGATGGAGGAGAAGGGGCTGCTGAGCGTCCCGACCCCGCCCGTTGAGCCGTTGATCACGTCGACGACCAGCGGCTCGCCCGCGTCGCTGTCATCGCAGTCCAGCTCGTTGTCGACGCCGCTGCACTGCTCGATGGTGGAGCCGGGGTCGCCGAAGCCGTCGCCGTCCGCGTCGTCCGCGAGGAGCGCGAGGCCCACCGCGTTGTCGTCGATGGCGCCGTCACAGTCGTTGTCGCGCCCGTCGCAGATCTCGGTGGCGCCGGGGTAGCTGGTGGCGCTGGCGTCGTTGCAGTCGGTGGAGTTGCTGACGTACCCGGCGGGCTGGTTGCAGGAGTCGAGCGGGTTGCGGGAGTTTCCGTAGCCGTCCGAGTCGGAGTCGGCGTACCAGGTGCTGTCGTCGGTCGCGTTCTGGTCGACGGTGCCGTCGCAGTCGTTGTCGCGTCCGTCACAGACCTCGGTGGCGCCGGGGCGGATGGCGGCGGCGGTGTCGTCGCAGTCGCTGGCGTTGCTGACGTAGCCGGAGGGCTGGGCGCAGGTGAACTGGTTCTGCGCGGGGTTTCCGTAGCTGTCGCTGTCGCCGTCCTGGTACCAGAGCGTCGCGTCCACCGGGTTGTCATCGACGGTGCCGTCGCAGTCGTCGTCGATGCTGTTGCAGTACTC
>JBEIQZ010000540.1:0-4317 GCA_040376255.1 Alphaproteobacteria bacterium
CCCCCCCCCAGCCCCACCCCCCGCCGGTGCGCCGTCCGCCCATCAGCCGGAACGTCGGGCTGCGGCGCGCCCCCGCCCCGCCCCCCTTCCGGCGCAATTCCGGCCCCCGGTCAAAGGGGAACCGGTCGCCCACCAGCGCCACCACCCGATCCGACACGAGGACGCTCCCCGGATCCGCTGCCCCCGCCAGCAGCAGGCAGAGCCGCTGCGTGTCCCCGCTCGGCAGGACGCGCCAGCGCCACCCCCGGCGCGGCCCGATCATCACCTCCCCGACGTGGACCCCGACCGACACCTCCAGCGCGCCCGGCACCTGCCGCTGCTTCCTGAGCCGCCCCGACAGCCGCAGCAGCGCCTGCGCCCAGCACAGCGCCCGCTCTGCGTCGTCCGCATGCGCCCGCTCCAGCCCGAACCCCGCCAGCAGGCTCCCGTCCTCGTACCGGATGATCGCCCCGCCCAGCTCTCCGACCGACCGGCGGATCGCCCGCAGCAGCCGGAAATTCCGCTTCGCCAGCTCCTCGGCGTCCAGCCGCAGCGAGAGCTCCGTCGCCCCCGAAAACTCCACCGCCACCAGCGCCACCGGCCGCCGCTCGCCCCGCCCCGCCAGCCCCCGCGCCGGTCGCGGGCTGCGCTCGCCGATCAGCGGCGAAGGCTCCAGCCGCGTGTGCAGCCCGGTGTGCAGGTCGTCGAGATCCTGCGCCAGCTTCTGGAGCTCCGCCCGCCCCGGCTCCCGCGCCAGCTCCTGCGCGAACAGCCCCTGCATCAGCGCCGCGAGCGCCATCGAATTCGAGTGGTGGCCCGCGTCGAACAGGAAGCGCCTGAGCTGCGCCTCGAACTGCGCCGCGTCGATCCGCGCCGCTGGATCGGGTTGGAGCGCATGAGAGAGCAGCGTCCGCAGCGGCGCCGGACAGTCCGGCAGCAGCACGTCCAGCGCCGGCAGCTGCAGGCGCGCCGCCGGATCAGCCTCTTCCCGATCCGGAAAGAGCCGCTTCCCCGAAATCATCTCGTACAACACCACCCCCAGCGCATAGACGTCGCTGCCTGTCCCCGCGCTGCCTGTCCCCGCGCCGCCCGCGCCGCCCGCGTCGCCCGTCCCCGACATCTGCTCCGGGGACATGTACCCCTGCTTGCCTCCCCCCGGCCCCGCCACCTCGCCCGCCTGCGCGATGCCGAAGTCCACCAGCTTCACCTCGCCTTCGAAGGTGATGAGGATGTTGTGCGGGCTCACGTCCCGGTGAAGGATCGGCAACAGCCGCCCGTCCGGGCCGGGGCGGCTGTGCGCGTACGCCAGCGCCCGCGCCACATAGGCCGCGATCGTCACCGCCAGCGCCGACGGCAGCCGCTGCTCCTGCGCCCGGAGGAGCCGGAGCACCTTCAGCAGATCCCGCCCGTGGATGTGCTCCATCGCCATGTACGGCTCGTCCTGCACCTGCCCGAGATCGAACACCGAGACGATATTCGGGTGCGACATCCCCGCGCACAGCCGCGCCTCCTGGATGAACAGATCGCGATAGCGCGGCTTGTCGCGCAGCTCCGGCAGGATGCGCTTGATCACGATCCGCTTCTCGAAGCCGTATACCCCCGCGCTGCGCGCCAGCCAGATCTCAGCCATGCCGCCGCTCGCTACCTTGGAGAGGAGCTGATAGCGCCCGAAGGAGGGCGGGAGCGGATCGGAGGGGAGGGGCATCGGCGACCGTCAGGAGACTGGTCGAAGCATATCCTGTATAGCAGGTGCGGTTCCAGTCGCGTCCGGTTAAGGCGCGCGGCTCATGGCGAAACTCCTCCCCACCCTTCCCCTGCGCGGCGCGCTGATCATGCCCGGCACGATCGCCCCGTTGACCCTCCAGCGGGGGCCGCTGCTGGCGGCGCTCGACGCGCACATCGAGCAGAACGGCGATCTGATCCTCGTCGTCCAGCGGGATGCCGGACTGGAGAACCCGATCCACAGCGATCTGCACCCGGTGGGGGTCCGCGCGCACGCCGTCCGCACGCTCACCCTGCCCGACGGCAGCGTCCGCGTGCTGATCGAGGCCGTCGAGCGCGTCATGGTGCGCGACTTCAACGAGCACGCTGAGTACGGCTACGCCTGCAGCACCGCGCGCTTCCAGCTCCAGCGCGCCGAGGATCCCCGGCTCAACGATCAGCGCGTCAGCGCCCTGGAGCAGCGCGTCCGCGAGCTGGCCCAGGAGATCCTCGGCCGCCCCGATCAGCCCGCCGACCTCCCGACCAACCTCTCCCTGCAGGACACCCCCGAACGCCTCTGCGACCACCTCGCCACGCAGCTCTCGCTCACCGTCGACGAGCAGGCGAAGATCCTCTGCGAAGCCAGCCTCCTCGCCCGGCTGGAGCAGATCCTCTGGTTCCTGGAGCGCGCCCGCGAGCACAACACAATCTCCCAGCGCATCCACACCGAAGTCCAGAAGGTGATGGACGCCTCTCAGCGCGAGTATTACCTGCGCGAGCAGTTAAAACAGGTGCAGAAGGAACTGGGCGAGGCCGGACTCGACGAGGTCGCTGAGTACGACCAGAAGATCACCGCCGCCGGGATGCCGCCGGAGATCGAGAAGGAGGCCCGCCGCGAGCTGGAGCGTCTGCGCCGCATCCACATCGACGCCGCCGAGTACATGGTCGCCCGCACCTACCTCGACTGGCTGGTGAGCATGCCCTGGCGCACAGAGACCGAGGATCGCACGAGCCTCCACGCCGCCCGCGAGACGCTCGACGCCGATCACTACGGGCTCCACAAGGTCAAGGAGCGCATCCTCGAATTCCTGGCCGTGCGCCAGCTCAAGAAGGACGCCAAGGGCTCCATCCTCTGCTTCGTCGGCCCCCCCGGCGTCGGCAAGACCTCGCTCGGCCAGTCCATCGCCCGCGCCCTCGACCGGAAGTTCGAGCGGATCGCGCTCGGCGGCATGAAGGACGAGGCCGAGATCCGGGGCCACCGCCGCACCTATGTCGGCGCCATGCCGGGCCGCGTCATCCAGGCGATGAAGCGGGCCGGGACGCGCAACCCCGTCATCCTGCTGGACGAATTGGACAAGATCGGCAGCGACTTCCGGGGCGATCCCGCCTCGGCGCTGCTCGAAGTCCTCGACCCGGAGCAGAACCGCACCTTCCGCGATCACTACCTCGATCTGCCCTTCGATCTGTCGCGGGTGCTGTTCATCGCCACCGCCAACGTCGAGGATCCCATCCCCTCCGCCCTCCATGACCGGCTGGAGGTCATCTCCCTCCCCGGCTACATCGAGGAGGAGAAGCTCGCCATCGCCCGGAACCACCTCATGCAGCGCCAGGAGGAGAACCACGGCCTCCCCCCCGGCCGCATCGAGATCCCCGAAGACATCCTCACCACCCTCGTCCGCTCCTACACCCGCGAGGCGGGCGTCCGCAGCCTGGAGCGCGAGCTGGCCGCCCTCTACCGCAAGACCGCCCGCGCCCTCGTCGAAGGCCGCACCGATCCGGTCATCGTCGACGCCGCGCTGCTCGACGAGTGGTCCGGCCCGCCCCGCTACTTCCTGGAGCTCGCCGAGCGCACCGACCGGCCCGGCATCGCCATCGGCCTCGCCTGGACCGAGGCGGGCGGCGACATCCTGTTCATCGAGGCCACCCGGATGCCCGGCCCGCGCGGCATGAAGCTCACCGGCAGCCTGGGGAACGTCATGAAGGAGAGCTGCGAGGCGGCGATGTCGCTGCTCCGTGAGAACGGGCCGCGCATGGGGATCGACGCCACGGTCTTCTCCGAGAGCGAATTCCACATCCACTTCCCCGCCGGCGCCATCCCCAAGGACGGCCCCTCCGCCGGGACAGTGCTCTACACCGCCCTCGTCAGCCTCGTCACCGGGCGACCCGTCCGCGCCGATCTCGCCATGACCGGCGAGATCACGCTGCGCGGCAAGGTGCTGCCGGTCGGCGGGATCAAGGAGAAGGTGCTCGCCGCCCGCCGCGCCGGGATCAAGGAGATCGTCATGCCGCGCCAGAACCAGCGCGATCTGCGCGACGTCCCCGTCCAGCTCCGCGAGCAGCTCAACTACCACTTCGTCGACAACGTCGAAGACGTCCTCGCGCTCGCCTTCCGGTAGGATCGCGCAGGCCCGGGAGAACCGGGATCGGCAGGACATAGCGGAAAAAACAGAGCGGGCGGGTGGGGATTGACCCCGCCCGCCCGTCCTGTCTGATCCGGATCAGGACGCCCGATCAGGCGCCCCGCCTCCGATCATGCGGACTAGCCGCGCTCGATCTTCTCGGTGCAGAGCTCGACCTTCTCGATCGCCATCGCCGAGGAGTCGGAGTTCATGTCGGGGACGTACCACTTGCAGGGCC
>JBEIQZ010000144.1:0-11461 GCA_040376255.1 Alphaproteobacteria bacterium
GAGGTCGGGACCGTCCTGACCGGCCCCGCCCTCCTCCGCGACGCGCTCACCAACCTCATCGACAACGCCCTCAAGTACCACCGCGAAGACCGCCCCGGCAAGGTCATCTTCCGCCTCATCCCCGAGCGGCGCCACATCCTGTTCGAGGTCGAGGACAACGGGATCGGCGTCCCCCCCGGCATGAGAAAAGCCATCTTTGAGCGCTTCCGACGCGTCGAAGGCCCCGGTCGCGGGCGATCCGGCGGCCACGGGCTGGGGTTGTATTTTGTCGCTGAGGCTGCCCGGCTGCTGGGCGGCAAGGTAGAATGCCGCGAGGGCGCCGAAGGCGGCGCCCGCTTCCTCTTAAGAATTCCCCGGAGAGATCCATGACCGACACCCTCGGCGCCAGCATCCTCGTAGTAGAGGACGATGAGACCCTCGCCATGGGCCTCGAGACCGCCCTCGAACACGAGCGCTTCCAGGTCACCCACGTCGACCGGGGCGAGAAGGCCCTCGCCGCCATCGAGGACGACGTCCCCGATCTCCTCATCCTCGACTGGATGCTCCCCGGCATGGACGGCCTCTCCGTGCTGAAGAAGGTCAAGGCCGAGCACCCCGAATTGCCCGTCATCCTCCTCACCGCCAAGAGCGCCGAGCTGGATCGCGTCCTCGGCCTGGAGCTGGGCGCCGACGACTACGTGACCAAGCCCTTCTCCCTGCGCGAGCTGATCGCCCGCATCCGCGCCCGCCTCCGCTCCCGCCCCGCCCCCCCGCGCGGCCCCGACAGCGTCGTCTTCGGGCGCAACGAGGTCGATCTCCGCCGCCGCATCCTGCGCCGCGACGGGCAGGAGCACCGCATGACCACGCACGAGGCCGGCGTCCTCCAGTACCTCATCGCCCACAAGAGCCAGGACGTCAGCCGGGAGGAATTGCTCCAGCATGTGTGGGGCTACTCGCCCACCATGGCCACCCGCACCGTCGACAACCAGATCCTGAAGCTGCGGAAGAAGATCGAGGACACCCCCGCCGATCCCCGGCACATCCTGACGGTGCACGGGACAGGGTACCGCTTCGAGTTCTGAGGCAGCGCGCCGGTATCAACCCGCGAAAAACCGCTCCCCCTTCGAAGCCATCTCCCGCAGCCGCTTTGCCGGGGAGAACCGCTCCCCGTGGAGCGCCTCCAGCGCCTCCAGCTCTGCGACAACGCCCGCCGCCCCCTGCCGGTCGATCCAGGCGAGCGGCCCGCCGGTGTTGGGGGCGAAGCCGATGCCGAAGATGGCGCCGACCTCGGCGTCGCGGGGCTGGCGGAGGATGCCGTCATCGAAGCAGCGGGCGACCTCGGCGATCTGGGCGAGGAGGAGGCGGCGGCTGAGCGCGGCGGTGTCGGCGACGGCGCGGACGGGATCGACGGGGCGGGTTTTTGCCAGGTCGCGCAGGCCGCTCCAGATCCCGGCGCGCTTGAAGCCCCCGCGCGAGGAGGGGGTGTATTGATAAAAACCCCGGCCCTCGACCCGGCCGACGCGGGCGTGGGTGTCGACCATGTCGATGAGCAACTGGCGGGCGGCGGGGAGGTTGCGCCCGGTGTACTCGGCGGCCTGATCGAGGACGTGTCGGCCGAGGCGGAGGCTGACCTCGTCGAAGACCTGGAGGGGGGGGACGACCATCCCGGCCTGGCGGGCGGCCTGCTCGACGAGGACGGGCTCGTGGCCCTCGGCGACGAGCTGGACGCCTTCGAGGATGTAGGCGGCGAAGACGCGGGAGGTGAAGAAGCCGTAGCCGTCGTTGACCAGGATGGGGAGCTTGTTGAGGCGGCGGCAGAGATCGAGGCTGCGGGCGAGGGTCTGCTCAGAGGTCTGCGCTCCGGCGATGATCTCCAGCAGGGGCATCTTCTCGACGGGGGAGAAGAAGTGGAGGCCGACGAAGCGGGCGGGGTCTGAGAAGGCCTCCGCGAGGCGGGTGATCGGCAGGGCGCTGGTGTTGGAGGCCCAGATGGCGCCGGGGGCGAGCAGGGGCTCCAGGGCGCGGGTGACGCGGTGCTTGATCGCCATGTCCTCGATGACGGCCTCGATGACGAGATCGCTGCCACGGATCGGTTCGTCGTCGAGGGTCGGGGTGAGGCGGGCGAGGATGGCGGCGGCCTCGGCCTCGGCCCTGGCCTCGCCCTTGCGGCGGGCGGTGCGGGCGGCCTCGGCGCGGACATGGGCCATCCCGGCGTCGAGGGCGGCCTGAGAGATGTCCTTCAGGACGACGGTGTAGCCGCGCTGGGCGCAGAGGAAGGCGAGCCCGGCGCCCATCATCCCCGCGCCGAGGACGGCGATCTTCTGGATACCGGCGTCGGCCCCGGCGGGGAGGGCGGGCAGCCCCTCGTGGCGCTCGGCGGCGGTGCGGTGGAACCAGAAGGTGCGGATCATGTCGCGCGCCTGCGGGGAGAGGGCGAGCTTGACGAAGGCGCGGGCCTCGACTTCGAGGGCGCGGTCGAACTGGAGGGCGGCCCCCTGCTGGACGACGGAGATCACGGCCTCAGGCGCGGGGAAGACGCCTGATGTCTTCTGGTAGAGCATCGCGCAGGCGACCATCAGGATGTTGCGGCCCTCCTCTGAGAGCGGCGAGGGCGCGGGCCAGGCGAAGTCCGCGCGATCCCAGGGCTGCTTCGCGCCGGGGTTGGCGAGCACCCAGGCGCGGCAGGCGGCGAGGACGTCCGCCGGGGTGGCGGCGAGGGCGTCGACGAACCCGGCGGTGAGGGCGTCAGGGGCGCGGAGGATTTTTCCCTGGAGGATGTTCTCCAATGCAGCCTGGACGCCGATCATGCGCGGGAGCCGCTGGGTGCCGCCCGCGCCGGGGATCACGCCGAGGTTGACCTCCGGCAGCCCGACCTGCACGCGGGCGTCCCCGAGGGCGACCCGGTGGTGGCAGGCGAGCGCCAGCTCATAGCCGCCGCCGAGCGCGGAGCCGGTGAGGGCGCAGGCGACGGGCTTCCCGCCCTGCTCGATGCGGCGGTAGAGCCGGGTGAGGTCGAGCACCGCCGCGAGGAAGGCGGCGGGATCGTCTGCCGACATCAGGAAGTCGAGGTCGGCGCCCACGCAGAAATCTTTGTGGCCGGAGGCGATGACGATGCCCTTGACGGCGGGATCGGCGAGGGCGGCCTCGACGGCGGCGTGCAGCGCGGCGCCGAAGGCGGCGTTGATCTTGTTGGCGCGGCCCGGCATCTTCAGGAGCAGGGTGGCGACGCCGTCGCTGTCGGTCTGGAGAGAGACGATATTTTCCATTTTCACACCCGCTCGATGATTGTGGCGATGCCCATTCCCCCGCCGATGCAGAGGGTGATGAGGGCGGTGGAGAGGCCGCGATCCTCCAGCGCGTCCAGCGCGGTCGCCAGCAGCACCGCGCCGGTGGCGCCGAGCGGGTGGCCCAGCGCGATGGCGCCGCCGTTGACGTTGACCTTCTCTTCGGGGACGCCGAGCGCCTGCATCCACCAGAGGGGGACAGCGGCGAACGCCTCGTTGACCTCGAACAGATCGATGTCATGGATGGACATCCCGGCCTTCTTCAGCGCGCGCTGCGTGGCGGAGAGCGGCCCGGTGAGCATGATCAGCGGCTCCTCGCCGGAGAGGGCGACGGCCCGGACGCGGGCGCGGGGCCTGCCGAGCGTAGCCCCGGCGGCGGCGTTGCCGACCAGGACGGCGGCGGCGCCGTCGACGATGCCGGAGGAATTCCCGGCGGTGTGGATGTGCCGGATCTTCTCGACCTGCGGGTAGCGGCGGCGGGTGAGGTTGTCGAGGCCGAACTGGGTTCCCATGACCTCGAAGCTGGCCTTCAGCGCGTTGAGCTTCTCTATCGTGGTGTCGGCGCGCGGCAATTCGTCGCGGTCGAGCAGCACGAGGCCGGAGGGGTCGCGCACCGGGACGAGGGTGCGATCGAAGGCACCGGCGGCCTGCGCGGCGGCGGCCCGCTGCTGGGAGCGGAGGGCGAAGGCGTCGGCCTGCGCGCGGTCGATGCCGTGGAGGGTGGCGAGGAGATCGGCGCTCACGCCCTGGGGGACGGCCCCGACCGACCACTGCGTCTCGGCGTCCCAGATCGCGCCGCCGTCCGATCCCATGCGGACGCGCGACATGCTCTCCACGCCGCCCGCGACGACGATGTCGTGGAAGCCCGACGCCACCATCGCCGCCGCGTGGTTGATCGCCTCCAGCCCGGAGCCGCAGAAGCGGTTGAGCGTCACGCCGGGGGCGTCGAAGTCCCAGCCCGCCTGGAGCGCGGCGAAGCGGGCGATGCAGGCGCCCTGCTCGCCGGTCTGGGTGACGCAGCCGATGACGACGTCATCGACGGCGGCGGTGTCGAGATCGCGCCGCTGCCGGAGCGCGTCGAGGCTCTGGGCGAGCAGATCGATGGGGCGCGTCACATAGAGCGCGCCATTTTCTTTTCCGCGCCCGCGCGGGCTGCGTACGGCGTCATAGATCCAGGCGTCGGGGACAGGCACGGAACCCTCCAGGGAGCCGGGAGTGTATCCGATCCGCCGGGCGCCGGGCTACTCCCCATCTACTCCCCATCTACTCCACGTTGGCCGCCTGCTCCCGCATGCGCTCCAGCACCGACTTCATCTCGACGACGCGGGAGGAGATCGGGTGCTCGGCGGCCTTGCTGCCGACGGTGTTCACCTCGCGGTTCATCTCCTGCAGCAGGAAGTCGAGCTTGCGCCCGACCGGCTCCTGGGCGTCGAGCGCCTGGCCGAACTGCTCGCAGTGGCTGAGGAGGCGGGCCAATTCCTCGGAGACATCGGCCTTCTCTGCGAGCAGCGCCGCCTCCTGGGTGAGCCGCCACGGGTCGGTGCGGTCGCCGATCAGCCGGGTGAGCCGCTCCAGCAGCCGCTGGCGCAGGCGCTCCGCCACGCCGTCAGAGGAGGCATCGACCTCGGAGCGGTAGCGCATCAGCTCGTGGAGGTGGCGGCGCAGATCGGCGCAGAGCGAGATCCCCTCGCTCTCGCGCATCCGGCCCAGATCGGCGAGCGCCGACTGGATCGCCAGCTCGCACAGATCCCACTCGCGCAACGCGTCCGGCTCGTGATCGGCGGAGATCAGCACGCCGGGCTGCGCCAGCACCCACTCCAGCGGGATGGAGGCGGGCTCCCGCTGGATGCGCTTCGCGATCTCTCCGGCGGCCCGGTAGTACTGCTCGGCGAGGCCGATGTCGGTGAGGATGCGCGTGGCGCCCTCCGCCGAGGTGCGGCGCAGGGTGACGTCCACGCGGCCCCGCTGCACGTTGTCGCGCAGGAGCTGCTGCACGCGCGGCTCCAGCACATAGTACTCGCGCGGGAGGCGGAGCTGGACGTCACGGAAGCGGTTGTTGACGGTCTTGATCTCCGCGACAACTGAGATGGTACCGTTGCTGGCCTCTCCCCGCCCGAAGCCGGTCATCGAATTCATGAGATCAGGGATAACCTGTCTGTGACGCCTCCCGCAATCCCCGACAGGATCTCCGGCGCCTGGAAGCGCCGACGGGGCGGCTCAGCAGGGGCCGTCGGTGCCGTCGTCGCAGTCCAGGGTGCAATTGTCGTCTTCGTCGATCTCATAGTCGCACTGAATCTCGTTTTTGCCGTCGATCCAGGTGACATCGCCGGTCCCGCCGCCCTCATAGAAGTACTCCCAGACCATCTCAGCGACGACATCGCCGTCGAGCTCCACCGTGTACTCCTGGACGACGTCCCCGTTGAACTTCGTGTCGGTGACGCCCGCGCAGAAGTAGTCGCCGGAGTCCGTGTAGCAGTCGCCCTCCCAGTCCTGGGCGGCGGTGCCGTCCGGGCTGTAGGAGGTGAAGGAGGTGTAGCTGCCGTCCTTCGCCTCGGCGCTGGCGGTGCGGGACTGGTTGATGCGGGCGCCCCCGGCGTAGTCGGCGTCGTCGGTCTCGGCCTCCCAGTGGTAGGACAGGGCGTCCTCGTAGCGCCCCTCCTCGATGAACACCACCGGGTCCTCCTCGTCCATCGCCCCGGCCCAGGTCTGCACTACCACGTCACAGCCGGTCCGCTCGACGTCGTAGGTGGTCGTCCACTCCTCGTCGAGCCGATCTGTGCGCTGGACCTCGTAGCGGAGATCGAGGTTCCCGTTGTGGAAGACAGTGCCGAAGCCTTCGACCTCCTCCTGCTGGAGCCAGTACTCGCCGCTGTATTCGACGGTGTAGGAGAAATTGCCGGAGCCCGGCTTGTACGCTCCGGAGACGCGCTGGCGCGGGATGTCCTCCGGATCGTAGTTGAAGGCGCCGGAGCCGTCCCCGGTCAGCACATGACCGAGCAGATCGTCCGACCAGCCATATACATCCAGATCACAGGCCGGGGTCTGATCCACCCAGCTGGTGCAGCCGATCAACAGGAGCGCGAGCATCCAACCTCCTCTGGCGCGCCCACACTATCCGATTCCTTCACCGTCCGCGACCGGATCCGGCGCGCCTTGACCGGCCCTCAACAGGCGCGCCACTGCCGCCGCCTGCGCCTCCAGCGTGCGCCCGGCGAGGACACGCGCGCGCGCCGCCTGCCCGCGCCGGGCGGCCCCGGCAGGATCGGCGAGCGCTTCACGGATCGCCTCCTGGAGCGGCGCGATCTCTCCCGGCGGCAGCAGCCAGCCGACCGCGCCGTCCACCACCTCCGGGATGCCGGAGATCGCGGTGGTGATCACCGGCACCCCCATCGCCATCGCCTCCAGGATCACCACCGGGATCCCGTCCATGTCCCCGTCCGGCCCCCGCTGACAGGGCAGGATGAGCGCCCGCGCCCGCCGCATCCGGTCGTAGACGGCGGCGCGCGGCAGCAGCCCGTGGACGGTGACACGCGGATCGTTCACGGGCGGGTGATCTGAGATCAGGTGCAGCCGGAAGTCCTCCTGCATCCCGGCCAGCGCCCGGAGCAGCAGAGGAAAACCCTTCTTCGGCACGTTCCGCCCGACCGCGACGAACTCCGGGGGTCCTTCCTGCCCGCCCTGCCCGCCCTGCCCGCCCGTCCCGACCTCCCGCGCCACCCCCAGCCGCGCCGGATCGACCCCGCAGGGGATGACGGCGCTCTGGACGCCGTAGCGATCCAGCAGCCAGCGGGCGTTGTGAAGGGAGATGCTGACCCGCCAGCGGGCGGTCGCCAGCATCGCAGGGAGCGCCGGGTGGGGGCGGAACAGATCGGTGGCATGCAGCGTGAGGCCGGAGGGGAGCCCGACCCGCGCGCAGGCAGCCTGCGCCCACTGCGCGGCCTCCCCGGCGAAGTGGACATGGACGGCGCGGGCGCCGAGCTGCCGGAGCAGCGCCGCGAGCCACAGGACGCGCCGATCCCGGCTCTCCGGCTGGAGCCACCGGCCGGGCGACCGCAGGAGCTCCAGCGCCAGCCGGGGCAGCCAGGGCAGCCAGCCGAGGCGGTGCGGGGCGGCGTGGACCGGGAACCCCGGCGGGTCGGCGCCGGGGTCGCCGCGCGCCCCGAAGGCGGCCAGCTCCACCGACATGCCCATCTCCCGCAGGCGGCGGATCTCGTCGTGAGCGAAGGTCTCGGTGAGCGTCGGGTAGTAGCGCAGGACGTAGAGGATCATGGATCGGCTTCTGGTATGGAGCTGCGGTAGATCGGCAGCAGAAAATCCTCGATCTCGGCGGCGCGTTCCTCCCAGGTGCGGAGGCGGGGCGGGACCGATCCGGCGGCGAGGGCGCGGCGGAGCGCGGCGGCCAGCGAGGGCGGGTCGCGCGGATCGTAGTAGAACAGGGCGTCTCCGCCGATGGCGCGGGTGGTCGGGAGATCGGCGGCGACGACCGGGACGCCGGTGGCGAGGTAGTCCCAGAGCTTCAGCGGCGAGGTGAGCTGCTGCCCGAACAGGTTGTCGTCCAGCGGCAGGAGCAGCGCGTGGTACCGGGCGAGGAGCGCCGGGAGCTGCCCGTACTGCACGCCGGGGCGCGCCCGGATCTGCGGCGGCGCCCCCGGCGGCGCGCCCCCGACCATCTCCAGCACCGCGCCCGCCGGCCACCACGGCAGCGAGTCGAACACCGGCTGCAGCCCCTTGTACTGCCGGGGGGAGCCGGTGTAGCCCACGAGGATCTCCCCGGCGGGCTGCCGGATCACCCGCCGGTCAGCGCGGGTGGCGTTGTGGATCACACGCCGGGGGAGCGCCCGGATGTCAGGGTGGGTCTGCGCGAGCAGCGCCATCGTCCCCTCGCAGTTCGCCACCACCCCCGCCGCCCGCGCCAGCACCGCCGCCTCCAGCCGCCGGTTCGGCGCAGGATCGCGCCCGGCCTCCCGATCCTGCTCCGAGTCGACCTCGTGGGCCTCGATCACCACCGGGATGCGGCGCGGGATCAGCGGGATGTACCGCTTGGCGCGCGCGTACACCAGCCCCGGCCTGCGGCACCACCGCCACACCTGCCAGCGGAACCAGAGCCCCGCCAGCGGCTTCCACGCGGTCGGCGCGACGCGGAGATCCAGCCCCGGCGGCAGATCGAGCCCGAAGGCGGCGAGCACGCCCTCAGCTCCCCCCCCGCCCTCCCCGCGATCCGCCAGCAGCGTCACCCGGTGGCCGCGCGCGGCCAGCGCGTGGCAGGTGTGCAGGATCTGGATCGCCTGCGCCCGCAGCGACGGCAGGCGGGGGCGGTAGAGGTGCAGCAGCCGCATCGGATCTGTTCTCAGCCTGCAGGTCTAAGCCTGTAAGATGGGTGAAGGGATGTGTCGCAGGAGGTCACGGAATATATCTGGAACCATCGGGGTCAGACAGGCCGCATCGGTTGGGACTGACCAGCAACCTGCCTGATGCCGCTGGCCAATCCACTTGACGGATGGCCGGGAATCGATTAAACAACCGCCCCTTTCCAAGAGGTATCTCATGCGTTCTCTCCGTATCGCTCTCGCGGCCCTCGTCCTCGGCACCGGCGTCATCGCCCTCACCCCCGCCGCTGAGGCGAAGAAGGAAGCCGCGCCGGTCAGCGCCGCCGCCGCCTTCGAGGGCATCCCCGCCATCCTGCCGACCCAGATCGCCGCCTTCGACGACACCGTGTTCACCGAGGCCGCCAAGATCCAGACGAACGTCAAGGGCATCTACGACGGCGTCAACGGCGCGCGCACCAACTTCAACACCGCCCTCGGCATCGCCACTGACGCCCCCATCGCCACCGCGCTCGCCGATCTGAAGGCCAAGGGCGCCAGCATGATGAAGCTGACGATGGACGGCACCACCCCGAAGATCTCCGCCGCCGACGCGGCCCCCGAGAACATCGTGAAGGCGGTCGCCGGTATCAACGGCCTGATCACCTCCGGCGCCGGCGCCGTCAAGAGCACCACTGAGCTCGTCCCTCAGGTCCAGACGCTCGTCAAGAACGCCGCCACCTTCCCGATGAAGCTCCCCACCCTGCTCAGCGGCCTGAGCCCCGAGATCGCGAAGGCTGCCCCGAAGATCCTCGGCGACAACATGAAGGGCCTCGCGGCGCTCCCCAAGCAGATCAGCGCGATCGCCACCGAGGTCGCGTCGCTGTTCAAGGACATCCAGGGCATGTTCAGCTCCTGATCCGCAGCGATGAGCGCCGGTCGTCCGGCGCCTCCGCAGAGGGCCGACACAATGTTGTCGGCCCTCTTCATTTTTTCATCAGAAGCTGAGCGCGCGCCGCTCCTCCGGGGAGGCCCCCCCCTCCGGGACATCGGCGGCGGGCGGGGCGGGGCTCAGCGGCACCTCGCGGGGGGCGGGGACGGCGGCGATGGGGTCGGTGGAGACGTCCGGCGCAGGCTCCGGGGCGGGGCGGCTCCAGCTGAGGTCAGCGCGGGCAGGAGGGGGCGGGTCGGCGAAGGCGGCGGCGAAGGGGTCGTCTTCAGGCGGCACCTCAGGCGGCACCTCCGGGGCTCCCGCAGACATCGGCTCCGGG
Organism: Alphaproteobacteria bacterium; assembly: GCA_040376255.1. Lineage (GTDB taxonomy): Bacteria > Myxococcota_A > UBA796 > UBA796 > SXON01 > JBEIQZ01. The sequence goes on from JBEIQZ010000144.1 coordinate 9,838, forward strand.
CCGGCTGCAGGCGCGGGCGCAAGCGCGGAGCGGACGAAGCTCTGGATGCGGTGGCAGGGCAGGACGGCGATCACCCCGGCCAGCGGCCCCTCGGTCACAGATATCTGGCAGTCGCCGCCGTACTCATAGCGCGCCAGATCGCCGGTGAGGGTGGCGCCGGAGTCGAGCTGGATGGTGTCTGCGCGGGCGGGGAGCGCGCAGAGGCTTAGGAGGGCGATCGCGGGGGCGATACGGTGCATGGGGCTCCTGTGGCGGGTGGACGGTGCGGCCACCCTGATCTTCAGACACCTGAGGGGAGGGAAACCGCTATGTCTTCCCTGGCGCTACGCTGCTGTCTGGCGGTTTCTTCGCCGGGGGCTGGCCGGGGGGCAGGTGCCAGCGGCGGTGCAGCCAGAGCCAGCCGTGGGGGCGCTCCCGGATGCGATCCTCATACCAGCGGGCGGTGGCCTGCGTGATGCGGCGCACGTCCTCCTGCCGGTCGCCGGTGAGCGGGGGGAGCGGGAAGGGATCGATGCGGACGCAGTGGCGGGCGGGGCCCTCGCGCCATGTGGCGGCGGTCCAGGCGCGGCGCGCGGGATCCTTCAGCACGCAGACCGCGAAGGCGGCGGAGGTGAGGGCGGGCCGCCCGAAGAATTCCACCTCCAGCCCCCGGTTGAAGCGCTGATCCTGGACGAAGAGCACTGAGCGCCCGCCTTTGATCAGGGCATCCGCGTCCTTCAACGAAGCGCCGGCCTCCAGGCGGACGACATCATGTTGATCGCGCAGCCCGGTGATGAAGCGGCGCGCGCGCGGATCGGCGGGGGGGCGGAGGAAGCAGGCGGTGGGGACGGTGTCCCCGATGGCGAGCAGCCCGACGTCCCAGGCGCCGAGGTGTCCGAACAGCACCGGCCCGGCCTGCGCCCGCAGCCCCTCCCCGCCCTGCACCCCGACATGGAGGCGATCCCAGCGGCACAGCTCCAGGTAGGAGAGCAGGATGTCATGCATCATCCTGCACAGCACGCGGCGCCCGCCGTCCGCCGCATGCTCCGGGAGCGCGGAGAGGAGGTTCTGCTGCGCCTCGCGGCGGCGGATCGGGATCAGCCACCACCACAGCCACGCGAGGAGCCACGCGCCGGCGTCCAGAACCGGGATCGGCAGGGCGGCGCAGATCCGACGGAAGCCATCTGCGGGGTCCATCTCCCGGTATAACCTGTGACCGGATAACCGGTGCATCCCATGCAGATCCCGCCGGCCCTCGCCGCCAACCGCTACCAGCTCAAAGAGATCCTCGGCCAGGGCGGCGCAGCCGTCGTCTACCGGGCGATCGACACCCAGCTCACGGCTGAGCGGGCGATCAAGGTGCTGCTGCCGACCCCGGGCAGCTCCAGCCTCCAGACCCGGCTGCAGGAGGAGGCGCGCATCATGGCCCGCCTCCAGCACGACAACATCCTGCAGATCATCGACCAGGGGGCCGAGCAGGAATTCTTCTATCTGGTGATGGAATTGGCGGAGGGTTCCATCCAGTCGAAGCTCGATCAGGGCGGGCCGATGAGCCCTGCGGAGGCGATCGTCGCGACGCTCCACCTGCTCTCCGCGCTGGAGTTTGCCCATCGGCAGCAGATTATCCACCGGGCTGTAAAGCCGC
>JBEIQZ010000542.1:0-4270 GCA_040376255.1 Alphaproteobacteria bacterium
CGACCTCGCCGACAACGTGATCATCATCTGCTCCATCGAGAACGTCGACCCGATGGGCGTCCACACCGGCGACAGCATCACCGTCGCCCCCGCCATGACGCTCACCGACCGCGAGTACCAGTACCTCCGCGACATCTCCCAGCGCATCATCCGGCGCGTCGGCGTCGAGACCGGCGGCTCCAACATCCAGTTCGCCGTCCACCCCGGCACGGGCGAGGTGCGGATCATCGAGATGAACCCGCGCGTGTCGCGCTCCAGCGCGCTCGCCTCGAAGGCCACCGGCTTCCCCATCGCCAAGATCGCCGCGCAGCTCGCCGTGGGGCTGCGGCTCGACGAGATCCAGAACGACATCACCCGCTCCACCCCGGCGAGCTTCGAGCCGGTGATCGACTATGTGATCGTTAAGATTCCACGCTGGAACTTTGAAAAGTTCCCCAACTCTTCCCGCGCGCTCGGCACCCAGATGAAGAGCGTCGGCGAGGTGATGGGCATCGGGCGCACCTTCGAGGAGGCGATGGGCAAGGCCATCGCCTCGCTGGAGGGCGGCTTCGTCGAGATCGCCCCCGGCACCGTCCCCGACGCCGTCCTGCGCGAGCGCATCGCCAGCCCCACGCCCGAGCGCCTCCCCGCGCTGTTCGAGGCGCTGCGGCGCGGCGTCCCGATCGGCGAGATCCACAGCCTGAGCAACATCGATCCGTGGTTCCTGGAGCGCATGCAGGCGATGGCGCTGGCCGAGGCCCGCCTCACGACCGGCAGCCTGCCCGACGCCGCGCTCCTGCGCGAGGTCAAGCGCGCCGGGGTCTCCGACACCCGGATCGCCCGGCTGATCGGCCTGAGCGCGACCGCCCTCACCGGCTACCGCGAGCAGCTCGGCGTCCGCCCGGTCTACAAGCGCGTCGACACCTGCTCCGCCGAGTTTGAGAGCCACACGCCCTACCTGTACTCCAGCTATGAAGACGAGGACGAGGCCGGGGACAGCGACCGCCCGCGCGTGATCGTGCTGGGGAACGGCCCCAACCGGATCGGGCAGGGGCTGGAGTTCGACTACTGCTGCTGCCACGCGGCGATGGCGGTGCGCGAGGCCGGGTACACCTCGGTCATGGTCAACTGCAACCCCGAGACGGTCAGCACCGACTACGACACCTCCGACAAGCTCTATTTTGAGCCCGTCTCCGCTGAGCATGTCCGCGCCGTCGTCCACCGGGAGCAGGCGAAGGGGACGATCCTCCAGTTCGGCGGGCAGACCCCGCTGAAGCTCTCCCACCGGGTCGGCACGGTGCTGGGGACGCAGCCCGACGCCATCGACGTCTGCGAGGATCGCCGCCGCTTCCACGCGCTGATGCGCGAGCTCAACATCCGCCAGCCCGAGGGCGAGATGGTGCAGACCCGCGAGGCCGGGTTCGCCGCCGCCTCCCGGCTGGGCTTCCCGCTGCTGGTGCGGCCCTCGTTCGTGCTGGGCGGGCGCGCGATGGCGATCTGCTACGACGAGTACGACTTCAAGCTGGCGGTCGATGAGGCGATCCGCGTGAGCGAGGATCACCCGCTGCTGATCGACAGGTTCCTCGAAGGCGCTGTCGAGTACGACGTCGACGCGCTCTGCGACGGGACGGACGTCTGGATCGCGGGCGTCATGGAGCACATCGAGGAGGCCGGCGTCCACTCCGGCGACTCCACCACCGTCTTCCCCGCCATCCGCCTCTCCGCCGCCAACCGCGCGGAGATCGAGGGCATCGTGCGGCGCGTCGCGCTCGCGGTCGGCGCGGTCGGGCTGGTCAACGTCCAGTTCGCCATCCAGCATGCCCCGGCTGCAGCGGCCGGGAGCGACCCCGGGAGCGACCCCGTGAGCGGCACTGTCTTCGTGCTGGAGGTCAACCCCCGCGCCTCCCGCACCGTCCCCTACCTGGCGAAGGCCACCGGCCTCCCGCTCGCCCGCCTGGCGACGCGGCTGCTGCTCGGCGCCCGGCTCGCCGACCTCGGCCCGCTCGTCCACCGCACGGCGGGCTGCTCCTGGGTGAAGGCGCCGGTGTTCCCGTGGCGGCGCTTCACCGGCTCGGACATGCTGCTCGGCCCCGAGATGCGGAGCACCGGCGAGGTGATGGGCGTCGGCGGCGACTTCGGCGAGGCCTACGCGAAGGCCATGCTCTCCGCCGGGTTGGTGCTGCCCCGCTCGGGCGGCGTCTTCCTCTCGCTGCGCGACGCCGACAAGCACCGCGCGCCCGAGATCGCCCGCCCGCTGCTCGCCCTCGGCTTCCACCTCCTCGCCACGCGCGGCACCGCCGCCGTCCTCACCGCCGCCGGGATCCCCGTGCGCCGCGTCTGGAAGGTGCGCGAGGGCCGCCCCGACGTCGTCGATCTGCTGAAGAGCGGCGAGATCCAGCTCCTCATCAACACCCCGCTCGGCCGCAAGGCCCAGTACGACGAGGCCGCCATGCGCCGCGCCGGGCTCCGGATGGGCGTGCCCTGTATCACCAACCTCCAGGCCGCCCTCTGCCTCCCCGACGCCCTCGCCAGCCTCGCGCGCGGAGAGCGGCACGTCCGGTCGCTCCAGGAATTGGCCGCGCAGGCGCCGCAGACCCCGACCGCGCAGGCACCGGCTCTGCAGTGAGCCGCACGCTCCTCGTCGGTGATGTCCACGGCTGCGCGGCCAGCCTCGCGCGGCTCGTCGAGGATGTGCGCCCGGATCGCCTGATCCTGCTGGGGGACATCTTCGCGAAGGGCCCCGATCCCGCAGGCGTCTAGCAGATCGTCCTGCGCCACCGCGCCGAGGCCATCCTCGGCAACCACGATCAGCGCCTGCTGGAGTGCTGGGGGAAGGAGGGCAGCAAGCCCCACCACTGGTGCTGGCGCCAATTGCCGGACGCCTGCCGCGACTGGATCGCCGCGCTTCCGCTCATGCTCCACGGTCACCTCCCGTCCGGCCCCGCCGCCGGTCGCCCCTGGGTCGCCGTCCACGCCGGGCTCCACCCGCAGCTCGGCTTCGTCGGCACCACCCGCCCGCAGGCGCTCGTCATGCGCCGCTGGCCCGACGACAGCTCCGAGAAAAATCCGTTCTGGTGGGAGCTGTACCGGGGCCGCGAGCGCGTCTTCTACGGGCATGACGCTATGCGCGGCGTCCGCATCCGCCCGGAGGTCAACCCCGACACCGTCGGCCTCGACTCAGGCTGCGTCTACGGCGGGCCGCTCTCCGGCTGGCTGCTGGAGGAGGATCGGCTGGTGCAGGTGGAGAAGCAGGAGCGCTGATCAGTCCCCTATCAGCGGCAGCCACGGATCGCTGAACACCAGCGGCAGGCACGTCTCGTTCCGGCTCCCCGGACACTCCACACAGCTCAGCGTGTCGCAGATGTCCAGCCCGTACCGCTGCAGGTTCTGCGTGTTCAGCAGCGCCTCCACCCGCAGCCCCTCGATGGCGCCGCCGTCCGGCGTGAAGTGGCCGCTGATCACCAGATCGCTCAGCATCAGCTCGTTCTCTTCGGCAGGCAGCGCCAGCAGCGGCGCCGCCGCCGAGAACAGCGGGTTCCGCGAGAAGTCCACCGGCTCCATGTGGACCGCCTGCCCGCGCCCGTCCTCCGCCTCGTCCCAGGCCGGGTAGATCGACAGCCCCAGCAGCGGCGCCCCCGCCTCCACCCCCTGCGACCGCACCTCGATCTGCAGCAGCGTCGTCTCCGCGAACGACAGGAACAGCGCCCCCACCTCCTCCGGCTCCTCCCACCGGATGTCCTGCCCCTGCAGATCCAGCGCGTACCGCCGCCCCTCCAGATCGCCCGCCACCGGCCCGCTCACCGTCCGGAAGCTGCTCTGAACCTCCTGCCCGCAGACCGACGCATGCAGCGTGTAGCCCGCCGACCACGCCAGCGGCGCCTCCGGCACGAAGCGATACACCCGCCCGTTTCCTGACACCTCCACCGACCCCGCCGCCCCGTCCAGCCACAATTCCGCTTCGCCCGGCGCCGTCAATTCCAGCACCAGCGGCGCCTCCGGCGACAGGTCGACGCTGCCGTCCGCCGGAGACAGCGCGGCGACCTCAGCGTCGCAGACCTCCTGCGTCCCCGTCAGCCCGCTGTCCCCGCTGTCCTGCGGCACGCCCCGCACCGCCCCCGCCGCAGACACCGGGGTGTCTGCCGAGCAGGCGATGAGCAACGACAACAGCGCACCATGCATGGGATCACGATAGCGCATGAGCGGCGCCCCCGCTGCACTGATCCGGCCTCATCACGCCCTGATACAGGCTCACACCCATGACCTCCTGCTCAGCCGCCCGCCCGCGCCGCCC
>JBEIQZ010000530.1:0-4416 GCA_040376255.1 Alphaproteobacteria bacterium
CCCACCCGCGGCCCCGCCCTGAACCTGCGCCCCCGCAGGCCCGCCGGGCGCGCCGACCGGCTACCCTGGCGGCGGAGGTCCCCCCATGCCGTCGCTGTCCGCCGTCCGCGCCCTGCCCCGCTCCACCCCTCCCGCACGGTCTCAGAGCTGGCGACAATCCTGCAGGCCCAGCTCCGCGCGCGGCCCGGCCGGGTGCGCGCGCGCGCGCCCTCGCTCGATCTGATCCGGGCGCCGAAGCCGCCGGAGATCACTGCAGGGGCCGATCTGCAGGGCCAGAACCTCAGCGACATCGACCTCCAGGGCCGCGATCTCAGCGGCGTCCGGCTCGCCCGCGCCAACCTCGTCGGGGCCGATCTCCGGGGCGCGCGGCTCGTCGGGGCCGACCTCACCGGGGCCGATCTCACCGACGTCCGGCTGAACGGGGCCGACCTCACCGGGGCCGACCTGTCCGGCGCGCGGCTCGATCAGGCGGTGCTGGAAGGCGCGATCCTCGACGGGGTGCGCTGGACGGGCGCGCAGGTCGGCGGGGTGCGCGGCCTCTCCCGGGCGCAGATCCGCCAATTGCGCGAGGACGGGGCCGGCAGCGACAGCGGGGACGACCGCCAGGCCCGCATCGCCAGCTACATGAGCGTCGGCGCCATCGCCGCCGCCCTGCTGCTCTACCTGCTCGTCCAGTGGCGCGAGGAGGGGGCGCTCGATCCCGGCTCGCTCGAACACGCCGCCGGGGAGGCCCAGCGCGCCGGGCGCACTCAGGAGGCCGCCGCCACCTTCAAGGAGCTGGCCGACCGCCAGGATCAGCCGGAGGCGAAGACCAACTACCTGCTCGAAGCCGCCGCCGCCGCCGCCGACGCCGCCGACTACGACCGCGCGCTGCTCCTGCTCGAAGAGGCGCTCACCGCCGCCGGGGAGGGGCCGATGGAGCCCACCGTGCAGCTCCGCCTCGCCCGCACCCAGGCCCGCGCCAGCCTCACCGGGGCCGCCTCCGCCCGCTACCGCGCCCTGCTCGACCGCATCGATCTCCACCCCGCCCAGCTCGCTGAGGCGCTCACCGGCCTCGCCTCCCTGCTCCCGGAGGATCAGCAGGCGGAGGTCGCGCCGCTCCAGCAGGCCCTCCTCGACCGCGCCCACACCGACCTGGAGCGCGCCGCCCTCGCCCTCGCCCTCGCCGACGGCTGGAGCGCCCGCAGCCGCCCCGCCCGCGCCATCGCGCTGATCGAGGCCACCCTGCCCGGCCTCTCTGACATCGGGGAGCGGGCCGCCCTCCGGCTGAAGCTCGCCCGGCTCCGCGTCGAGTCCGGGGACAACGACGGGGGGCTCGCGCTCTACAAAGAGCTGGCCGCGACGCCCGGCAGCGTCGGCAGCGAGGCCCGGCTCGGCGCGGTGGAGCTGCTCGTCCAGCGCGGGAGAACCGCCGACGCCGCCGACCTGCTCGCCCCGCTGCTGGAGAGCCAGGAGGAAGACCTGCGCGCCCGCGCGATGATGGCGCAGGCCACCCTCGCCTCCCTCGGCGGGGACGACGCGGCCGCCGCCGATCTGCTGCGCGCCGTCCTGACCAGCCCCGGCCTCGAACCGCGCCGCACCGACGAGGCCCGCCTGCTCCTCGGGCGCATCCTCGTGCGCTCCGATCCGGAGGCCGCCGCCGCCCTGCTCGCGCTCAGCCCGACGCTGCGCGAGGAGATGCTGCTCAGCCAGGCGCGCGCGCTCCGCGAGGCCGGGCAGCGCGACGAGGCCCGCGAGCGCTGGGCGGAGGTCGTCGAAGATCCGACCATCGGCGACGAGGCCCGGCTGGAGGCCCACATGTCCCTCGCGGACCTCCAGATGGAGGAGGGCGACGTCGAGGGCGCCCTCAGCCGCTTTGAGACCCTGCTCGGCGACACCGCCGACGCCGCGCTCCGCCAGCGCATCACGCTCGGCATGGCGGACGCCCTGCTCAGGATGGGGCGGCTCCAGGAGGCCGAGACGCGCTACGAGGGCCTGATCCCCGTCTCCCGCCCCGAGGTCGCCGTCCGCGCCCGGCTCGGCCTCGCCCGCGCCGCCGCCCTCCGGGGCCAGAACGACCGCGCCGCCCGCCAGTACCTCGACGTCGCCGCCGAGGACGGCCCCTGGGCCATCGAGGCGCTGCTCGCCCTCGCCGACCTCCGCGAGAAGAACGGCGACCTCCCCGGCGCCGCCGAGGCCCTCCGCCTCGCCCGCACCCGCGACGCCGCCGGGGTCGAGGCCGAGCGCCGCACCGCCGTCGATATCGCCCTCGCCCGCATCCTCTCCGAGCAGGGCGACCCCGCCGCCGCCGACATCTACGCCACCCTCCTCGAAGCCCCCGACCCCGAGGTGCGCGTCCAGGCCCGCCTCACCGTCGCCGCCCAGCAGATCGACGCCGACCCCGCCGCCGCCGCCGCGCTCTATGAGGCCGCCGCCGACGAGGCCGCCGGGCCCGATCTCCGCGCCGAGGCCCGCGCCGGGTGGCTCCGCGCCATGATCCTCGCCGATCAGGCGGCGCCCGCCATGGCCCGCATCGACACCTGGCTCCAGGCCGAGTCCGACAGCCCCCGCCGGGGCGTCCTCGCCCTCGCCGCCGTCAAGGCCCTCCGCGCCGAGGGCCGCGCCGCCGAGGCCGTCGCCTTCGGGCAGACCTGGCTGGAGGACGGCGGCTTCGAATTGTCCATGGAGCTCGCCACCCTCCTCCGCGAGCAGGGCGACCTCGCCGCCGCCGCCAGCACCCTCCAGTCCACCCGCCCCGCCACCCCCGAAGACCGCCTCTGGCACGCCGAGACCCTCCTCGACATCCTCATCCTCTCCAACCGCCTCCAGGAAGCAGACGCCCTCTGCGCCCGCCTCCAGTCCCTCCCCGGCGGTGAGCTCCCCGCCCGCATGGGCCGCGCCCGCCTCCTCCGCGAGCAGGGCAGATCCGAGGAGGCCCTCGCCCTCCTCTCCGAGCTCGATGACCCCCGCGTGCCGATGGAGCGCGCCCAGCTCCTCCTCGCCACCGACCGCTCCGCCGAGGCCGCCGAGCTCTTCCGCCGCATGCTCCTCGCCACCGACCCCGAGCAGCGCTCCGCCGGTCGCGTCGGCCTCGCCCGTATCCTCCAGGAGGCCGGCACCCCCGATCAGGCGCTCGCCCTCCTTGACGAGGCCCCCGTCGAGGGAGGATATGCCCTCACCGCCGCCCAGATCCGGGGCGAGGCCCTCCTCTCCCTCGACCGCGTCGATGACGCCCGCCGCCACTACAGCGCCATGAGCAGCAGCCTCTCCGGTGACGCCGAGACCCGCACCGTCGGCCTCCTCGGCCTCGCCGCCTGCGCCCTCGCCCGCGACAACACCGCCACCGCCCGATCCTACTTCGAACAGGCGCTCTTGTATCCAGACAGGTTCTATCAGGCCCACGCGCTCGCCGGGCTCGTCCGGGTCGCGTCAGAGGCGGGGGATCTCACGACGGCGTCGCGGCTGCTCGATCAGCTCAGGGCGGACTATGCGGATCGGGAGGATGCGATTGCGTCGGCGACGGAGGCGATGGGGAAATAGGGGATATCTTGGCAGGAAATTGATTTCAATCCTTCCTTCCCTATTATCATCGACACTCTAAACCACACTACAGACCTGTGGCGACAAATACATAATCTTCTGGATAATGCCTTTCACCGTGTCGCCGTGATCCTTAGCCTTTCACCTGTTCTATTCCTTTCATCGTTGCGTTTTGTTTATCTGCTCCTTCCCTCCCGATCCCTTCCCGCTCCCACACCTCCGCCACCCCCATCAACACCTGCTCCTGCCGCGCCTGATGCACCACGATATCCGTGTCCATCACCACCCAGCACAGCTCAAACTGGAACCCCGTCTCGATCATCCCGATCAGCCGCGCCCGCTCGAAGCGCACATCGGGCAGCTGGCAGCATGCCTCCAGCCACGCGGGGATCTTTTTCAATTTTTCCTGCGCTATCCACCCGACGGTGAAGGTGTGGGTGACGCGGCGCTCCTGCAGGTGGGTGTTGTTGCGGACGCGGAGCGTGACCAGATCGGCGTTGGGGATGATCCACTCTTCGCCGGTGGTGGCGCGGAGGCGGGTTGTCTTGAGGCCGACGCGGACGATCCGGCCGGTGACATCGCCGACGGTGACGCTGTCGCCCTCGACGAAGGGCTGATCGAGGGCGATGGTGAGGGTGCTGATGAGGTCGCCGAGGAGGCGCTGGATGGCGAGGGCGAAGGAGAGGCCGCCGATGCCGAGCCCGGCGAGCAGGGAGCTGATGCCGACGCCGAGGTTGTCGAGGGTGGTGACGAGGACGAGCATCCAGAGGGCGACGCGGATGACGGAGCGGACGACGGAGAGGTGATCGGCGTCGAAGTGGCGGGGGATGAGGCGTTCGAGGCTGAGGACGATGAACTGGGCGAGGACGCCCGACCAGATGGCGAACTGGAGGGCGA
>JBEIQZ010000818.1:0-1741 GCA_040376255.1 Alphaproteobacteria bacterium
CCCGGGGTCGCGCGTGAACTACGGTTTTGTCATTGACACCCGCTCCTGCATCGGCTGCCACGCCTGCACCACCGCATGCAAGAGCGAGAACCAGGTCCCCCTCGGCGTCAACCGCACATGGGTCAAATACACCGAGAGCGGCAGCTTCCCCGACACGCGCCGCTCCTTCCAGGTCACCCGCTGCAACCACTGCGCCAACCCGCCCTGCGTCCGGATCTGCCCGGTCGCGGCGATGTACCAGCGCGACGACGGGATCGTGGAGTTCAACGGCGACGCCTGTATCGGCTGCAAGGGCTGCCTCCAGGCCTGCCCCTACGACGCCATCTACATCGACCCCGACTCCGGCACCGCCGCCAAGTGCCACTTCTGCGGCCACCGCGTCGACGCCGGGCTCGAACCGGCCTGCGTCGTCGTCTGCCCCACGCAGGCGATCATCGCCGGGGACATGGACGACCCCGGATCGGTGATCGCCCGGACGCTGGCGAAGAACGACGTCACCGTCCGAAAGCCGGAGCAGGGGACCGCGCCGAAGCTGTTCTATATCCAGGGCCACGCCCCCTCCATGCATCCCGACGCCGCCCCACGCGAGCCCGACGGGCTGGTCTGGGCCGATGTCCTCGACGCCCACGGGCGCCCCGGCGCCGCGCCCTACCAGGAGGCAAAAACCTATGCGGTGCGCCTCCGCTTCGAGGGCGAGGAGCTCCCGCCGCCCCGCGCCCCCGACGCGCACCGCGCGCCCTCCCCGCAGGGGCTCCCCGAAGGAGGCCCGATCCAGCTCGCCCCGGCGATGGGCGGGAACGGTCGGCAGGCGGGCCATATGGTCAGCTACAACGTCTCCCACCGCGTCCCCTGGCACTGGCAGGTCCCGGCCTACCTGCTCACCAAGGCCGCAGCCGCCGGTCTCGCCGCCGGTCTCGCCGCCGCCTCCCTCGGCGGGCTGGCGCTCCCGCTCCCCGCCACCCTCGCGCTCGGCGGCCTGAGCCTGCTGCTCACCCTCGCCACCACCGGGCTGCTGGTCTCCGATCTGGAGCGCCCGGAGCGCTTCCTCCGCATCCTCACCCGCCCGCAGTGGCGGAGCTGGCTCACGCGCGGCGCTTTTTTGTTGATCGCCTTCTCGCTCGTCCTGCCGCTCTGGCTGCTGATCGCCGCCGTGCCTGCGCTGGCCGCCCTGCCCGCTGTCCTCCCCGCCGCCAGCCTGCTCCTGCTCGCCCTCAGCCTCGGCACCGCCACCTACACCGCCTTCCTCTTCGCCCAGTGCGAGGGCCGCGATCTCTGGCAGAGCCAATTGCTGCCCGCCCAGATGGCCGCGCAGGCCCTCACCGCCGGGGCCGCCTGCGCCGCGCCCGTCGTCTGGCTCCTCGCCCCCGACGCCGCCGCGCCCGTCCACACCGCCCTCGCCGCCGGGCTGCTGATCCACCTCGCGATGCTCATCGGAGAGTCCTCCGGCTCCCACGCCAGCGCGCAGGCCGCCCTCGCCGCCCGCGCCATCACCCACGGGCGCTACCGCCGCCACTTCCGCTTCGCTGTCGCCGCCGGTCACCTGCTGCCGCTCGCGCTCCTCGCCGCCGGAGGCCTCGGCTGGATCGGCGCCGCCCCCGCAGCCGCGCTCGCTGCGTTGCCTGTCCTCGCGGGGCTCGCGGCCTACAAGCACGCTTTTGTCGCGGCTCCTCAGGAGTTGCCCAACTCTTGATTTTGCGGGGGTAGCCCCCGCACCGGCACTGCGCTGGCGCTGGTGCCTCCC
>JBEIQZ010000455.1:0-5216 GCA_040376255.1 Alphaproteobacteria bacterium
GACAACGCGGTGGACGCGGGCTTCTGGTACAGCGACGCGGACGGCGACGGCTGGGGCGATCTGGCCGGGCTCACCCGCGCCTGCGAGCAGCCTGCGGGCATGATCGGGACGGGCGGCGACTGCAACGACAACGACGCGGCGGTCAGCCCGTCGGCGGTCGAGGTCTGTGACAGCGTTGACAACGACTGCGACGGCGTCATCGACGACAACGCCACCGACGGCACCTGGTACTACGCGGACGCCGACGGCGACGGCTACGGCGACGCCTCCATCGCGGTCGCGGCCTGCGCTCCGCTCGCGGGCTACGTCACCGACGACACCGACTGCGACGATCTCACCGCCTCCACCAACCCGGCTGCGGCTGAGTACTGCGACAGCGTTGACAACGACTGCGACGGCACCGTCGACGAGGCGGCGGTTGACGCGCTGAGCTGGTACCAGGACGTGGATCGGGACGGCGAGGGCACCTCTGCCGTCGTGGCGCTCGCCTGCACTCAGCCGACCGGCTTCTCGGCGGTCAGCACCGACTGCAACGACGCGGACGCCGCCATCTACCTCGGCGCTACCGAGATCTGCGACAGCAAGGACAACGACTGCGACGGCACCGTCGACGACGTGGCGCTCGCCGACATGACCGTGTGGTACTACAACGGCGACGGCGACGCGTACGGCTCCACCACTGTCACTGCCGCCTCCTGCACCCAGCCGGTCGGCTACCTCGCGGTGGGCGGCGACTGCAACGACGCGGACGCCACGATCCACCCCGGCGCTGATGAGTTCTGCGACGGCATCGACGAGGACTGCAACGGCGTCATCGACGACAATCCGGTCGACGGCGATGTCTGGTACATCGACGCGGACGGCGACACCTGGGGCGACATCTCCACCTCCATCACCGCCTGCACCCAGCCCGCCGGCTACCAGAGCATCGGCGGCGACTGCGACGACAGCGACGCGGCGATCCACCCCGGCGCCACGGAGATCTCCTACAACGTCATCGACGAGGACTGCGACGGCCAGGACGACATGCTCGCCGCCTCCGAGTCCTCCTGGTCGGTCATCGGCACCGGGAGCAGCCACGCCATCGGCAGCAAGGGCGTCTGGCTCAACAGCGATCTCAACTTCGACGGCGACGCGGAGCTGATCATCTCCGCCCCCGGCGACGACAACGGCGGCACCAACGCTGGCGCCCTCGCCTTCCACGACGCCGGCACGCAGGGCAGCGAGGTCGCGCTCGATGACGGCTACCTGCTGATCCTCGGCTACACCTCCAACGAGGAATTCGGCTCCGCCCTCACCTCGCTGGGCGACATCGACGGCGACGGCTATGAGGAGTTCGCCGCCGGATCGCCGGGCTACGACAACGACGCCGGCCTCGTCTGGATCTTCGACACCTGGGACTTCGGGACCGCCGCCACCGGCAACACCGACATCACCGATCTGTACCAGGGCTACATCGTCGGCACCTCTGACGACGACGCCATCGGCACCACCCTCGCGGGCGGAGACACCGACGGGGACGGCACGATGGATCTGGCGGTCGGGCGCCCCGGCTACAGCAACGACGGCACCAACAACCGGGGCCGCATCATGTGGTTCGACGGGGGCAACCTCACCGGGTTCGCGCAGCTCGACGACGGGGATCGCGACGCGGCGCTCAACGGCGTCGCCAGCAACGACCGGCTCGGCGCGGGCGGCCTCGTCCACACCGACCTCAACGGCGACGGCGACGCGGACATCCTGGCCTGCGCGCCCGGCTACTCCTCCTCGCGCGGCGGCTGCTGGTTCGTCGACAGCAACTTCAGCAACACCTCCGACTCCACCACCATCACCAACGTGGACTACGCCCAGATCGCCGGGGTCACCGCCTCCGACGGCCTCGGCAGCACCACCCTGTCCGCCGCCGCCGGGGACTGGAACGGTGACGGCAGCACCGACATCGCCATCGGCGCCCCCGGCTATGACGGCGGCACCAGCAACGGCGGCGCGGTCGTCGTCCTCTGGGGCGGCAGTACCTCCGGCAGCTACACCATCGCCACCGCCCCGGTGCTCATCACCGGCCCCGGCGCCCTCGGCACCGCCGTCTCCTCCGGCGATGTCACCGGCGACGGCCAGGACGACCTGCTGATCGGCGGCACCACCGCCAACAGCAGCGGCACGCTCTACCTCGTCGATGGCCTCGACCTGGTCGGCGCGCTCTCCCTCCCCACCGACCAGTACGCGAGCTGGACCGGCGAGGTCAGCGGCGATCTCCTCGGCACCGGCATCAGCAACGTCCTCGACCTCGACGGCGACGGGCGCGACGACCTCGCGGTCTCGGCGCCGGGCGAGGACAGCGGCGGCTCGGCGGCGGGCAAGGTCTACGTGCTGCCGGGGTATTGATTATCAGCGGGGGTCAGCTCTCAATGTCGAACGGCATGAGGGCCAGCGGCCCCCGCGCCCCCGCTGACATCAGCGCGCGCGTCCCCCGGAGCTTCTCCAGCGCCTGAAGCTCCGGGATCTCCGCCCGGATCGTCCCCATCAGGTTCTTGCGGATGAGCCGGGAGATGCGCCCGCCGGGCGGGGCGATGTGGATGTGGAGCGGCGCGTGGAGGGGCAGGTTGGCGAGGTGGGCGGCCCGCGCGACGGCCTGCTCGACCCCGCCGAGCCGGTCGACGAGCCCGCGCTCCAGCGCCTGCCTGCCGGTCCAGACGCGGCCCTGCGCGTGGGGTTCGATGGCCCCGACGGGGCGGCGGCGCCCGGCGGAGACGCGCTGGAGGAAGCAGTCATAGAAGCGCTGGAGGCTCTGGCGGAAGCGCTCGCGCTGATCGGGGCGGAAGGGGTGGGCGGGGCTGAAGTAGTCGGCCTGCGGGGCGCCCATGATCTCCTCGGTGTGGACGCCCTGGAGGGCGAGGGCGGGGCCGATGACGGGCTTGCCGCCGACGACGCCGATGGAGCCGGTGAGGGTGGCGGGGAGGGCGAGGATCTCGGTTGCGGCGGCGGCGATGTAGTAGCCGCCGGAGGCGGCGACCCCGCCCATGCTGGCGACGACGGGGCGATCCTGCTGGATGCGGCTGACCTCGCGCCAGATGAGGTCGGAGGCGGTGGCGCTGCCGCCCCGGGAGTCGATGTGGAGGACGAGGGCGCCGATGTCGGCGCGGTCGCGGATGGCGCGGAGGGCCTCGATGACGGGGGTGGCGGCGATGAAGTCCCCGCCGCCGAGGCTCTGGCCGGGGCCGACGCCGTCGAAGATCGGGCCGCGCAGGTACAGGATCGCGATGCGCTTCCCGCCCGCGATCCAGCCGTCGAGCCGGTGGAGGCGGCGGCGGAGGGTGAGCGCGTCCTCCAGCGGCAGGCGCGGGCAGCCGGGGTGGAGCAGGTCGATGGCGGTATCGACCTGATCCGGCCAGGCGAGGGCGTCGACGAGCCTGCAACTGCAGGCGTCTTCCGGGGAGAGCGGGGCGTCGGCGAGGATGCGGCGCACCTCCTCAGCGGGCAGGGAGCGGCCTGCGGCGATGGCGGCCTCCAATTCGGACTGCAGGCCATCGACGAGGTGCTGCATCGCCTCGCGGCTGGCGGCGGTGGGCCACGCGCGGGTGAAGCTCTCGGCCATCGACTTGAAGCTGCCGACGGCCTCGGCGTCGAAGCGCAGGCCGAAGCGATCGAACAGCGCGCCGAAGAAGGTGAGGGAGAGGCCGAGCCCGGTCAGCGAGGCGGAGACGGTCGGGTGGAGGTAGAGCGTCGTGGCGACCGAGCCGAGGAAGAGCTCCGCGTTCCCGGCCTGGGACAGCTCGGCGTAGATCGGGAGCCCGGCGCGCCGCAGATCGCCCAGCGCCTCGCGGAAGGCGCCGAGATCCGCCCAGGAGCGCCCGCCGGCCGCGTCGATCTGGAGGTGGAGGGCGCACCCGGCGGGCCGACCGGCCAGGAGGAGCTGGAGATCGGCGGCGTCGGGGAGGGGGGTGTCCGCGCCGAGGCGGAGCTGGAGGATCGGCTGTTCCCGCTCCCGCAGCCAGCGGTGGGCGAGGGTGAGACCGTAGAGGGGAGCGGCGATCAGGCGCCAGGACAGGGCGGGGGGCATCCGTTGGATATATCGCGGTGCAGAAATCGGCGGCAGCCCTTGACGGAGGGCGAGGCATGCCGTAGGAAGGACACCCTGTCAGGTGCGGAGTCCGTAGTGAGCACAAAGTTCTGTCCGAATTGTGGCGCTGAAGTCCCCGATGTGGCGAACCTCTGCAAGCACTGTTTTCACGACTTCAACGTCGTGCAACCCAAGAAGAAGTCTCCTTTCTGGACGATCCTCTTCCTTGCTTTCGGGACGTCGCTGGTCGCAGCAGGCGCGTTCGCGTGGCAACACAGCGCCGGCGCCTCGCTCCGGGTGACGGTGGACGAGGAGACGGAGTCCATCGTGTTCACCACCACCTACGCGGATCGCACCGAGGCGGATCGGGTGCCGTTCAAGGACATCTCCTCGATCGAGCTCAACCGCAACGCCTCCCCGCTCCGCAACGAGATCGAGGTGATCAGCACGGACGGCGAGCGGTACCTGTTCGCTCAGAGCAACAACCCGCTGGACATCGAGGCGCAGCGGCTCTCTGAGAACACGAAGCGCCCGCTGGTCATCAAGGATGACAGCCCCGGTGCCAAGCACATGAAGAAGTAGCCGGTGTTTGAGCAGGCGTTCGGATTCTTCAGCAACGATATCGCGATCGATCTCGGCACGGCCAATACGCTGGTCTATGCCATCGGTCGCGGCATTGTCGTGGACGAGCCGAGCGTGGTGGCGGTCACGCGCGGGCCGGGCAACAGCATGGGGAAGGTGCTGGCGGTCGGGATCGAGGCCAAACGGATGGTCGGGCGGACGCCGGGCAACATCATCGCGATGCGTCCGCTGAAGGACGGGGTGATCGCGGACTTTGAAGTGACTGAGACGATGCTCCGGTACTTCATCCAGGCGGCCATCGGCAAGCGGATGGTGTTGCAGCCGCGCATGGTGGTGTGCATCCCGTTCGGCATCACCGAGGTGGAGAAGCGGGCGGTGCAGGAGTCGGCGCGCTCGGCGGGGGCGCGGGAGGTGTGCCTGATCCCGGAGCCGCTGGCAGCGGCGCTCGGGGCGGGGCTGCCGGTCAACGATCCCATCGGGAGCATGATCGTGGACATCGGCGGCGGCACGACGGAGGTCGCGGTGATCAGCCTCGGCGGGATCGCGGTGAGCCAGTCGCTGAAGGTCGCGGGCGATC
>JBEIQZ010000187.1:0-10028 GCA_040376255.1 Alphaproteobacteria bacterium
CCAGGAGCGCGTGGAGGATCGCCGCGAGTACATCGAGGAGGGCCAGGAGCGCGTCGAAGACCGCCGCGAGTACATCGAGGAGGGCCAGGAGCGCGTGGAGGATCGCCGCGAGTACATCGAGGACAGCCAGGAGCGCACCGAAGAGCACCACGAGTACGTCGAGGACAGCCAGGAGCAGACGGAGGATCGCCGCGAGCGCGCCGAGGATCGCGGCCAGCGGAGCGCCCAGCCCGCCCAGAGCAGCCCGTCGCGCAGCGGCGGTCGCGGCGGCCGGCGCCGGTGAGCGGCGGGTGAGTGCGGCGTCCCTGGCGACGGGTTAGAGGGCGGCTCCCGCGCCGCATGAAGGCGCGTCTTACAGGAGCAGTCAGATGGAAGGCCCTATCACCCCCCGCGCCAGGGATTATTCCCAGTGGTACCTCGACATCATCGCCGCCGGAGACCTGGCCGACTACTCGCCGGTCAAGGGCTGCATGGTGCTGAAGCCGTCGGGCTACGCGATCTGGGAGGCGATGCGGCAGGATCTGGATCGGCGCTTCCGCGACACCGGGCATGTGAACGCCTACTTCCCGCTGTTCATCCCCATGTCGTTCCTCTCAAAAGAGGCCGATCATGTGGAGGGCTTCGCGAAGGAGTGCGCGGTGGTGACGCACCACCGGCTGCGCGCGGCGGCGGGCGGCGGGGTGGAGCCCGATCCTGAGTCGAAGCTGGAGGAGCCGCTGATCGTGCGGCCGACCTCTGAGACGATCATCTGGCACATGTACGGCAAGTGGATCCAGTCGTGGCGCGACCTGCCGCTGCTGATCAACCAGTGGGCCAACGTGGTGCGCTGGGAGATGAAGACGCGGCCCTTCCTGCGGACGACGGAGTTCCTGTGGCAGGAGGGCCACACGGCGCATGCGACCTCGGAGGAGGCGGAGGCTGAGGCGCGGCAGATGCTGGATGTGTATCACGACTTCGCGCGCGAGATCCTGGCGATCCCCTGCGTCCGGGGCGTCAAGAGCGCCTCCGAGCGCTTCGCCGGCGCGGTGGACACCTACACCATCGAGGCGCTGATGCAGAACGGCTGGGCGCTGCAGGCGGGGACGAGCCACTTCCTCGGCCAGAATTTTGCGAAGGCGTTCGACGTGACGTTCCAGGACGCGAAGGGCGAGCGGTCGCACGTCTGGGCGACCTCCTGGGGCGTGTCGACGCGCATGGTGGGCGCGGTGCTGATGACGCACTCCGACGACGGCGGGCTGGTGCTGCCGCCTGCGGTGGCGCCGCTGCAGGTGGTGCTGGTGCCGATCTGGAAGACGGAGGAGGAGAAGGCGCTGGTGGTGGGTTTTGCCAACCAGGCGGCGGCGGCGCTGAAGAAGGCGTACCGGGTGAAGGTGGACGACCGGGACGGGATGAAGCCCGGCGCCAAGTACTTCGAGTGGGAGCGCCGGGGCGTGCCGCTGCGGCTGGAGGTCGGCCCCCGCGACGTGGCGGGCGGGCAGGTGTTCGCGGCGGTGCGGACGGGCGGCAAGAAGGAGGGGCTGGCGGTCGGCGAGGGGATGGGCCTGATCGGGGAGGCCGTCGGGCGCAAGCTTGCCGAGGTGCAGGCGGAATTGCTGCGCCGGGCGGAGGAGCGGCTGGCGCAGAGCATGAAGTCGGCGCCGGACTACGCGGCCTTCAAGAAGGAGATCGAGAAGGGCGGGCTGTTCCTGCTGCCCTGGCACGACGACGCGGCGAACGAGGCGAAGATCAAGGAGGAGACGCGGGCGACGATCCGGTGCTACCCGCTGGATCGGCAGTCGGCGGCGGATCTCGACGGGCCGGACGGGGCGCGGCGGCTGTGCTTCTACAGCGGGCGCCCGGCGACGCACATGGCGCTGTTCGCGCGCGCCTACTGATCCGGAGGAGGCGCCCTGTCACACATCTCCGTCCATGACCTGCCCCGGCTCCGGGACGTGGCGCTGGTGCTGGCGCGTCACGGCTTCGGAGAGGTGGCGCGGGTGCTGGGGGTGGAGACGCAGGCGGCGAAGGAGCAGGGCGGGGACAAGCCCTTCGCGCGGCGGGTGCGGCTGGCGCTCGCGGATCTGGGGCCGACGTTCATAAAGCTCGGGCAGGTGCTCTCAGTGCGGCCGGACATCCTGCCGCAGGACGTCCTCGACGAGCTGGCGCAGCTCCAGGACAACGCGCCGACCGTGCCGTTCGCGGCGGTGCAGGCGGTGATCGAGGAGGAGACGGGGCGCCCGCTGATGGAGCGTTTTCTGCAGTTCGCTGAGGAGCCGGTGGCGAGCGCCTCCATCGCGCAGGTTCACCTCGCGGTGCTGCAGGACGGGCGGGAGGTGGCGGTGAAGGTGCAGCGCCCGGGCGTGGAGAAGACGCTGCGGAGCGACCTGCACATCCTCTACAGCCTCGCGCGCCTGATGGACGGCCAGATCGACTTCCCGGGCCTGTACACGCCGGTCGAGATCATCCAGGAGTTCGAGCAGGCGGTGTTCACCGAGCTGGATTTTCTGCAGGAGGCGCAGGCGGGGGAGCGGTTCCGGCTCAACCACCGGGGCGTGGCGGGGATCAGCGCGCCGACGCCCTACCGCGAGCACTGCACGCGCCGGGTGCTGGTGATGGAGTACATCCGGGGGACGCGGCTCAACGCGGTGCGGTCGGGGTCGGAGGCGGGGCGATCCGCGATGCGGAAGCTCATTGAGAGCTGGTACCTCCAGCTCTTTGAGCACGGCTTCTTCCACGGCGACCCGCACCCCGGCAACCTCATGGTGCTGGACGACGGGACGGTCTGCTTCCTCGACTTCGGGCTGACCGGGCTGCTGACGGCGGAGATGCAGGGGGTGATGATCCAGGTGTTCACCGGGCTTGTGTTCCGGGACGCCGAGAGCGTGGCGCTGGCGATCTACCGGGCGGGCGCGACGAAGGAGCGGGTGGATCTGAAGGCGTTCCGGGCCGAGATCCAGCGGCTGATGAGAAAATACGAGGGCGCGAGCCTGTCGAAGCTCTCCGAGACCTCCTCGCTCACCGAGTTCATCGACGTCGCGGGCGCCTACAACGTGCAGCTCCCGCGCGAGTTCGCCGTCATCGCGCGCGCGACCTCGATCATCGACGGCATCGCGCGGCTGCTGCTGCCCGACGTGGACATCGTGGAGGAGGTCAAGCCGCTCGCGCAGCGCCTGCTCCAGCGGCAGCTCGACCCGGCGCGCCTCTCGATGGAGGCGTTCCGCATGATGCAGCACGGGCAGGCGGCGCTGCGCGATCTGCCGACGCAGACCAACCAATTGCTGCTCGATCTGGAGCGCGGCAGCATCCAGATCGCCACCCGCGATCCGGAGTCCGAGGAATTGCGCCAGGAGATCCGGTACGCCGCGATCCGGGTGTCGCTGGCGATCTGCGCGCTGGCGCTCGCGCTGTCGGGGACGCTGCTGATCGCCACATGGGCGCCGGAGCCGTGGGGCGTGCCGGTGCTGCCGCTGATGGGCGGGGGGGTGTGCCTGATCGCGAACGGGATGTTCATGGGGCTGGTCGTCCACTGGCTGTTCGCGACCCGCTTCCACCCGCGCGAGTGGAGCCGCCGGATCGGGGCCATCATCCGGTTCTTTCTGGGGTGACGGCGAAGATTCCGCGCGGATATGGAGATGAAGCTTTCCCCCATCCCCCTGCCGTGGTAGGCTCTGGCGGGATACTTCCCGTTGGAAGGAGAGTGCGTGTCGAACCAGCCACGGCCAGGCGATGTGATCGCCAAGACCTATGAGATCGAATCGCGGCTCGGAGCGGGCCCGCTGGGCAGTACGTGGCTCGCCCGCCTGATGGGGAACAACCAGCGGGTGGTGCTGAAGCTCATCGACGGCCCGGCCACCGACGCCGAGACGCTCCAGAACACCATCCAGGCGGTCTCCGCGCTGAAGGTGGAGGGGCTGGTCCGCATCCTGCGCGCGGGCGTCTGGCAGAACCAGAGCTACATCATCTACGAGCACCTCGAAGCCGAGTCGCTGCGCCGCCTGATGGACAGCTACGCCGGGCAGCGCCGCTACTTCAGCATGCAGGAGGCCGGTCAGATCACGGTGAAGCTGCTCGACACCCTCGACAGCATCCACGCCGCCGGGTTCGTCCACCTCCACATAAAGCCCAGCAGCGTGCTGATCAACACGAAGTTCGTCGGCCCCGGCCAGGGGCGCCCTGTCCACACCCCGCGCATCAGCGGCCTCGGCCAGTCCTCGCTGATCCACCCCTCCGTGCTCCAGCAGAACCTCAACGAGAACCCCGACAGCCGCTACATGGCCCCCGACGCCGGGGCCGCCACCCGGCAGGCGGACATCTACTCGGTGGGCGTCATCTTCTACGAATTGCTCTGCGGGCAGACCCCGATGGGCAGCTACCTCTCCCCGACCCAGATCCGCGAAGACCTCCCGAAGAAGGTCGACGACATCATCGAGATCGCGCTCGCGCCCAACGCCGAGGATCGCTACCTCAACGCCCGCGACATGCTCAACGACATCCAGCGGCTGTTCCAGGAGGAGGAGATCCACACCCCTCCGCCCGACACCCGCCGCCGCCGCCTCGCCATCATCGGCGGCGCGGTGACGCTGCTGGTGCTCCTGGTGATGGTGATCTTCCTGCAGGACCCCGAGAAGGCCGCGCGCAACAAGGACGCCGAATTGCGGGCGACGGCAGTCAAGGCCAGCGTGAAGCCCTCCGACGAGACCGTCCAGGCCAAGCTTGTCAAGCACCCCGACATGGTGTGGATCCCGGAGGGCCAGTTCATCCACGGGCGCATGAACGCCGAGAAGGGCGTCGACGTCTCCGAACCTCCGGCCGTGCTGAAGACGCTGCCCGCCTACTACATCGACCGCTTCGAGTCCCCCAACCAGCAGGGCGAGCACTCCACCGTCAAGGCGACCTGGGAGGAGGCGCGGGCGGCCTGCGAGGGGATGGGCAAGCGCCTCTGCTCGGATCTCGAGTGGGAGCGGGCCTGCAAGGGGCCGGAGAGCTTCATCTACTCCTACGGCGACACCTTCAAGCCCGACGTCTGCGGCGCCGACATCGCCAGCGACTCCAACAAGGATCGCCGCAGCGATCACCGCGCCGGGAGCCTCGCTGAGTGCAAGAGCGGCTACGGCGTCTTCGACATGTCGGGCGGCCCGCGCGAGTGGACGGCCAGCACCGGGAGCCGCGACGCCAGCGCCCACATCCTCCGGGGCGGGAAGAAGGGGATCAGCTTCAACAACGGGAGCCGGTGCTCCTATATGGACGAGCAGAAGGGGACGTGGTCGGACTCGGTGACGTCGTACCGGTGCTGTATGGACGATCCTGAGGGGATGCCCAAGTAGCGCCTGCCTCCCGGGCCCTGCGGCGCGCTGCCTATCCGTTCATCGCCTTGTACCTGGCCGCGCTCTCCCTCAATTCCGTCCGCACGATCCGGTAGACGGCGGGATCGTAGGTGAGGGCGGTGTGGCCGACGTCGCGCACTACATGGTTTTTGATGGAAGTCTCGTCGGGGCGGGGGATGAGCATTGCCGACCACCAGGGGCAGACGAGGTCGTGGCGGCTGTAGATGCTGGAGAGGGGGATGTGGTCGGGGAAGGGCTCTTTCTTGAGCTTCTGGATGTAGGGGGAGTTGGGCAGCATCTCGAAGGGGCTGCGGGAGAGGAGCCCGGCGCCCATGAGCCAGACGCCGAGCGCGGCGGTGGGGGTGCCGTGGTGGGGGGTGCCGAGGGTGATGAGGGACTTCACCCGCCGGTCGCCGCCGTGGCGCTGGATGTACTCGCGGGCGATGAGGCCGCCCTTGGAGTGGCCGATGATGTGGAAGTTCTTCAGGCCGGTGCGCTGGCAGAGGCGCTCGATCTTCTCGGCGACGCGGGGGCCGAGGCGGGAGGGGCGCTCGGTGTTGAACCGGGAGAAGAGGCTGCCGAGATCGAAGGAGAAGACGCCGAAGCCGTCGTGCCTGAGGCGCTCCTCCATGATCTCCCAGACGTTCCGGGTCTGGAAAAAGCCGTGGAGGAGCAGCACAGTCTCCTCGTGGGCGGTGAAGTCGTAGTGCCGGACCATCCGTGGGTTGCGGATATAGATCCGCCGGATGCTGCCGAGCTGGTCGCGGAAGAAGTGGTAGAGTCGTTCGGTCGTAGCAGCCACACCGGCGGGTTAACCGGTTGCGGGAGGTCCGGATGAGGCGCATGACAGGTTGGGTGTTCGGGGCGCTGATCGGCGCGGGGTGCAGCGGGAGCGGCGGCAAGGACAGCGAGGGGACGGCGCCGCCGATCAACCAGGATGACACCGGGGCGGTCTCCTGCGAGGGGACGGCGCCGGTGATCAACGAATTGCTCGTGGCGGCGGGCGATCCGATCACCACCGACGGAGGCACCTTCCCGAGCATCGTGGTGCAGGCGGAGATCGAGGACGACGACCGCGATCTGCACACGGTCTCGATGGATCTCTGGTACGACACGGTGGTGGACGGGAGCGTCGATCAGAGCGGCGAGGCGATCGCGGCCAGCCCCTACCAGGTGGACGAAGACCCCTGTGAGACCGGGCTGACGACCTACGGGCTGCAGATCGGGGTGGACGGGGTGAACTTTGAGTATGACACCGCCTATGAATTCCTCGCCGTGGCCTACGACGCGCACCAGACGGCCTCTGCGGCGGTGGTGGCGAACGGCGTGACGCCGAGGCCGCTGTGAAGAAGTCGCCTGCGAAGGGTCAGGGCGTGAAGCCGGAGCGGGACGCCTACCGCGAGGCGGGGGTGGACATCGAGGCGGGGGACGAGGTGGTGGATCGGATCAGCCCGCACGTCCGCAGCACGTTCCGGCCCGGCGTGCTGGGGGACATCGGGGGGTTCGGCGGGATGTTCGCCGTGCCGCCGGGGTTCCGCGAGCCGGTGCTGGTGAGCGGGACGGACGGGGTGGGGACGAAGCTGCTGCTGGCGCAGGCGCGCGGGGCGCACGACGGGATCGGGATCGATCTGGTGGCGATGTGCGCGAACGACGTCGCGGTGTGCGGGGCGGAGCCGCTGTTTTTTCTGGACTACTTCGCGACCGGCAAGCTGGAGCCTGCGGTGGCGGAGCGGGTGATCGCGGGGATCGCCGAGGGCTGCCGGCAGGCGGGCTGCGCGCTGGTCGGCGGAGAGACGGCGGAGATGCCGGGGATGTATGGGCCGGGCCACTACGATCTGGCGGGCTTCTGTGTCGGGGTGGTCGAGAAGGCGGCGGTCATCGACGGCAGCCGGGTGCGGGCGGGGGACGCGCTGGTGGGGATCGCCTCCAGCGGCGTCCACTCCAACGGCTACTCGCTGGTGCGGCGGCTCGTCGAGGGGCTGGATCTTGACGATCACCACGGGCTGCCTGAGCCGCTCGGAGAGGCGCTGCTCAGGCCGACGAAGATCTATGTCAAGGACATCCTGGCCTGGAAGGATCGGTACGGGCTCCGGGGCGTCGTCCACATCACGGGTGGGGGCTTCTACGGCAACATCCCGCGCATGATCCCGGCGGGGCTGGGCGCGGCGGTGGAGCGGGGTTCGTGGCCGGTTCCGCCGGTGTTCGGGCTGCTCCAGGCGCGCGGCGGGCTGAACGAGGAGGAGATGTTCCGCACCTTCAACAACGGGATCGGGCTGGTGCTGATGCTGGCGCCGGATCAGGCAGCGGCGCTGCTGGCCGATCTGGCGGCGGAGGCGGCGGCGACCGGCGCGCCGATCCGGGCGTGGCGGATCGGGGAGATCGTACCGGACGCGTCGAACAGCGTCACGATGATCGGGGCATGAGCCGGCGGGTCCGGGTGGTCGCGCTGATCTCGGGGCGCGGATCGAACCTGCAGGCGCTGATCGACGCGACGCGGGCGGGGGCAGACGGCGGAACGCCCGGCGGATCTGCCGGGGCGCACCCGGCGGAGATCACCGGCGTGATCAGCAACGTGCCGGGGGTCTACGGGCTGGAGCGGGCGGCGGCGGCGGGCATCCCGGCGCGGGTGGTGCCGAGCCGGGGGCTGGGGCGGGAGGCGTTCGAGCGGGCGCTGCTGGCGGAGATCGCCATGCTGGGCGGGGCGGAGTGGATCTGCCTCGCGGGGTTCATGCGGGTGCTGACGCCGGTGTTTCTGGATGCGTATCCGGGGCGGGTGTTGAACATCCATCCGGCGTTGCTGCCTGCTTTTCCGGGGACGCACGGGCCGGGGCAGGCGCTCGCGGCGGGGGTGGTGCAGGCGGGGTGCACGGTGCATCTGGTGGACAGCGGCGTTGATACCGGGCCGATCATCGCTCAGGGGAGCGTGCCGGTTATGGAGGGGGACACTGAGGCGTCGCTGGCCGCGCGCATCCTCAGGATGGAGCACCTGCTCTACCCGATGGTGCTCCGGCAGGCGGTCGAGGGCCGGATCGCGGTGCGCGACGGCCGGGCCTCGGTGGCGCTCCTTCCCGGGGAGGCGCGTTGGGTCTGTGAAGGGTTCCCGGTGTGAGCGGGTGGATTACAGGGCGGCGAGCAGGAGGTTCCGATGCCGGGTGACGATGATGTGAAGCCGCAGCAGACAGCCAACACGACCACGACCACGACCACGACGACTCTTAAGAACAACACAGATGTTCTTAAGAAGCAGGATCTTCAGGATCCGCTGCTCGGCACCGTCACCAACACTGCCAACACCTCCCTCAACACCGGCGTCAACACTTCCGGTGGTAACGACATGCCCGGCGGCGGCGATCCGATGGCAGAGCGGGTAGCCGGGTGGATGCCGTCTATAACGAAGGTCACCGACCCGGTGGCGTTCATGACCAGCGCCGCCCTGAACACGAAGGGCAGGGTGGACGGCGGCGCGGGCAATTACGATCAGGCGATCTACGATCCCAAGAGCGCCAAGGGCTTCTACGAGCAGGCGAAGGCGGAGTGCCTGCGGATCTCGCAGGAGATCCGTCAGTTCCAGGCGACGCCTGATCTGGGCGGGACGCGGATCATGCAATTGGAGATGATGGCGTCGTTCCTGTCCGCCTACGCGGAATTGTACGGGACGATCCAGACCTCCGGCTCCGGCTCCGGAGACGCGAAGAAGCAGCAGGCGATCACGGCGAACGTCCGGGGGCAGCTCATCAAGGCGCAGGGCTTCTACGCGGGCATCCAGGCCGAGCTGCTGGGGGCGGGGGCGGCGCGGATCGAGAACGCGATGAAGGAGATCGCGATCTTCGTGGAGTCGTGGAACGTCGTGGCGAACCAGGCGGCGCACACCAACGCCTCCTCGCAGATGGGCAGCCTGTTCCTCCAGACCAATGAGCGCTCCCGCCAGATCCTCAACGAGTACGGCCAGCTCGACGACCGGGGCGGCGACACCACCGGCACGGCGAAGATGGCGGTGCAGGACAAGAAGGGCTTCTTCGCCCACACCCCGGAGGAGGGGACGAAGGTGATCGCCGAGGGCGGCGGCGTGATGGCGCAGGCGCTCCGCAGCTACGGGCTGGCGGCGGGCAACAACGAGGCGATGACGGTCCAGGTGAAGGAGGTCGTCGCGCGGGTGCAGGCGGGCGAGTTCAAGAGCGAGGCCGAGTGCGTGGCGGCGTTCCGCAAGCACGTCGGCGGCGGGCGGGCCTCCGAGGCGTTCTACAAGCAATTGGAGGAGGTGGCGCGCGGCCACTGGAAGGCCTTCCTCGCGCGCACCGAGGCCAACCTGCAGGAGACGGCCAACACCAGCGCGGCCCAGAGCCACACCAACGCGAAGGGCCACCTCGACGCGGCGAACGACGCGATCCAGACGCGCGACATGAACGCGAAGTCCATCGAGAAGAACTCGGCCTACTACGGTATGACCGCTGAGGACTACCAGAAGCTCGGCGAGGAGGCGCGCAACGGCACGCGCGAGGTGGTGAACAAGAAGCTCGACCCGCGCAAGCAGCAGGAGAACCACAACCCGGCGTTCGACTTCAAGAACCCGAACGCCGAGTACGACGAGTTCGGCAACATCACCCGCCTCGTCGCTCAGGACACGGCGATCGCCGTCAACCACGGCCCCTCGCAGGAGCAGCTCATCGAGCTCGGCAAGGCGACGATGTCCGATCAGGAGCACAGCTACCTGAAGATGGACGAGAA
>JBEIQZ010000207.1:0-9370 GCA_040376255.1 Alphaproteobacteria bacterium
CGATGAGGCTGCGGAGGCTGAGGTTCCCGGCGCCGTGCTCGACGTCGGCGAGGAAGCGGGGGCTGAGGCCGGAGCGCTGGGCGAGCTCGGCGCGGCTCCAGCCCTGCTGTTCGCGGAGGTGCCGGATGCGGAGGCCGATGCGTTCGAGCGCTGAGGGGGCTGGCTGATCCATGGGATGCAATATACTGCAATTCTATGACTTGCGACAGGGAACAGGATGCAGTATAGAGCATCAACTCTGGCCCACGAGGGTATCATGGCTGAAGATACACGCATCCCCGATGTCTCCTTTGACACCCACCCCTCGCGCTACCTCCACTGGCAATTGAGAGTGGAAGGGGAGATCGCCCGCTTGACGATGAAGATCCAGGAGGATCGCCCGCTGTGGCCGGGGATGTACGAGCTGAAGCTGAACAGCTACGACATGGGCGTGGATCTGGAGCTGCACGACGCGGTGATGCGGCTGCGGCTGGAGCACCCGGAGGTGCGGGCGGTGGTGCTGGAGGGCGGGTACGACCGGATATTCTGCGCGGGGGCGAACATCCGGATGCTGGCGCAGGCGACGCATGCGTTCAAGGTGAATTTCTGCAAGTTCACCAACGAGACGCGCTGCGGGATCGAGGAGGCCTGCGCGGCGGGCCAGGGCTGGATCGCGGCGCTGAACGGGACGGCCTCGGGCGGCGGCTACGAGCTGGCGATGGCCTGCGACGAGCTGTACCTGATCGACGACGGCAACGCGGCGGTGTCGCTGCCGGAGGTGCCGCTGCTGGGCGTGCTGCCGGGGACGGGCGGGCTGACCCGGCTGACGGACAAGCGGAAGGTGCGGCGGGACATGGCGGACGTGTTCTGCACGAAGGCTGAGGGGTTCAAGGCGCGCGACGCGGTGAAGTACCGGTTCGTGGACGGGAGCTTCCCGCGCAGCAGGTGGGCGGCGGGCATCACGGCGCGGGCGCAGAAGCTGGCGTCTGAGAAGGCGGCTTCGCTGCCGCGTCCGGGCGTCACCGGGGTAGCGCTCCCGGCGCTCCAGGGGACGATCTCGCATGAGGCGCTCGACTACCGCTATGTGAGCGTGAAGCTGGATCACGGGTCGCGGGTGGCGATGCTGGTGGTGCGCGGGCCGGAGGCGGCCCCGGAGATGTCGCCTTCGACGTGGTCGCTGCAGATGTTCCGCGAGCTGGAGGACGCGCTGCTCCGGATGCGGTTCAACCACCTGGACATCGGGGTGGTGGTGGTCAAGTCCGAGGGCGATCCGGCGGCGGTGCTGGCGCACGAGGCGGCGCTGGAGGCGGGGTTCGACGGATCGGCGCAGGGCCGCTGGCTGGCGGGCGAGATCCTGGCCTGGCAGGATCGGGTGCTGCGCCGCGTCGACAACATGGCCAAGAGCCTGTTCGCGGTGGTGGAGCCGGGCAACTGCTTCGCCGGGACGCTGCTGGAGATCGTGCTGGCGGCGGATCGCTCTTTCCTGCTGGCCGACGATGATGGGAAAAACCGTCTCTATTCAAGCGCCGCCAACGCCGGGCGCTTCCCGATGGCCAGCGGCATGAGCCGCCTGCAGGCGCGCTACCCCGGTCAGCCCGGCCGGCCCGCCGAGGTGGTCGCCGCCGGAGAGATCGACGCGGACGCCGCCGCCGGGCTGGAGCTGGTGACCTTCGCCCCCGACGCCATCGACTGGGAGGACGAGATCCGCATCGCCATCGAGGAGCGGGCCAGCCTCTCCCCCGACGCGCTGACCGGCATGGAGCAGAACCTGCGCTTCGGCGGGCCGGAGACCGCAGAGAACAAGATCTACGGGCGCCTGACCGCGTGGCAGAACTGGATCTTCCAGCGCCCCAACGCGGTCGGTGAGAAGGGCGCGCTGAAGCTGTTCGGCGCGCCGGATCGTCCGGTGTTCGACTATCGCAGAACCTGAGCCGACCAAACCTGAAATCGAACCTGAGCCAACCGGGAGAACGCCATGAGCAACGTCAGCTACGACGATCAGATCCCCAACAACGTCAACCTCTCCTCGGACAAGAAGCTGCTGCGGGCGCTGGAGAAGTGGCACCCGGCTTACCTGAAGTGGTGGCAGGAGGTCGGCCCGGAGAGCTTCCAGAACGCCGATGTCTACCTCCGCACCGCCATCTCCACCGAGCCGGGCGGCTGGGCCAAGTTCGGTCATGTCAAGATGCCGGACTACCGCTGGGGCATCTTCCTGGAGGACGCCGAGCCCAACCGCGTCGTCCCGGGCGGCGACCACGCCGGGAAGCCGGTGTGGCAGGAGGTCCCCGGTGAGTACCGCAACATCCTGCGGCGCATCATCGTGACCCAGGCCGACACTGAGCCCGCCTCCGTCGAGCAGCAGCGCTGGCTCGGGCTGACCGCGCCCAGCCTCTACGACATGCGCAACCTGTTCCAGGTCAACGTCGAGGAGGGCCGCCACCTGTGGGCGATGGTCTACCTGCTGCACGCGCACTTCGGCAAGGACGGGCGCGACGAGGCCGACGATCTGCTCGCCCGCCGCTCCGGGGACGCCGACAAGCCGCGCATCCTCGACGCCTTCAACCAGCCCTGCCCCGACTGGCTCACCTTCTTCTGCTTCACCTGCTTCACCGACCGCGACGGCAAGTACCAGCTCGGCGCGCTGGCCGAGTCGGGCTTCGATCCGCTCGCCCGCACCTGCCGGTTCATGCTCACCGAGGAGGCGCACCACCTCTCGGTCGGCGAGCTGGGTGTGGAGCGCGTCCTGCGCCGTGGCGCGCAATTGGAGAAGCTCGACCCCGACGGCGACGCCCGCCGCCAGGGCGGCATCGACGTGCCGACCATCCAGAAGTGGATCCGCTACTGGTTCTCCTACTCCATCGATCTGTTCGGCTCAGAGCTGTCCAGCAACGCCGCCGAGTTCTTCGCCGCCGGGCTGAAGGGCCGCTGGAACGAGGCGAAGGACTTCACCGAGCACTCCGCCCTCGGCCAGCACTACGCGCTGCCGATGCTGAAGAACGGACGGATCGCCGTGGAGGAGGTCCCGCTCCGCAACGCCATGAACGAGCTGCTGCGCCAGTCCTACATCAAGGACTGCGAGCGCGTCGTCCGCCGCTGGAACGCCGCGCTGGAGGAGGAGGGCTCTGCCCACCGCATCTCCCTCCCCAACTCCCGCTTCTTCCGCCGCCAGGGGATCTACGCCGACGCCCACTTCGATCTCGACGGAGAGCCCATCTCCGCCGCTGAGTGGGAGGCGAAGCGCCCCTCCTGGCTCCCCAGCGACGCCGACCGCGCCTACGTCGCCTCCCTCATGCACCGGGTCGACGAGCCTGGAAAGATGGCTCACTGGATCGCCCCGCCCCGGCGCGGCATCAACAGCCAGCCGGTCGAGTACGACTACGTCCGGATGTAGGCGGACGCGGCAGTAGACCGGGGGTCACACCCCCGGGAACCTGCTCCCCCTGAGCAGCCACTTCGCGTAGGGCATCGCGTCCACCGTCCGGTCGAACCCCCGCTCGATGTTCCAGATCGGCGGCCAGTCGCGCACCGCGTTCTCAGTGAACACCGCAAGGAAGTACAGATCCTCCTCGAAGCAGCGCTGGAGGGTCTGGAAGTCCATGCTCGTCACCACGCGCGGCTCGGTGTTCGAGAAGTGGATCGTCCCGCTCCGCGCAGACTTCGGCTCCAATTCCGCCTCGATGCGCCAGTAGAAGCCGCCTGTCCCCGGATCGTTGCGCCACTCCGGGCGGTTGGACTTCTGGACGCTCCGCACCACGCCCGGCACCCAGTCGTGCCCGGCAGACAGCCCCGGCGAGTCCCCGACAAAACAGACGACCTTGTCCCCCGGCTGGAAGAACTCGGTGCGGAGCCGGGGCAGCACCGGGCGGGCAGGCGGGTTCCGCGCCGCCACCTCCTCCAGCCATGCGCGGATCTTCTGGGCAGAGCGCAGGGCGTCGCGGCCCTCAGCGCCGGCGACGAGGTGATCCTGGGCGGCGCGGCTGAGGAGCTGGACGAGGAGCTGGAGGTTTGTCTTCCCGAGGCTCTGGAGGCAGGCGCCGTCCTGGATGCCGCGCGCGCGCGCGCTCTGAGCGCCGAGAGCGGTGGTCAGTTCGGTTATATCAAAGGGGGCTTGCAGCATACTTGTCCGGTAACCGGCTCCCTCCCTGCCGGCTACTCAGAGGTCGGGAGCGGGCAGGCGGGGCCCCATTCTCCGTCGATGATGGCGCGCCAGCTCTGCATCCAGGTCGCAGGCAGGCGGATCTCGCCGTCGCCGGGGCCGGTGAACGCTGCGCAGGCGGCGGGCGCCTCGAAGTCGGGGGTGAGGCTGACGCAGGCGCGGACATGGACGGGGGAGGGCGCGGCGACGCGGATCAGGAGCTGATCGCCCGCGCGCGCGGCCTGGATCTGCGGCTGCGCGCGTCGGGCGTCTGCCGCGAGAACCGTGAGGTGCATCTCGACGGCGTGCGTGCGGGGGCCGCCGTGCCAGGGGGAGACTGAGGCATCGGTGAGGCGGACGGTGAACGCGAAGGTTCCCACGCGGGTCGGGGTGCCGACGATGCGACCGCCGGGGGCGAGGCTGAGGCCGGGGGGCAGGGCGCCGTCCTCCAGCGTCCAGGTCTGCGGCGCGGCCCCGTACCAGCCCCGGATCGTGTACGCACAGGGCGCGCCGATCGTGGCGTCCGGCGGGATCTGCGGCGGGAGATAGACCCCGCGCTCCTCCAGCGTCCGCTGCTCAAAGGAGGCGATCGGGGCGGCGGCGGGCGGGTCGGCGGCGAGGTTGTCGAGCTCAGCCGGATCGGCCTGACGGTCGTAGAGCTCGACCTCGCCTGTCTCGTAGGAGATGTACTTCCACTCCGGCGTGAGGACGCCGGTGTAGGCGGGCAGGGCGTTGCTGTACATCTCCAGGGGCAGGCTGTTGTGTCCGGGGCGGGCCGGATCGAGGAGCAGCGGCCAGAGGCTCATCGTCCCCGGCGCGGCGGGCAGCCCGGCGAGATCGAGGATCGTGGCGGCGAGATCGAGGTTCCCCGTCACGAGCGCCTCCGACGCGCCGGGCGCGATACCGGGCGCCCGGATCACCAGCGGCACCCGGATCGACTCGTCATAGGGGACGAGCTTCTTCTCGATGAGCCGGTGCTCGCCCCAGGTGTAGCCGTTGTCCGACGTGAAGGCGATCAGGGTCGTATCCATCAGATCGAGCGACTCCAGCCGCTCCACCACCGCCGCCACCAGCCGGTCGACCGGCTGGAGCGAGCGGAGCTGATCCCGGATCGACGCCTGCATTGTCGCGATGGCATTGGCATTTATCAGCGGCAATCGCTGGATATAGGCGGGCTTGTCGGAGGTGTCCGCCTCATTCCAGGCGCCCGTCGAGGTGCCGGCGTCCCAGGTGTAGTCGCTGAACAGCGCCGCGTCCTGCGCCGGGTACTGCGCCGGGTAGTGCGGCGCGGGGACGGAGAGGATCAGCAGGAAGGGGGCGTCCCCGACGCCGCTCAGGAAGTCGAGGGCCGCGTCGCGCTCGTAGTCGGTGAGGTACTGCACGATCTCCGTCTGCGTCCCGGCGCTGGAGGCGGCAGGGGTCGAGCTGCCCCGGTTCCAGGTCGCCGAGCTCCAGTCTCCGCCGTACCCCTCCGGCACCAGGAACAGATCCCAGCCGGGCGGAGTGTAGGGCGCGATCTCCGCGTACTCGTTCATGTACTTCCCGATCAGCCCCGTCCGCCAGCCGAGCGCCTGCAGGCGCACCGCCACCGTGTCCGCGTCGGGGAAGACGTCGACCCCGCCCTGCGGCCCGTAGTTGTCCAGCACCCCGGTGTCGGGGGCGCGGAACCCGCCGGACAGCAGGCTGGCGCGGGAGGGGCAGCAGACCGCGCCCGGGACGACCGCCTGCCGGAATTCCACGCCCTGCGTCACCAGCAATTCCTGGACGTTCGGCATCGCCCAGAGGGTGTCATAGCGCTGATCGTCGGTCAGGATCAGGACGATGCCTGCGGCCCTGACAGGCGCCGGGGAGTCCGGGGAGTCCGGGGAGTCCGGGGATCTCTCAGAGTCAGGCGCGCCCGTCCCGTCGGGCGGCAGCTTCTCCAGCGCGTGGCAACCTGCGAGGCTGAGCCAGGCCCAGAGGCAGCGGTATCCAGAATTATTCGGCATAGAGCGCTGTATCACAGCTCTTCGGCCCGGGCGCCGTCCACACCCCGTCCCCGTCCGCATCGATGAAGATCGGGCCGGTGATGAAGCGCGGGGTGTCGACCGGGCTGTAGCCCTCCAGCCCGCGCGGCATGTCGCCCACGCCCTGCCCGACCAGCACCACGTAGCTGTCCATGACGACCGGGATCTCCACGAGCTGATCGAGCTTCACCGTGCCGTAGGGATCGTCCGCATGCAATTCGTCGATGGCGTCGCAGTTGAGCAGCACCGTGACCGCCTGCACATCGATCTCCGGCAGCGCCTCCACCCGCAGGCTCAGCGTCGCGACGCCGCCGGAGACCGCCGCCGTCCCGCCCGGCCCGGCGCCGCCGATGCTGGCGTCCGCGAACGCGCCCGCGCTGATCACCGTGGCCCCGCCCAGCACGCCCGCCGCCACGTCCTGCGCGGTGAACCCGCCGTCGGGATCGTCGTCATCGACCTTCACATAGGTGCGCGGGCTGCCGGGCAGCTCTGCGCCGTGTACGTCGGTGACCCCGACCCCGGCGACCCGGTGGCCGAGGTTGTGGAAGGCCAGCCAGTCCTCCAGCGCGCCGGAGCGTCGCGGATCGGCGGGGTTGAGGTAGGGGCTGCGGAGGCCGTTCATCACTTCGAAGCTGTCGAAGTCCCACGACCAGATCGGCAGCCCCGCCTCCATCCCCAGATCCTCCGCCGCGACTGTCGCCCCCGGCTCCGCTGACAGCCGATCCCAGTCCAGCAGGCACAGGATCCCGCAGGAGCCGTTGACCCGGCTGTGGTTGAGCTGGATCACCGTCGCACCCCGGTCGCGGATCGCGTCGTACAGCGCCCCGAACCCCAGCCCGTACCAGCGCACCGGCGCGCCGCGCGGGTCGGAGGCCACCGCCGGGAACGGCCAGGCGTTCACATGCTCAGGCAGCGTCGCCGTCACCTCAGAGCCCAGCCCGTACTGGAACCACCGCCCCATCCCCGACGCCGCCCGCGCCGGCTCCAGATCGACGATCGCCTCGTGGTCGGTCGAGACGACGAGATCCAGCCCCGACGCCCCGACCGTCGCCATGCGCGCGGCGTCGAGCATGCTGCTGTCCGCGCTGGCCGAGGAGTGGACGTGGGTGTCCATCGACGCCCAGCCCGCCGTGTTGACGATCCGGGGCATGCTCGCGCTGATCACCGCCGCCGCCGGGTCGTCCCCCGCCGCGATCTCCACCTCCGCCGTCGCCAGCGCATGCTCGTAGCCCCGCGAGAGCCACACCTGCCAGCGCCCGACCGGCAATTCCACGGGTTGCCCCGGTACGATGGCGCGCACCTCCACCCGCCCGTCCGTCCGCTCGAACTCCGCCCGCACCGGCAGCACCCAGCCGTCGCCGTCCCGCGCCTCCACCCGCGCCCAGCCGCGCTCCCCGATCTCCACCGCTGCCGCCGCGCCCGGCGCCGCCGTCACCGTCGCGCCCTCCCCGCGCCCCTCCTTCACCGCCCGCACCTGCCAGCCGCCCGCCGTCGCCAGCGTGCGCCCCGCGAAGCCTCCGTCCGCGCCGCTCACCAGCCGATCCAGCAGCCGCCACACCCCCGGCTCCGCCTCGCCGTAGACCTCCACCGACGCCCCGGCGACCGCCGCGCCCCCGTCGTCCCGCACCTCCCCCCGGATGTCCCCCCATCCCACAGGGAATTGCGCAGACAGGTACGGCTCCAGCGCCGCGCCCGCGCTCGCCGCGTCCGTCGCCCCCACCCCGAGCAGCAGCGGCACCGGCGGCGCCGGGATCGTCCCGGTGACCTCCAGCGGCGCGCCCGCCTGGTCGATGTCGAGCAGCGCCGTCACCCCCGACACCTCCGCCCGCGCCATCGTCGCGCCCGGCATCGCGATCGCCGTCGCGCCCGCGTCGCTCCCCGCCGCCAGCCACGGCACCCCCAGCACCAGCCCGAACCCGCCCACCGCCAGCGTCCCGGTCGACCAGGCATGCACCGGCGTCAGATCGGAGGGGAAGGACAGCGCCCCGACTAAAAAACCGTCCTCAAACCACGCCTCGCCCGCCGAAGACGCCCCGAGCAATTCCACCTCCATCTGCAGCGCCGCCGCCTCCGGTTCCAGGGTGTAGCGGATCAGGATGTCCAGCCCCCAGAGCGGCGCCAGCGGCTTCGCCCCGCCGCCCTCGTAGATGCTCCGGATCAGCGTGTCCTCCACCAGCCAGAACCGGTCGTCGGTCGCCCGCACCTCCACCACCGCCGCCCCGCCCCCGCTCCCGTCCTCCACCACCGCGATCTCCGTCGCCCGGATCTGCCGCAGCACGCTGTCGTTGAAGTCGAGGAGATCCAGCTGCCCGACGACGAACCCCATCTCCTCCAGCCGCTCCGGCCCCGCCTGATCGCAGCCCTCCACCGCCACCGCGTCGATGGGCGCGCCGCCGTAGTGGTAGTAGGTGCGCGGCGCGTCGATCCCCTGGATCACGAAGGCCGCCCGGCTGCTCACCAGCAGGACGTCCCCCGGCATCGCCAGCGCCTCCTCCCCCCAGGGGCGCTCCGCCGCCTGCTCCAGCACCCGCGCCGCCGCCCGCCCCGCCTGCGGGCAGCCGCCGAGGAACAGCCCGTCCCCGCTGCCAGGCGCCGGATCGGGCTTCGGTGCGTCCTCGCGGCACCCCGGCAGCAGAGACGACAAGATCAACAGCAGAGAGCGCGGCAGGGACATCCCGCTACTATACCACCGCGAACACCATCCCCGCCCCGCCCAGCCGCGCCCGCAGCCGCCCACCCATCGCCGCCGCCGGGGTCAGCACCCCGCCCTCCCGTTCACCTCCATTCCCGCTCTGCGCCGTCTCCGCCAATTCCAGCATCGCCTCCCCGAGCATCCGGCAGGTCGCGCCGTAGCCCGGATCGCCCTCGCCCTCCACGCGCACCGCGAGCCGCCGCCCGCCCTCCGTCTCGCCGTGGATCTTCAGCTTGAAGAACCCGCGCCGCCGCGCCTCCGCCGACGGCCCCGCCCCCGGCGGCATCCACCGCTCCAGCAGCCCCCGCGTCGGCCCCCACGCCATCATCGCCGTCAGCCCCGCCATCCCGCCCGCGATCGCCTGCCCGGTGATCCAGCCGCCCGGCCCCTTCGGGAGCCCCATCGCCTCGCTGTAGCGCAGGTTCCGCCCGTACCGCCAGCCGAGCAGCGCGTTGCTCCGGCGCACGATCCGGGTGTTGATCGGGGCCATCAGAAAGGGCGCGACCCGCTGGCCGAGCCATGGATCATGGCGGGTCCAGCCCATGTCCGGCTGGCGGC
>JBEIQZ010000747.1:0-2210 GCA_040376255.1 Alphaproteobacteria bacterium
GCGGCGGCGGCGATCGTGGCAGCCGCTGGTAGTCCAGCCTGAACCGGATATCCTCCGGTTCTGAACAACATGACCCTCGCTGGAAACGGCGGGGGTCTTGTCTTTTTTGAGGTAACCCCATGCGCTATCTGCACACGATGATCCGCGTCCTCGATCTGGACGCGGCGCTCCGGTTCTTCTCACTGCTCGGGCTGCGCGAGGTGCGGCGGGACGCGCATACAGCGGGGCGCTTCACGCTGGTGTTCCTGTCCACCGGCCACCCGGACGACCGGGGCGAGATCGAGCTCACCTGGAACTGGGATCAGCAGGAGCCGTACACGGGCGGGCGGAATTTCGGCCACCTCGCCTACGCGGTGCCGGACATCTACGCGCTGTGCAGCCGCCTTCAGGACAACGGCGTCGACGTCCTGCGCCCGCCCCGCGACGGGCGGATGGCCTTTGTCAGGAGCCCGGACGGGATCTCCGTCGAGCTGCTCCAGGCCGGGGAGGCGCTGCCGCCGCAGGAGCCGTGGCTGTCGATGCCGAACCGGGGCTCATGGTAGGCTGCCGGGCGCGCGGGGCGGGGTGAGGTACATCGCGCGCCGGAAGTCGTCCGGGCTGCCCCGGAAGACGTTGATGTCGGTGAACGCCCCGATCCCGCTGACCCAGCCGCGCGCGTGGTACTGCCAGAGGTCCCAGGGGCCGGGGGGCTCCCGGTAGAGATCGCGGCGCCAGTGCAGGCTGCCCGGCGGACCGGCGTCGCCGTAGAGCGCGCGGGCGTCGTCCTCGACGATATAGAGGATCGGCGCCTGACCGGTGGCAGCGGCGACGATCTCCATGAACGCGACGGTGCGGGCGCGCAATTCTGCGGGGGCGGGGCGGGCGGCGCAATTTCCGCCGCCCTCGACATCGACGACCGGGCGGAGATCCGGGCCGGGGCGCCCCTCCCGCTGGAGGACGGCGAGGAAGTGCGCGGCCTGCGCCTCAGGGGCGCTGCAGAAGCCGAAGAAGTGGTAGGCGCCCCACGGGACCCCGGCGGCGGCGGCGGCGGCGCGGTTCTCCTCGAAGCGCGGATCGGTCCACGTCGCGCCCTCGGTCGCCTTGATCCAGGCGAACTGCCAGCCCTCGGCGCGCACATCGGCCCAGCCGATCTCCCCCTGGTGGTGGGAGACGTCGATCCCGCGCACGGGGAAGCGCGCCGGGTCGGGGCGGATCGTCCACAGCCACCCGTACTTCCAGCCCGCCAGCGCCGTCAGCAGCGCGACCGGGAGCGCAGACCACAGGAGCCCGCGCATTATATGGGCGCGCACAGACTTCACAGATCCGGGCATCTGATCCTCCTGAACGCCAATTAACGCCCCGCTCCGGCGGGCATGGGTCGCCGGGGAGGCCGGTGTGATAGAGCGGCCAGCGCGCCACGGAGAGAGGAGTCTCATCGCCGCCGTGGCGCAGGGGTGCGTGATGCAGGACAGGGAGGGCCGGCCGCTGGATGTCGTGGCGCTGACAGATCTTCAGGTGGACTGCGTCGTGGGGGTCTACGGCCCGGAGCGGGAGGTGCCGCAGCGGCTCTGCATCGATGTGGAGCTGTACCTTACCCCGCGCGCGGCGGCGGGCGGGCTGGAGACGACGGTGGACTACGCGCGGCTGGCGGGGGATCTCCGGTTCATCCTCGACGCCTGCCGCTTCCGCCTGCTGGAGAACGCCGCCGAGGCGATGGCCCGCTACATCCTGCTGGCGCCCACCGCAGACGCGCCCCGCGCGCAGGTGCAGGCGGTGACGCTGCGGCTCCGCAAGCCGCAGGCGCTCGGGGGGCTCGCCGTCCCCGGGATCCGCATCCACCGGCAGGCGTCCGACTGCGTCATCCCCTCCGAGCGCCGGGGGGATATGACGATCGAGACGGTGTTCCTCTCCTCCGGACAGGGGATCTACCGGGTGTGCCTCGCGCCCGGCGCTTCGATCCCGCCCCGCTCCCTCCGCCACACCGAGGAGCAGGAATTGATCCTCGGTCGCGGGCTGCTCGTCCAGGGGCAGCCGGCGGTGCGCGGGACGGCGCTGCGCTGGCCCCTGCAATGGCCGCGCGCCTATGCCAACCCGGGATCGACCGGGCAGAGCCTGCTGCGGATCTGCCGGCCCTGCTGGAGCCCGGAGGATGAGGTGCCAGGGGACAGCGGGGACGCGCCCCCGCCTTCAGCGATGCAGCTGATCGAGGGACGGCGCTACTATCCGGCGGA
>JBEIQZ010000499.1:0-4667 GCA_040376255.1 Alphaproteobacteria bacterium
CGATCACCGCGACTCCGACAGCGACGGCGACGGCATCGGCGATCTCTTTGAGGGCGACATCTCCGCCTACGACAGCACGCCCCGCGACTCCGACAGCGACGGCGTCCCCGACTACCTCGACGACGACTCCGACAACGACGGCTTCACCGACGCCGTCGAGGGGCAGGCCCCGGCAGACACTGAGCCGCCCGCAGACACCGACGCCGACGGCGATCCTGACTTCCGCGACACCGATGCCGACGGCGACGGGATCAACGACGCCGACGAGGCCGCCTGGGGCACCGATCCGATGCTGAGCGACACCGACGGCGACGGCTTCCCTGACGGCATGGAGGTGTCCGCCGGGACCAGCCCGACCGATCCCGGCTCCACGTTCGAGGGCCTCTACGTCGTCGTCGATGAGCGCCAGACCATCGAGGAGCACTTCGACTTCGAGCTGCAGCTCAAGATGGGCGACATCGGCTTCCTGCTCGACACCACCTGCTCGATGAGCGGCGCGCTCAACTCCATGGCGTCGGAGTTCTCCCGGATCGTCACCGATCTCTCGGCGACCGTCCCCGACGCCGAATACGCCGTCGCCACCTACGACGACTACAACTACGGCGGCTTCGGCACCATCGGCGACAAGCCCTTCATCCTCGTCCAGCAGGTCACCTCCGACACCGCCTCGGTGCAGAGCGCCCTCTCCGGCCTCTATGTACATAACGGCGTCGATATACCCGAATCGACGCTCGAAGGCATCTACCAGTCCATCACCGGCGCGGGCTTCGATCAGGGCTGCGACGGACGCTACGATCCCTCCACCGACGTCCTCCCCTTCCGGGCCGATCCCGCCGACCCCTTCGGCGGCACCGCAGGCCAGTTCTACCAGGCGGGCGGCACCGGCGGCGGAGTTGGCGGCGGCATGGGCTTCCGCGACTACGCCCTCCCGGTCATCGTCTACGTCACCGACGCCGACTTCCGCGACCCAGGCAACGGCTACGGCGCCCCCTCCGGCTGCCCCTCCGTCGCCAACTCCGCCCGCGCCGCCAACGCCACTACCAACCTCGGCGCCTACCTGATCGGGATCGGGATGAACAACGTCCCCATCCCCCAGATGAACGCGCTCGCCCAGGACACCAATTCCTACGCCGATCTCAACGGGGACGGGCGCTCCAACGAGGAGCTGGTCTTCACCTGGAACAGCGGGCAGGCCTCCCAGCTCCGCACCACCATCATCGACGCCATCGACGAGCTGGTCTCCTCGATCCGCATCGAGGAGGTGACGCTGGAGATCGATGGCGACACCGAGGGGTTCGTGGTCGCCGTCGATCCGCCCTCCCACCAGATCAACGCCAACGCCAACGGTCAGACCATCCGCTTCAACCTGACCTTCCTCGGCGCCGTCCCTGAGCAGCCTGCCCCCCAGTTCTACCACCTCACCCTCAACGTCATCGGCGACGGCACCCTGCTGCTCGGTCAGCAGGAGATCTTCGTCCTCATCCCCGGGAGCGCCGGATGATCCTCACACTCTTCCTGGCCTGCACCCCTGAGAACGGGCTCACCAAGGTCGACGCTGTCCCGCCCGGCGGCGACGGCTCCATCTCAGGCCGCGTCTGCGACGATGCGCGCGGGCAGTGGCTCGAAGGCGCGAGCGTCTACACCCACCTCGTCAGCGACGACGGCGAGCTGCTCGCCACCCGCGAGACCCTCACCGATGATCGCGGGCGCTTCCTGCTGGAGAACCTGAGCGAAGGCCGCTACACCGTCTATGTCCAGTACGGCAGCGCCGTGCTCGACAGCATCGAGCAGATCGAGGTGTTCGATGAGGAGGTCGTGCTGCCGCCGCCGGCCTGCTCCTCCGATCTGGTGCTGGAGGTCGCGGTGATCACCGGGGACTATGACGACTACAGCGAGGTGCTGTCCGCCGTCGGGGTGTCGGCCTCCACGCTCATCAACGGGCAGCAGGGCCAGGAATTGAGCGAGTTCCTCCGCTCCGATCTGACCCCCTTCGACGCCATCCTGTTCCCCGGCGGCGCGCTCGAAGAGGACATCCTCTATGACGCCGACGGCAGCGATCCTGCCCGCCTGCAGGAGATCCATGACAACCTCGCCGCCTACGTCCGGCAGGGCGGCAGGCTCTACCTGAGCGACTGGACCTACGACCTGCTCGAAGCGATCTGGCCCGACAAGGCGGAATTCTACGGTGAGGATCGCACCGCCAACGCCGCAGAGGTCGGCGCCGTCGTCACCATCGACGCCACGATCGATCAGAGCGAGATCCGCGACGCTGTCGGCCACGACACCCTCCGCATCCTCTACGATATGGAGACCTGGCCCGTCGCCGAGGAGATCGGCCCCGACGTCAGCATCCTCCTCACCGGCGACGCCGCGATCCGCGAGGGCCTCGCGCTCTCAGAGGTGCGGAACGCCCCGCTCGCGCTGCGCTTCAGCTCCGGTGACGGGGAGGTCACCTGGACGAGCTGGCGCCAGCAGTCCAACCTCGATCCCGACGGGAAAGCCCTCTGCCGCTGGCTCTTCGACGATCTGATCACCGCCGCAGAAGAGGCTGGACAGTAGACAGCAGCGCGGCAGGGCCGGGGCTCAGGTCACGAACAGCAGCGCGACCAGCCCCAGCCCCACCCCCCACTGCAGCGCCGCCCCCTCGACCACCCAGGGGTACACCATCAGCGCCACCCCGAGCAGCATCCACGCCGCCTTGTCGCGCCTGCGGCCCATCGACCACGCCGCCATCCCGGCCCCCCCGAACACCACCCCCGCCATCAGCGTCATCGGGCTCATGTCCATGCCAGCACCCCGCCCGATGCTCTTATCGCGGCGCCATCTACCGGCGATAGCGTCCCGCGCACAGACGATAGATCC
Organism: Alphaproteobacteria bacterium; assembly: GCA_040376255.1. Classification (GTDB taxonomy): domain Bacteria; phylum Myxococcota_A; class UBA796; order UBA796; family SXON01; genus JBEIQZ01. The sequence continues at coordinate 2,863 of JBEIQZ010000499.1, forward strand.
AGACGATCGATGACCGCCACGGGAGAATGTTTGTCAGCAGCCGGTCGTCAGGGAGGATGAACCTGCTCTGGAGTCTGTCATGCGAACCCTGCCGATCCTGCTCCTCGCTGCCCTCGCCGCCCCCGCCCTCGCCGATGACCACAGCCTCCGCACTGCAGGCTACCCCGGCGGCTGGCCCGGCGGCTACCCTGGCGGCCCCGGCACCCCCCTCCCCACCGCCGCTGTCGCCCCGGCGCAGGTCAGCGGGCGGCTCAGCCTCGTCAACCAGTCGGGCGGCAGCGTGATGGTCAGCGTCGCCGGACAGCCCGCCGTCCCGCTCGCCCCGATGGCCAGCCTCCAGACCGCCGCGCCCGCCGGGACCGCCGACGTCAAGGTCACCTACCAGCAGTTCGGTCGCACCTGGACCCTCGGCACCTTCCGCCCCGAGATCCGCCCCGACCGCCCCGCCACCGTCCTCATCCCCCCCGAGCGCACCGCCCGCGTCCAGATCGCCAACCGCGCTGGCCGCCCCCTCACCCTCTACGTCAATGACCGCCCCCTCCTCGACCTCCGCGCCGACGAGGTCCGCATCATCAGCCAGAGCGCCGGCACCGCCGCCCTCTCCCTCCGCCTCGGCCGCGAGGTCAACAGCCCCGTCGTCGCCGCCGCCACCCTCGACCTCCGCCCCTTCGCCGAGCACACCCTCACCGCCGAGGCCCCGAAGACCGCCGACCTCATCGTCCAGAACCCCTTCCCCATGCCCATCGAGGTCGTCTGCGATCGCGGCATCGTCCGCACCATCGCCCCGATGAGCAGCATCACCTACGCCGCCATCCCCACCGGCACCTTCCACCTCACCGCCCGCCGCATCACCGATGAGTACATCGACGACATGCAGATCCCCGTCCTCCCCTGGACCGCCAACACCTGGGCCGCTGACCCGCCCGACAAGGGGCTGCTCACCCTCGACAACAACCACCCCGGCGCCGTCCGCGTCTACGTCGACGGGCGCTCCTCGGCCAGCATCGCCCCCGATCAGGAGCGCAGGCTCAACCTCCCGATCGGCTGGCACCAGATCACCGTGCGGGATGACAATGGACGGACGCTCCAGGATCGGTGGGTCGAGGTGACGGCGTTCGATCTGGGGGTGCTGGCGTTCGGGCGGAGCTATCCGATGCCGGTGCCGGTGCAGGCGGTGCCGGTGGCGGGGAGCGGGTGCGCGATGCCGAGGTGAGGAGGGGGAGGATCACGACGGCACGACGGCACGACGAAAGGCAAAAGGCGGGTTTGGGAGGCACAGAGGCACGGAGGGCACAGAGGAAAGGCGAAAGGCGGGTACGGAAAAACACAGACGGTCGAGCTCTCCCACCCCTTCCCCTTGATCCACTCGCAGATGAACTGAATAATACCGAACTGGGAAGAAGAATGCCGTATCTTTCCCTTCGGTGGAGAAGGTGGCAGGCGGAGGCTGACGGGAAAGCCATGCCGGAACGCCCCTCATCCGGCCCTCCGGGCCACCTTCTCCCCCAGGGGGGCGAAGGGACGGAGGGCGCCCCCCGGCATTCCATTCCCCGGCTCGGCATAATATCTGTTTCATCCCGGATACTTCCGAACCTCTCTGCCCGACCATGTTCCCTGATACGCCCCGGCTGGCCCGGTGGATGTGGGGGACGTAAACCCCAAAAGAGTCCCCGACATCATAGATATTACCGTCCCCCGCATTCACCCCCGGCACGGGCCAGCCGTCGCGCGCCGGGGCGCGCGGGGGGAGGGACAAGCGCCAGCGCCGTCCCGATGCGGGGGGTTACCCCCGCAAAATAGAGAGC
>JBEIQZ010000355.1:0-6622 GCA_040376255.1 Alphaproteobacteria bacterium
GTGGATTGAGCCGCTGGCGCTCGGGCGGGGGGAGGGGCTGGCGCGGTACATCGGGCGGCTGCGGGCGGCTGCGCCGGATCAGATCCTCGATCTCCACGGCAGCCTGCGGAGCCGCCTGATCGCGCTGGCGATGCCGGAGGTGTCGGTGGTGCGGTGGGAGAAGCGCCCGGCGTGGGAGGGGCCGCTGGCGTCGCTCGGGCTGCGGCGGCCACGGGCGTCGGGGCGGACAGAGGAGCGGATGCGGGCGGCGGCGGAGGTGCTGGCGGGGCTGGCGGGGGCAGCGGGGGCTCCTGCTGCGCCTGTCCGGCTGCGCGTACACCCGGACGCGGCGGCGCGGGTGCGGGATCTCGTCCCTCCCGGCGCCGTCTGCCTCTGCCCCGGCGCGGGCCACCCGACCAAGCAGTGGCCGATCCGCCACTTCCTCGATCTTTATCATCAGCTCCGCGCCGCAGGCCGCCCCGTCCTCCTCACCGGCAGCCCCGCCGAGCGCGACCTGTGCCGCCCTCTGCTCGACGCGGGCGCCATCGACCTCCTCGGCCTCCCCCTCCGCGACCTCCCTGCCCTCCTCGCCGCCTGCGCCGCCACCGTCGCCAACGACAGCGGCCCCATGCACATCAGCCGCGCCGTCGGCACCCCCACCGTCGCCCTGTTCGGCCCCACCGACCCGGCGATGTTCGACCTGACCGGCGCCACGGTCCTCCGCCACGATCCCGGCTGCGCGCCCTGCTCCTTCTTCGGCGGGAAGGCGTGTCCGCTGGGCCACCACCGCTGCATGGAGGAGCTTCTGCCGGAGCAGACAGCCGCACACCTCCTCTCCTGACTGCTCTATACTCCCCCCATGCTCCTCCTCCTCTCCTGCCACCCCGACCCCGCCCTCAAAGACTCCCCCGCCCTCACCTCAGACTCCCATGACTCTCCGGCGGACTCCCACGACTCCCCGGCGGACTCCCGTGACTCTCCTGCTGACTCTCCTGACTCCCGCGACTCCCCGGACTCTCCGCCCGACTCTCCAGCAGACACCGGCGACACCGCCCCCGCCCTGTGGCGCAGCCAGCTCTACCCCTCCGACTGGACGCCGGAATTCACGCTCTCGGACGGCCATTTTCTGCACGACTTCTCTTATGCGGGCTACCACCGCTCAGAGATCGACCTGCCGCTGACCGCGCCGGGGACGGTCTTCGACGCGGCGACATACGGCGCAGACGCCACGGGCCAGGCCGACAGCACAGCAGGAATCCAGGCGGCGATTGACGCGGCGGCAGGGGCGGGCGGCGGCGTGGTCCACATCCCGGCGGGGACCTACCGGCTGGACGGGCGGCTGTATGTGCGGAGCAGCGGCATCGTCCTCCAGGGGGCGGGCGCGTCGCTGACCATGCTGTACTTCACGCAGGTCGAGGGCATGGACTACGCGGGCCACATCACCTTCAGCGGATCGGTGGCGCAGGGGCCGGACATCCTGCTCGCCGAGGACGGCGCGGCGCGGAGCCATACGATCCGGGTGGCTGACACGGCGAGCCTGATCGCGGGGACGGAGGTGGCGGTCGGGCAGGTGATCACGGAGGATTTTGTCGCTGAGCATGGGATGACCGGGACCTGGGTGGAGTTCAACGGCCAGTGGCGGTCGTTCTTCCGGCGCACGGTGACGGCAGTGGACACCTCGACCGATCCGGCGACGGTGACGCTGGACGTGCCGCTGCGCTACCCGATGAAGGTGCGGGACGGCGCGAGCCTCCGCGTCGAGAGCGGCTACCTGACGGAGTGCGGCGTGGAGGATCTGAGCCTCGCGAACGCGACGGACTACAACACCGCGTGGCTCCACAGCCAGGTCAACGCGCTGGTCTTCAGCGGCGTCTCCGACTGCTGGGTGCGGCGCGTGGCCTCCTGGGAGCCGCCCACCTCCTCCCCCTCCGGCTACCACCTCCAGAGCAACGGCGTCCTCATCACCGACTCCAAGCGGGTCACCGTGGCCGACAGCGCGCTCAGCTTCGCGCAGAACCGGGGCGGCGGCGGAAACGGCTACCTCTACGAGATCCGGCGATCCAGCGAGATCCTGACGCGGGACTCCACGGCGGAGGCGGGCCGCCACAACTTCATCCAGAACTGGGACTTCGGCACCTCCGGCTGCGTGTGGCTGCGGACGGTGAGCAGCGCCGGGCGCTCGATGCTCGCCGACTGGGACCCCATCGGCTACGCCTCCTACAGCGAGTTCCACCACTCCCTCGCGATGGCCAACCTCATCGATCAGTCCCTCGCCGCCGACGGCTGGCAGGGCGTCAACCGCCAAAACGAGAGCAGCGGCGCCGGACACTCGGTCACCCAGAGCGTGTTCTGGAACACCGGCGGCGGCGGCTACCTGCGCTCGCTCCAGTACGGCGACGGCTACATCATCGGCACGCTCGGGATGGACATCCACACCGACCCGACCGAGCCGGACTTCCTCAACGGCGGCGCCGGGACCGCCCCGGAGGACTGGCTGGAGGGCGAGGAGGAGGGCGCGACCCTGGAGCCCGCCTCGCTGTTTGAGGATCAGCTCCAGCGGCGCGGGTTCTGATCGCGGCGCAGACGTCCTGAACGACAGAGGGCCGGAGCATCGCTGCTTCCGGCCCTCTGATCCTTGAGGCGGGTGACGGGATTCGGACCCGCGACACCGAGCTTGGGAAGCTCGTGCTCTACCAACTGAGCTACACCCGCACAGTCTCAACCAGTTAACCGACGCCTCCCGAACCGGCAAGCCCCATGAGCGACTTCATCGACCCATCCGCCTCCCCTGCGCCCTCCCCTGCCCTGCCCGCCCCGCTCCCCGATCTGCTGCTGGCGGCGCTGGCGCCGAGGGGGCTGCGGGAGCGGCTGCCGGTGTTCCGGGGCTGGACGGCGCAGGAGGTGCTGGAGCGGCGGCCTGCGGCGGCGCAGGAGGCGCTCCGGGGGGCGGCGGGGCCGGAGCCGGTGCGGCAGCGGCGGGCGGTGGGGCTGGTGCATGCGGGGCTGCGGTCGCTGGCGGCGGCGGGGCGGGCGCGGAAGAAGGAGCGGCAGGTGCAGGCGGAGCTGGCGGGCAAGGGGCAGCGGTGGGTGATCGTGGAGGTGTTCTGGCGGTGAGGCGGGGCGGCGGGATAGGATTGTCGGCGGGAGGGCAGCATGCGGGAGCACACACAGGGACAGGGGCCGGTGAGGATGGGGCCGGACAACGATCCGCCGGAGAAGCCGCCGGGCAAGGGGCCGCCGGACAAGGGGCCGGACAGGGGCGGGCGACCGGCAGGCGGGACGAAGGAGTCGGCGGGGACGGACGTGAAGGAGCGGGTGGAGAAGCCCCGGATGTACAAGGTCCTGCTCCACAATGATGACTATACAACGATGGAATTCGTCGTCCTGGTGCTGACTCAGGTGTTCCACCGGAGCCGCATCGAGTCTACGCGCATCATGTTGCTGGTACACAACAATGGAAAAGGCGTAGCGGGTGTCTATACGAGGGAGGTCGCGGAGACGAAGGCCACACAGGCGATCGATGTTGCGCGGGCTGCGGGCTATCCGCTCCTGGCGACCACCGAACCTGAGTAGCGCACCCTCCGGCAGCGCCCCTCCGGGGTAAAGGACTCAGAAGCACATGGCCAAGAAGAATGAGGATAAGATCGTATTCTCTCGCGATCTCTCTGTCGCCCTTACGATGGCAGCCGAGGTGGCCCGCGAGAGCCAGCACGAGTACCTGACGCTGGAGCATGTGCTCTACGCGCTGCTGACCGATCCGGACAGCGCGGCCTGCCTGGAGGCATGCGGGGCGGATCTGAAGTGGACGGAGCAGGAGCTGAACAAGCTGCTGGAGGTCTTCGAGAAGGTCGAGGACGCGGACGAACCGATGCAGACGGCGGCGTTCCAGCGCGTACTGGGGCGGGCGGCGATGCATGTACAGCAGTCGGGCAAGACCGAGATCAAGGGGACGAACGTCCTGATCTCGATCTTCAACGAGGCGGACAGCCAGGCCGTCCACCTGCTGTCGAAGCAGGGAATCACCAAGCTGGACATCACCTCTTTTGTGTCGCACGGCGTCCGCAAGAAGCCGGAGAAGAAGGCGGGCGACGGCGCGGGCGGCGGTGCGGGCGGTGCGGGCGGCAGAGTGTTCGGCTCGGGCGTCGAGCGCGCCCCTGAGGCGGCGGGCGGCGAGGACGGGCCGAAGGGGACGGGCGATCCGCTGGAGGACTTCTGCGCGGATCTGACGGCGCGGGCAGAGAAGGGCAAGATCGACCCGGTGATCGGGCGCACCGACGAGATCAGCCGGATCGTGCAGGTGCTGGCGCGGCGGCGCAAGAACAACCCGCTCCTGCTCGGCGATCCGGGCGTCGGGAAGACGGCGATCATCGAAGGGCTGGCGCTCCGCATCCACGAGGGGAAGGTGCCGGATCTGCTGAAGGGCTGCCGGATCTACTCGCTGGACATGGGCGCGCTGCTGGCGGGGACGCGCTACCGGGGCGACTTCGAGGAGCGGCTGAAGGCGGTGGTGCGGGCGGTGGTGGCGAAGACGGGGGCGATCCTGTTCATCGACGAGATCCACACCATCATCGGCGCAGGCTCGACCTCCGGCGGATCGATGGACGCCTCCAACCTGCTGAAGCCCGCGCTGTCCTCCGGCGATCTGCGCTGCATCGGCTCCACCACCCACAACGAGCACCGGCTGGCCTTCGGCAAGGATCGCGCGCTGGCGCGGCGCTTCCAGACGGTCGATGTGGGAGAGCCCTCGCAGGACGACTGCCTGGAGATCCTGAAGGGTCTGCGGAAGACCTTTGAGGAATTCCACGGCGTCACCTACACCGACGGGGCGCTGGAGGCGGCGGTCAAGCTCTCCGCCCGCTACATCACCGACCGGCACCTGCCGGACAAGGCGATCGACGTCGTCGACGAGTCGGGCGCGGACGCGCGGCTGAACCGCCCGGGGTCGGTGATCGACGTGGAGCAGATGGAGGCGGTGGTGGCGCGGATCGCGCGCATCCCGGCGCGCAGCGTGAGCGAGAGCGAGCAGATGAACCTGAAGGATCTTACCGGGACGTTGAAGAAGAAGATCTACGGCCAGGACAAGGCGGTGGACACGGTCGTCCAGACCATCAAGCTCAACCGCGCCGGGCTGGGCGCCCCCAACCGCCCGGTGGGGAGCTTCCTGTTCTCCGGGCCGACGGGCGTCGGCAAGACGGAATTGGCGAAGCAGCTCGCTGAGGCGCTCTCGGTGGCCTTCGTGCGCTTCGACATGTCCGAGTACATGGAGAAGCACACCGTCTCCCGGCTGATCGGCGCGCCCCCCGGCTACATCGGCTTCGACCAGGCCGGCCTGCTCACCGACGCCATCAGCCGCACCCCCCACTGCGTGCTGCTGCTCGACGAGATCGAAAAGGCGCACCCCGACATCTACAACCTGCTGCTGCAGGTGATGGACCACGCCACGCTGACCGACAACAACGGCAAGAAGGCCGACTTCCGCAACGTCATCCTCATCATGACCACCAACGCCGGCGCGCGGGACGCCGCGGTGCGCACGATGGGCTTTGGCGAGCGCACCGGCGCCCACAAGCAGGACGCCGCCCTGGAGCGGGTGTTCTCGCCGGAGTTCCGCAACCGCCTCGACGGCATCGTGCGCTTCGGGCCCCTGCCCGAGGTGGTGGTGCGCCAGATCGTCGACAAGTTCCTGCGCGCCCTGCAGGGACAGGTCGCCGAGCGCGGCGTCACCATCGAGGCCACCGAGGCCGCCCGCGGCTGGATGGCGGTGGCCGGCTACAAGCCGGAGTACGGCGCCCGCGAGATGAACCGCGTCATCCTGAAGCACATCAAGCGGCCCCTGGCCGACATGATGCTCTTCGGCGAGCTGAAGTCTGGCGGCGTGTGCGTGATCGACCTCGTCGACGGCAAGCTCTCCCTGAGCGCCAAGGGGCTCGTGTCATGAGCGACGCGGCGTTTCGGTACCGAACGATCCCAACTGTAAACAAGTCGGTCCTCCGCCTTGGCCTCGCGCCCAACTACGGGCTCGACGCCAAGGGGGTGGAGGCCGCCCTGGAAGCTGGGATCCGCTTCGTGTACTGGACGCCGCGGATGGGCAAGGCCACCGGCCCCTTGAAGGCCGCCCTCGCCCGCGATCGCGACGCCTTCGTGGTCGCCACCGGCCCCACCACCGGCTGGTGGGGGGGCAATGTGGCCAGCTTCGTCGACAGCGCCCGCGCCGAGCTCGGCGTCGACCAGCTCGACATCCTGCAGCTTCACTGGGTGGGCGTCACCTCGGCGCTCACCGACAGCACCATGGGCGCCCTCGTGGCCGCCCGCGAGGCCGGCAAGACGCGGGCCATCGGCATCTCCATCCACGACCGGGAGCGGGCCGGCCGTCTCGCCGCCGACTCACCCCTCGACCACCTGATGATCCGCTACAACGCCGCTCACCCCGGCGCCGAGCGCGACATCTTCCCCCACCTGCGCGCCGAGCGCCCCCGGTCGGTCTGCGCCTACACCGCCACCCGCTGGGGCAAGCTGCTCAAGCCCCAAAAGGGCTGGAGCGGGCCGGTGCCCACGGCCGGCGACTGCTACCGCTTTTGCCTGTCGAGCCCCCACGTCGACGTGGTGCTGACTGGCCCGGCCAACGCCGCCGAGCTGCGCCAGA
>JBEIQZ010000934.1:0-1220 GCA_040376255.1 Alphaproteobacteria bacterium
CGGGCGTGGCAGGCGCGGCAGAGGCGGCAGGGGCAGGGGGCGCGGCAGGGGCAGGGGGCGCGGCAGGGGTCAGGGCGTCGGGCGCGGGGACGCAGCAGCCGGACAGCAGGAGCAGGAGCAGGCAGGCGGCCATCTATTCCATCCAGTCCGGCGCGCAGCCGGCGGGCGCGGTCACCGGGTTGCACCGGACGGGGTCGGCGTCGGGCAGCTCCATCCAGTAGCCGTCTGCGGGCGCGGGGAAGTCGGAGGCGGCGTAGTTGACCCCGGCGGCGAGGGCGGTGTCGCGGGATGCGGTGTTGGCGTCGTCGCTGTTCCCTGCGCCGTCGACGTTGTCAGTGACGACGAGCCCGGCAGCGTGGAGGGCGGCGATATCGGAGGCGCCTGCGTCCTTGACGAGCGCGGCCCAGGGATCTCCGATCCAGGAGTCGGGGAACAGCAGGCGGCCCTGCAGGTCGGGCGCTTTGCTCAGGTAGTCGTCCCGGTGCGCGCCTGAGTCGAGCAGCGCGAAGAGCACCCGGCCGCGCACGGCGGAGAGCGCGGGCGGGCCGAGGTCGGCGCTGGCGTCGGCGAGGGTGGCCGCGCCCCGGCGCCAGCCATCGGGTACATAGAGGTGGTCGGCGGGGATCGCGGCCCGGATCGTCTGCTCCAGATCGCTCCACGCCTCCTCTCCGGCGATGGGCTTCCACCCCTCAGCGGCGTCGTCGAGGTCGTCCTTGGGCTCCATCCAGACGATGATCGGCGCGTGGTCGGGGCGCCGGACAGAGAACGAACAGATCTCGCGCAGGCAGTCGGTGAAGGACAGGCAGGTGCTCCCCCCGTCCACCACCGGCACATGGAACACATCCCAGCCGCCATCGTCTCGCCGGTGCAGATCCAGCTCCACCTGGCGCACCCCCAGATCAGCGAGCTGCGCCGTCAGGGTGGGCTGGGTGTAGGCCCAGGAGGCGTCGAGGACGGGCTCGGTGGGCCGGTGGTAGCTGTTGTGGGTGCCGCGCGCCTGGAGCATGCCCATGTGCAGGGTGTCGTCCATCGGCCGTTCGGCGCGGGCGCCGGGGGTCAGGCCGGGGGTGTCGCAGAGGATGGCGGACGCGCTGTCTGTGGGCTTCTGAGCGTTGCAGGCCAGCAGCAGGAAGAGCATGCCGGCTTCTTATCCGGTATCGGCTCGCGCTGCAGGAGGGAGCAGAACCAGTTAATACGTCATCATGGAATACTGGCTTGAG
>JBEIQZ010000579.1:0-3833 GCA_040376255.1 Alphaproteobacteria bacterium
CAACTGCGTGAGACGCTCTGTAGCCTGCGCCTGCGCCATCCCCATATCGAGGAGGTGATCCACCTTCTGATCGAGCACGCCCACCGCCTCAGACAGCGCATCAATCTTCTTTTCCATGCGCTGGAGCCGTTTGTCGATGCGCTGCAACCCGCGCAGCACCAGCCCGAAGCCGACGATGCTCACGCCGAGGTTCAGCACTGAGGCGACGCTGCCGAGCGCGCTGAGCGCATCCATCCCGCCAGGTATCCGGCTGAGCTGTGCGGCCTCCATCCCGCTCCGTCGGGTCGCCGCCTCCAATTGCCCGACCAATTCGCGCCGTACAGAGCCATCGGCATTTTGCACGGCTTCATAGACGTTGTTGCCGGAGTAGGAGTATTGCGGGCCGATGAAGTTTTCGGGGACACGGCGGAAGATGACATCGGCGTGGGAGGGGGTGATCATGGCCGGACACTATCCGCTTTTTGCCGGATCGGCACACCTGCCCGATCTTCCGGAACCTTCTATGCATCCATCCGTATAGACGCATATACTGAGGTGGTGTCAGGCGGAGGGGCGTACTGGAAGGGCTGTCCCCTCATCCGTCGGCTGCGCCGACACCTTCTCCCCGTGCCGGGGAGAAGGGACAGTTTTTCTGATATTACATAGGTACAACTGCCTTGATCAGCTCATCTGCTCGCCCTCCTTCTTCAGCACCAGCGCCCTCGGCAGCAGCGGCACGAAGAGCAGGATGGCCAGGGTCGTCCCGACGTTGATCAGCACGAGGTTCGTGAAGCTGACGTTGTAGGTCTCCAGGAGCTTGGAGCCGATGACGTCGCTCATGGAGATGCCGAAGTTCCGGATGCTCATCATGAGGGAGAAGCCGAGGGCCTCGCAGCCGCGCGGGGTGGAGCGGACGGCGAGATCCATGAGGGCCAATTCGGAGATGACGACGAGGGCGCCGCCGAGGCCGTGGACGACGAAGAACCACTCGTGCGGCTCGGAGAGGATGGGGAGCATGGCGTGGACGGCGTTCGCGGTCTCCATGTCGTACCAGAGGTAGAGCAGGGTGATGAGGGCGTTGGCGCCGATCCCGGCGATGAGGAGGGTGCGGAGGGTGAAGCGGCTGCAGATCCCGGCGTAGACCATGGCGAACAGCAGGCCGATGGCGGCCTCTGCGCTGGTGAGGGCGCCGATGAAGTCCTCGCTGAACTTCAGCTCATCGCTCTGGCGGAAGGTGAGGGGGGTGTAGAGGCCGGGAACGGTGTAGACGAGGAACAGCATCCCGACCGCGAGCCAGAGGGTGCGCGACTCGAGGATCTGGGAGAGCTGGCCCTGGGCCTTGAACAGCACGGGGTTCGTCACGCGGGCCATCGCCAGCCCGAGGATGAGGAAGAACACGGCGAGCAGCGCGAGCAGCGAGTAGCCGATGGAGGCGAGGCCGGGGGTGAAGAGGCTGAACGCGGCGGCGGCGCCGATGGCGGCGATCCCGCCGATGATCGGGGCGTTGGGGCGCCAGGAGGGGCGCTGGAGGTCGGCCGCCGTGAGCGCGGGCGGGGGCGGGGTGGGGGCCTCCTTGAAGCCGAAGAAGGTGTAGGCGGCCATCAGCAGCAGGACGAACGCGCCGATCCCGGCGGTGTAGCCGAACGCCTGCCCCGCGAGCCAGCCGCCCATCAGCGGCGCGGCGACCTGGCAGACCGAGGAGACGATCTGGCGCAGCGAGGACACCCGCCCGGGGATCCCGTAGATCTGGCCCGCCTCGACCTGGAGGCCGCCCATGCAGGTGCTGCCGAAGACGATGGCGATGTTGAGGAGGATCGAGAAGAACAAAAACAGCGGGTAGTTGTCGGTGCAGAAGCCGAGCGCCAACCAGGAGAGGCCCGCCCCGAGCGCGCCGAACAGCATGTACAGGCGGCGGCGCGAGCCGAAGATCGGGAAGGCGTCGGTGAGCACCCCGGCCAGCGGCTTCAGGTTCCAGGCGAAGGTCGCCCACAGGAAGAATTCGCTGACCTTCTCCGGGCCGAAGCCCATCTGATCCTTCAGCAGGAACAGGATCGGGTAATTCCCGATCACCTTCTGCTGGCCGAAGGTGGTGGCGAAGGCGCCGACCACCACCATGATCAGGTAGCTGGAGAGGCTGGAGGGGGGGCGTGTGGAGTCGAGGGTCGGGGGAGCAGAGCGGTTGTCAGTCATTCCGCTCTGTTATCTCATCTGCTGCAGACCAAGCATCTCCGATCACTGCGGCAGCGCCTTCAGCCACGCTGTGTAGGCGGTGACGCCCTGCCGATCCAGGAAGGCGGTCGCCTGTGACTGCCACATCAGCGGGGTGGCGGCGAGGGTCTTGTTGAGCGTGTCGAGCAGCAGCGCGTGGGCCGCGCGATCCTTGCGCCGCACCGCGCCGCCCGCACCCTGATCTTCCTGGAGCGCCACGATCTGCGGCATGGTGTCGCCGGTCAGCCCGATCAGCGCCTGGATCTGCGCGCGCGTCGCCGCCAGCAGCCCGTCGTCCGCGCCCCACGCCCCCATCCGATCGACCTCCTGCAGCAGGGACTGGAGCTGCGCGGTCGCCGAAGCGAGCTCCGGCAGGCGCGCGGCGTTGCCCGGCGCGATCACCTGGAGGGTCGGGTTGACGATGTTGAGCGCCCGGTTCTGGCGGGCGGCCATCGCGTTGTGGTAGCGGACGGCGAAGCTGACGTGCATGTCGGCGCTGAGCGCGCTGCCGGGCGGGGGGAGGGTGTCGGTGCGGAATTCCGGGCGCGTCAGCGGCGGGGGCTGCGGGGAGGGCCGGAGCAGGTAGCGGTTGTCTTCGGCGAAGGTGCGCTGGACGGCGTGGATGCCGTCGTCGATCTGCGCGGCGCGGGCCTGGAGGTTGCGGGTGAGGCGCTCCAGCGCCTGCAGATCGGCGTAGACGACATCAGGCTTTATGCAGAGCGGGAAGCCATCCTCCATATACGCATGGATCATCCTTGTGACCTCCGCCGCGCCCGTCGCCACCGCGTCGCGGAAGCTGGCGTCCCCCTTCCAGGGCGGCAGCGCCAGCGCCTCCAGCCGCGCCTGCTCCATCAGCGCGATCAGCGCGTCCATGCGCCGCCGGATCTCTGCCTCATCGGCCTCCAGCGGCCAGGAGGAGACCAGGGCGTTGGTCTGCGCGATCACCCGGTCGCTGATGGCGGCGAGGTAGTCGTTGTACCGCTCCGCCTTCCAGCCCTTGATGCTGATCTGCGGCGTCGCGACGATGACCACGGGCGGCGGCGCAGACACAGTGTGACCAGCGTCTCCGGCGACCTCCTCCCGGGGCGCGGCGGCGGGTCGGGTGGTCAGAGTGAATGTCAGGAGGAGTACAGAACCCGCTCCTCGCAGAACCCGTGTCAGCATCAACCCAATATACCCCGATACACTGCGACCCTGAATGTGCGACCCTGAATGTCTGTCACCGGAGGGATCCATGTACCTGCTGTTGCTCTCGATGCTGATGCGGGATGCCTCCGCCTATAACCTGGGGATCACCGGGTCTTCCCAGAACGGCTGCACCTGCCACGGCGCGAACCCCAGCGCTCAGGCCGGCGCCGCCTTCTCCGCCGCCAGCACCACCGTCGCCCCCGGCGACACGCTGCTGCTGAGCTTCGTCGTCTCCTCGACCAACGCCGCCCGCGCCTACGGCGGCCTCGACGTCTCGGCCTCCGGCGGCACCCTCGCGGCGGGCAGCAACACCCGGCGCAGCGGCACCGAGATCACCCAGAGCTCCCGCACCGCCATGACCTCCGGCTCTGTGTCGTTCCAGATGAGCTGGACCGCCCCCGCCGCCGCCGGCACCTACACCCTCTACGGCGCGGGCAACGCGGTGAACAACAACAACG
>JBEIQZ010000740.1:0-2304 GCA_040376255.1 Alphaproteobacteria bacterium
AACGCCCCTCATCCGGCCCTCCGGGCCACCTTCTCCCCCAGGGGGGCGAAGGGACGGAGGGCGCTCCTCGGCAGTCTATTTCCCGGTTCGGTATCATACCAGCACGCCCGGCGTCCGCAGCGCCTCCGCCACCGTCATGCGCCCGCCGCCCTCCCGCGCCGCCAGCAGCCGCAGCGCCTCGTAGAGATCCTCCCGCGTGTCGGGCTGCGCCGCCAGGAACGCCTGCAGGTCGCGCGCGAAGTCCTGGATGCGGTACATCCGCTGCACCGGCACCGCCCGCAGCAGCGACAGCGCCCCCATCCAGTCGTCGTATGGCTCCCAGGTCGCCAGCAACTCCAGCGCCGCCCCGGTGAACTCCCCCGGCGCCGCCGCCGGGAAGCGCTTGCGGAGGCCACCGATCAGCTCCGCCCGGATCTCCACCGGCAGCCCCGGCGCCGCCGCGAGCAGCCGCGCCACCTGCGCCACCTGCGCCCCGCCGCGCGCCTCCCCGCTCCGGGCCTCCCCGCTGATCGCCCGCACAAATTCCAGCCCCGCCCCGCTCCCGATCCCGCGCGCCGCGAACACGCCGAGCAGCTCAGGCGGGAACAGCCGGAGCGCCTGCTGCACCTCGTCGGCGGGCAGCGCCAGCGAGAGGATGCGGGCCGCCGCGTGGCGCGCGTGGTTCTCCGCCACGAGGGCGCGCGCCGCCGCCGGATCGCCGGGATCGTCGAGCCAGCGCCCCGCCTCCGCCAGCGACCCCGCGACCCGCCCCGCGCCCGCCGCCGCCGCCCGCGCCGCCCGCGCCCGCTGATCGTCCGCCAGCTTCGGCTGGGCGAGGAAGATCGTCGGGACGCCCGCGTACATCAGCTCATGGAAGCTGTTGTAGCCGCCCGCCGACACCGCCAGATCCAGCCCCTGAAAAAGCTCCACCGGCACATAGCGATCCATCCAGGTGACCCCCGGCCCGCGCAGCTCCTCCCCGGTGTAGAGCGGCCCCGCCCCGACCACCGCATGCAGCCCCCGCAACGCCAGCACCGGCAGCAGCGCCCGCAGCCCGGACTCCACCCCCGGATCGCCGCCCCCGCCGAGGCTCAGCCACACCGCCCGCGCCCCCTCCGGCACCCCGAGCGCTGCCCGCGCCCGCGCCCTCGGCAGCAATTCCTCGCGCTCCCGCAGCAGGATCGGCCCGGTGCGGTTGGCCGGATCGTGCAGGAGCCGCGCGCCCAGCCCTGCGCCACCCGCGCCCGCCTGCCCCGCCCCCGGCGCCTCCCCGAACGGCTCCTCCGGCACGATCACCCGGTGGTACAGCGGCAGCGGCCCGTACCACGCCGGATCGCGCTGCACCTCCGGCCGCACCGGCCGCGCCACCAGCGCCCGCCACCGCACCATCTCCAGCACCGGCCCGATCTCCCCGAAGCTCCCCCCCGGGAACGTGTCCACCACCAGCACGTCCGGGCGCAGCGACCCCACCGCTGAGAGCACCCAGCTCCGCAGCACCGACAGCGCCGCCGAAGGCTCCAGCCCCCCGTCCTTCAGCATGCTCTTGGACGGGATCTTGATCGCCGCCACCCCCTCCCGCCGCGCCAGCGTGTCCGCCTCTGAGGAGGTCAGCACCCAGCGCTCCAGCCCCACCCCCATCACCTCGCAGATCCGCTGCGCCCACCGCAGGATCGCGAGCTGGCGGCTCAGGTGGCCCATCCCCCGCCCGTTCACCGCATAGCTCAGGAGCCTGAGCTTGCGGCTCAAGAGAGATCACCGGCGGCAGAGAAGCCGTCAGCGCCGTGGGCGTCATCCTCTGCGCCTTCGCGGCTGTCGCTGTGGCCGTGGCCGTGGTGGCTGGCGTCCGGCCAGTCCCCGCTGTGCTGCGAATGCCAGGCGCAGACGCCGGGCGCCCAGGGGTGCGGGGCGCTGTCCCCGAGGAACACGACCCACCACCCGGCGGTCTGCGGCGGCGTCTGCCAGCGGTCGTAGTCGTCGTAGCGCAGCACCCGCCCCGTAGAGGTGCTGAACTTCTGGCGGCGGGCGGCCATCCCCGCCAGCTTCTGCTCCAGCCCCGGCTCAGGCACCGGGACGATCATGTTGTACTTCTTCGGGCGCAGGAGCTTCTGCGCCTTCTGCGCCATCTTCGCCTCGCGCTCCTTCAACGACTGGATGACCGGCGGGAGGCCCTGCCGCAGCGCATCCTCCAGGTACTCGCGCTTCGCCGTGAGCGCCGAGAGCTTTTTGAGGCCGATCTCCACGCCGCGATCTGCCTCCCCGCCTGCCTCCCCCCCCCCCCCCCCCCCCCCCCCCGCGCCCCCCCCCGTGCCCAGGGGGAGCCCCCCC
>JBEIQZ010000956.1:0-1093 GCA_040376255.1 Alphaproteobacteria bacterium
AGGCGTCCAGCGATGACGGCACTAGCGAGGATCCGGTCCGGTGAACCCGCCTCGCCCCGTGCTGCGGCGCTGTGTCTCTTGCCGGATGCTGGTGGATCGACTCCAGCTCTGGCGGGTGATCCGCCTGGCCGACGGGGGACTAGGACTGGATGGGGGGATGGGCCGCTCGGCCTATCTCTGTCCGAGTCCAACTTGTCTGGATGAGGCCAGGCGACGCAAACGCCTCCAACGGGCACTGCGCTGTCAGGTATCGGATTCCATCTTTGCCACGCTTGCGGCCCGTCTCCCGACCGCCGGGATCGCGAGCCCTGAGGCAAGATGAACTGTGGCCGTGGCGTTTGTACGGCCCGGTGGCACCCCTGCCCCCCCGGCGGCCCCATGGGCCCCGCCCTTCGGAGACCTGAATGACCAGCAGCGGCAAAGTCAGAATTTATGAGCTGTCCCGGGACCTTGGCCTGGACAACAAGGACGTGCTCGATGCCGCCGAGAAGTTGTCCATCGCTGCCCGCAGCCATAGCAGCTCGATCAGCGACGACGAGGCCATCCGCATCAAGGCTTTGATCCAGGGCCACGGCTCCGCCACCCCCCAGCCCGCCGCCAAAACGATCTTGTCGGTGAAGAAGGCTGACGTGCCCCCTCCTGCGGAAGCTGTCGGCGCTCGCCCCTCCTCGCCCCCTGCCGGTCCGGCGGCGTCGCCCCGTCCCCCCCAGCCGGTGCGGCCGGCCGCCGCTACGCCTCCTGCCCCGACCCGCCCCGTGGCGAACGGAGCCCCGCCCCGGCCCCCGGAGCCGAAACGGCCGGTGGTGGTTCCCCAGCCCCCTGCGCCGGCCCGCGCCGAGGCACCTGCCCCCCCCTCACCGGCATCGCCCTCGCCGGCATCGCCGGGTGCTCCAGTTCGTCCTGTGACCGCCCCTCCCGCAGCCCGTTCTGCGACGCCTCCGGCCGCCAATGCGCCGGCCCCCAGCCCCGCTTCGGCATCCCCCTCCCGCCCGGTGGTTCCACCATCTGGAACCGTGGTTCCACCTTCTGGAACAAGTGTCACCCCACCACCCCGTCCCGTGGCCCCGCCGCCGCGGCCGGCGGCCAGCGGTCC
>JBEIQZ010000693.1:0-2633 GCA_040376255.1 Alphaproteobacteria bacterium
TCCAGCCAGGCGGCATGCTGCGCGTCTATGCCGGTCATGCGCTCCCGCTCCACCGGCAGCAGCCCCATCCAGAACTCCCCTGCCGGGATGCGGCAGAGCCGGAATTCTGCGCCGCTGATGTGGTGGGTCCGCACCTCGCGCGGCTCCCCGCCGCAGCGCAGGACGTGGCGGCCCTCGCGGAAGGCGGCCTCCGCCTCTGCCGCCGTGGGCCAGAGGATCGCCGGGCGGGGCGTGCGCGTCCGCAGCAGGCCGAACACGCTGTCGATGAGGGAGGCGCCCTGCGTCTCGACGGCGACCGGCGGCGGGATGAGCGGATCGGCGGAGGTCGGGGTGGGCGCGTGGGCGGGAGGGACGGCAGGAGGGGGGACGGGGGAGAGCGTGGGCGGGAGGGAGGGCGGGAGGGCGGGCAGCACGATCGCGGAGAGGGGGGCTGGCACATGGCGCGCTGCGATGCGGCCCAATTCTACATCGACCTCGGCAGCAGACGGGCGGCTGTCGGCGTCGGGCTGCACCATGCGGCGGAGCAGCAGGCGCAATTCCGGCGGCCCCGCGCTGACCTCCAGCACAAACGTCTTCTTCTGATCCAGCACCCGCATCGCGTAGGCGAGATCGTGGACCTCCCCCTGCTCAGGCCGGAACATCGCCCGCCCGGTCAGGCACTCCGCGATCATCTGGCCGAGCGCGTAGACGTCGTCCGGCAGGAAGTCCCGCGCCGCCGCCCGGTGCCGCAGCGGCGCCATGTAGGCGGGCGTCCCCAGCACGCGCCCCACCGTCAGCGTGCCGCCGTCCCCGATGCGGACGATGCCGAAGTCCAGCATCACCGGCTCCCCGTCGAGCCGCATCTTGATGTTCTCCGGCTTCAGGTCGCGGTGCGCCAATTCCAGCGCATGCGCCCGCGCCAGCGCGTTGGCGAGCTTCCGGAACATCGGCAGCAGCTCAGTCAGCGCCATCGGCCCCGCCGAGATCCGATCCAGCATCAGCGGGCCGCGCACAAGCTCCATCGCCAGGAAGTAGATCTTGCGCGGCTGGTCGTAGCCAGAGTCGATCACGCTGACGATGTTCGGGTGCCGCAGGTTCAGCAGCACGCGCTGCTCCCGCTCGAAGCGCTCGCGCTGCTCTGAGTCGCCGTCGCCGTTGCTCTTAAGCACCTTCAGCGCCACCTTCTCCGCGCTGTCCTGCCGCCGCCGCGCCAGCCACACCTCCCCGAACGCGCCTTCGCCCAGCGGCTTCGCGCCCTCCACCACCCACCACTCCCCGATCACCTCCCCGGTCTTCAGCAACGGCATGTCAACCACAGCATCGCGGGAGGTTATCCCGCTCAGGTTATCCTGCATCCATGCTCCTCCTGCTCCTGCTCGCCGCCTGCGCTGACGGGAAGAACGCGCCTGCTGACACCGACACCGCCCCGCCGACTGAGACCCTGCCGGATCGGGACGGCGACGGCGCGGACGACAGCGCGGACTGCGCCCCGGACGATCCGGCGATCTTCCCCGGCGCCGATGAGTTTTGCAACGGCGTCGACGACGACTGCGACGCTCTCACCGACGAGGCGGGCGCGGCAGACGCGGCGGCGTGGCGCCCGGACAGCGACGGGGACGGCGCGGGCGACCCGGAGATCGTGCGGATGGCCTGCGCGCAGCCTGCGGGGCATGTGGCGGACGGCCCCGATCAGCAGGCGGACTGCGACGACGGGGACGCCTCGGTTTTTCCCGGCGCGCCGGAGGTGTGCGACGGCGCGGACAACGACTGCGACGGCCTCACCGATCTGGACGACCCGGACAACGACCCCGCCGGCACCATCGCCCGCTACGCCGACGCGGACGGCGACGGCTGGGGCAGCGGCGATCCGGTCGCGTATTGTGAGGCGCCGGAGGGCAGCGCAGAGATCGGCGGAGACTGCGACGACAGCGACCCGGACACCCACCCGGCGGCGCCGGAATATTGTGACGGCGCGGACGACGACTGCGACGGCGCCATCGACGACGATCCCGCCGACCCCGGCACCTTCTGGATCGACGCGGACGGCGACAGCTTCGGCGACCCGGCGCAGCCGGTGGAGGCCTGCGAGAAGCCGCCCGGCGCCTCGATCAATTACGGCGACTGCGACGACGCGGACGCGCTCAACAACCCGGCGGCGCAGGAATTCTGCGACGGCCTCGACACCGACTGCGACGGCGGCGTGGACGACAACGCCGTCGACGCCTTCGACGTCTGGGAGGACAAGGACGGCGACGGCTGGGGCGATCCCGCCGCCGCCCGCCGCGCCTGCGCCCAGCCCGCCGGCACCGCCCTCAACGGCGACGACCGCGACGACAACGACTCAGGCGTACACCCCGGCGGCGCCGAGATCTGCTCAGACGGGATCGATCAGGACTGCGACGGCGCAGACGCGGGCTGCTGATCCGGCGACCGCGCAGGCGCCCCGGCCTGCCCCTCCCAGGTCACGACCGCCCGGATGGAATTGGCGATGAAGCAATTGCGGTGCGCGGCCTCGTGGAGCCGGTTCAGCGCGTCGGCGTCAGGCGCCTCACCGCTGAAGGCGATCTGCGGGCGCAGGTGGATCTTCGTGATCGACAGCCGCCCCTGCGCGTCCTTCTCCAGCGTGCCGACCGCCTCGCAGGCGTAGCGGTCGA
>JBEIQZ010000916.1:0-1275 GCA_040376255.1 Alphaproteobacteria bacterium
CAGGCGCTGACGTCATTGCCGGTCGCGCGCCATTTGCTGGCCGCGTTGCCCGGCAGCGGGGTGACGGCGTTGCGGTTGTACCGCCTTGCCTCGATCACCGCCGAGGCATGCAGCCCGATGAAAGGGTAGGGGAGGGATCGTGGCCAAAGCCCTCACGGGGCGAGGGAGCGTCGGCTCACCGGACATGGGGTGGCACCGCACGGAGTTGCCCGCCCCGCCCCCTCTCCCCTTGCGGGAGAGGGTTGGGGTGAGGGGGAGGCACGCCCCAGTCCGTGCAGCGGTGCCCCCTCCCGTCGAGGGCTTGGGCCGCGAAGCGGACCGAGGCCAGGGGCAGGGGGCATCGCTCCACAATCCATACCATGACCCTCGGCCGTCGTGGATCGACCCCTCCCCCGACCCCTCCCTCAAGGGGAGGGGAGAACCTTTGCCAAACCCCCGCCAAACCCCCGTCGAAACCTCATCACGCCCCCCGTCACACCACCCGCCGAACCCCGCCAGGGTCCCGCACCCCGCCATCCGTCTCCAGATAATCCGGCCCGATCGGCACCTTCCCATGCCCACCCGGGATATCGAGCACATAGGTCGGCCAGGCCAACCCTGTGACCCGGCCCCGCAGGGCCGCCAGCAACCGCCGCCCCTCCTCGATCGGCACATGGAACCGAGCCGTCCCCGGCGCCGCGTCCAATTGGTGCAGGTAGTACGGCTTCACCCGCGCCGCGATCATCGCGCGGAACAGCGCCTCCAGCGCCTCGGCCGAGTCATTCACCCCCCGCAGCAGCACCGACTGCCCCAGCACGGGGACACCCAGACCCTGGATCCGCCGCAGCGCCGCCCGGGCCTCCGCCGAGAACTCCCGCGCATGGTTGGCATGCACCACAACCCAGACCGATCGATCCGTCTCCAGCGCCGCCGCCAAATCGGCGTTCACCCGCTCCGGGTCCGCCACGGGTACACGCGTATGCACCCGGATCGTCTCCACATGCGGGATCGCGGACAGCGCCGCCACGATCGCCCCCAGCCGCCGAGGCGACAGCATCAGCGGATCGCCGCCGGTCAGGATCACCTCCCGGATCGCCGGATGATCGGCGAACCAGCGATAGGCGGCGTCCAGTTCCGCCTCGGTCAGCAGCCCCCCATCCGGCCCCACATGCTCTCGCCGGAAGCAGAACCGGCAATAGACAGGGCAGATCAGCAGGGGCTTCAGCAGCGCCCGGTCGGCATAGCGATGCACCACGCCCTTGACCGGAGACAGCGCGTCATCCGCGATCGGGTCGA
>JBEIQZ010000425.1:0-5547 GCA_040376255.1 Alphaproteobacteria bacterium
AGACCCCCGGCCCGGAGATCCTGGAGCCGGTGGCGTGGACGGGCGACGACGGGATGACGCTGCTGGAGCGGGCGCCCTACGGCGTCATCGCCTCGATCACGCCCTGCACCAACCCCACCGAGACCATCCTGTGCAACGGGATCGGCATGGTGTCGGGCGGGAACACGGTGGTGTTCAACCCGCACCCGCTCGCGCGGGGGACGTCCTCCTACTGCGTGGATCTGATCAACCGCGCCTCGATGGAGGTCGGCGGGCCTGAGAACCTGATGGCCTGCATCGGCGCGCCGACCATCGAGTCGGCGAACGAATTGCTGCGCTATCCGGGGCTGCGGCTCAACGTGGTGACTGGCGGCCCGGCTGTCGTCAAGGCGGCGATGAACGCCGGGAAGAAGGCCATCTGCGGCGGCCCCGGCAACCCGCCGGTGGTGGTGGACGAGACCGCCGATCTGGCGCAGGCCGCGCGCGGCATCGTCCGGGGCGCCTCCTTCGACAACAACATCATCTGCACCGACGAGAAAGAGGTCTTCGCCGTCGACAAGGTCTTCGACCGGCTGATGGAGGGCATGGAGCAGAACGGCGCGATCCGCATCCGCAACCACCAGATCACCCGGCTTGAAAAGCTGATCCTCGACGCGGATCGCGCCCACACGAAGCACGAGTGGGTCGGCAAGTCGGCCTCGGCCTACCTCCGCGAGATCGACGTCCCGTTCTCGGGCGATCCCCGGCTGATCATCTGCGAGGTGCCGTTCGACCACCCGTTCGTGCAGGTCGAATTGCTCATGCCGATCCTCGGCTGCGTGCGGGTGCGGGACGTCCATGAGGGCATCGATCTGGCGGTGCAGGCTGAGCACGGCTACGGCCACACGGCGTCGATGTACTCGAAGAACCTCGACGCGCTGCACCGGATGGCGCGGGTGGTGAACTGCTCGATCTTCGTGAAGAACAACTCTAATTTCGCGGGCCTCGGCTTCGGCGGCGAGGGCTACACCAGCTTCACCATCGCCTCCCCGACCGGCGAGGGCCTGACCACCGCCCGCCACTTCACCCGCGAGCGCCGCTGTACGCTGTCCGGCTACTTCCGGATCGTGTGAGCGATGGCGTGGGTCCTCCACGATTCGCTGGCCATGCTGGAGGTCGGCTCCATCGCCCGCGCCATGCGGACCCTCGACGCGCTCGTCAAGGAGGCCCCGGTCACGATCGTCGAGACCAACCTTGTCGAGCCGGGCAAGGTGCTGATCCTCTACGGCGGCGGGGTGGCGGAGGTCGCGGCGGCGCACCGGGTCGGGCGGGAGATCGCGGCGGAGGATCTGCTGGATGAGGTGATGCTGCCGCTGGTCGATCCGCGCGTGTGGGCGGGGATCGGCGGCGCGCAGTCGGTGGGCGACCCGGACACGGTGGGGGTGATCGAGGGGCGCTCAGTGGCGTCGGTGATCGCGGCCTGCGACCAATGCCTGAAGATGGCGGACGTGGGGCTGTGCGGGCTGCGGCTGTCCCCGGCGCTCGGCGGCAAGGGCTTTTTCGTGGTACACGGGAAGCAGCACGACGTGGACGCGGCGCTGGAGATCGGGGCGGCGGTGCTGAAGGAGCGGGATCGGCTGGTGCGGGCGGAGCGGATCGGCAGGCCGCACCCGGAGTTCCTCGCGTTTTTGTTGCGGGTTGCGCCGTTCGGCGCGGGCCTGGGAGGGCGATGACATGCAATTGGCACGGGTGCTGGGGCGGGTGGTGGCGAGCGTGAAGTCTCCGGGGCTGGAGGGCGTCCGGCTCCTCCTCGCGCAACCGCAGGATCACGACGGGCGGCCGGACGGCGACGCCATCGTGCTGGCGGACGCGCTGCAGGCGGGGCCGGGCGATCTCGTCGAGTGGGTGACCGGGCGGGAGGCGGCGCTGGCGCTGCCGGAGACGTTCGTGCCGGTGGACGCGGCGGTGGTGTCGATCGTCGATGATGTCTGGGGCGATGCGAGGTACCTGTCATGATCCTCTGCCGCGTGATCGGGAATTCTGTGAGCAGCGTCAAGCACCCCTGCTACACCGGGCGCACCGTGCTGGTGGTGCAGCCGGTGCGGCCGGACGGCAGCACGCCGAAGGGCTCCAGCTTCCTCGCCGTGGACTCGGTGCAGGCCGGGCCGGGCGATCTGGTGCTCTGCGCGCGCGAGGGCAACACGGCGCGCCAGATCCTCGGCAAGGACACCGACCCGCTGCATGCGGTGGTGCTGGGCGTGGTGGACGAGGTGGCGCTGTAGGGTCGCGGTATAAGAGGAGGGCAGGATGGAGGATAGACCGCCGGGATCGTCCCGGCCGGGATCGTCCGCGCGCTGGTGGCTGCTGGCGGGCGTCGCGCTGGCGCTGATCGGGGGGCTGCTGCTGGTCGGCGGGACGGCGGTGCTCTCCTGCGTCGGGCTCGGCGGCCTCATCGTCATGGAGCGCCAGAGCGCCACGGAGCAGCCGGTCACCGTCACCGGCCACACCTGGGAGCGCACGATCGCGATCGAGCGCCTGCAGGGCGAGCCGCAGGAGGGCTGGTGCAGCGAGGCCCCGCAGGCGGCGATCATCACCTCCCGCGACGAGCGGATCAAAGACGCCGACCGGCGCGGGCGCCACAAGAGCACGACCTACGCCGAGTGGTGCCGCTACAAGGTGCTGGCCTGGGAGAGCGTCCGCCCGGCGACCCGATCCGGCGAGGGCACCGACCCGGCCCCGGCCTGGCCGGAGGTTGCGGCGCAGACCTGCGAGACGGAGGGCTGCGAGCGGCCCGGCGCGAAGCGGGAGTCGCTGCGGCGGCTGCTCACGCAGCAGGACGGGAAGATCCTCACCTGCAGCGCCTCAGCGGAACGGTGGCGGAGCTTTGTTGACGGGGATCGGGCGGTGATACCCGTCGGGGCGTACATCGGGGCGCCGCAGTGCGACGGGCTGAAGAAGCTGTAGGGCGGCAGGCTCACGGCGCCCGCGCCACCAGCCCGAACATCAGCGGGATCTCCGGCCTGCCCTCCGGCACCGTCCAGCGGGTGCGCCCGTCGCCTTCGCCGGGGAGGGCGCGCATCGGCTCCCAGCCCTTCCAGCCGTTGCTGTGGGCGTGCTCGTCGAAGCGCTCGATGCGGAGGCCGGCGCTGAGCAGGGCGCCGAGGATGTCGCCGATGCCCCAGGCGTACTCACGGGTGGGGTGGGGGTTGACGAAGCCGGTGACGCCGGGCTCGAAGCCGGAGGGGGCGAGGGCCGGGCCGCTCATGCCGACGTAGTCGCTGACGCCGCCGCTCTCGACGACGGCGCCGTGGCTGCTGTACGGCCAGACGTGGCGCCACTGATCGTCCCAGATGAAGGCGGCCGGGTGGAACTCGACGCAGACGAAGCGCCCGCCGGGGCGGAGGACGCGGCGCAGCCCCGCCGCCCAGGGCCGGAGGTCTGAGAGCCAGCCGATGAAGCCGTAGGAGGAGAACGCGACGTCGAAGCTGGCCGCCTCCGCCGTCTGGAACCAGCGGAACAGATCGGCCCGCTCGAAGGTAGCGGGGATGCCGCTGCCGGCGGAGAGCTGCCGGGCGGTGTCGATGGCGGCGTCTGAGATGTCGACGCCGGTGACCTGCGCGCCGAGCCGCGCCAGCGAGAGCGAGTCCTGCCCGCAGTTGCACTGGAGGTGGGCGAGGCGCTGACCGGCGATGTCGCCCAGCAGCGCCGACTCCTCCGGGTAGAGGGTGGAGCCGCCCGCGCGCAGCCACGCGGCCTGGTCGCGCTTGTGGCTGTTGTGGGCGGGGGTGACGGCGTTCCAGGAGCGGCGGTTCAGCTCGTGTTCGGGGACGGGTTCCATGCCGCTGAGCTTAATCCGGCAGCATCTCGATCTCGACGGACTGGGTGATCACATGGCAGCCGTCCTCAGACATCGGCACGGTCACCAGGGTGAGCGGCGCGTGGAAGCCGTCGGCGGAGGCGGAGATCTCCAGATCCCCGGCGAACTCCGAGCCGCAGGCCCAGTCCATTGCGCTGCCGGTGCAGGGCTGGGACGCCATCTCGGCGTTCTGCAGGGCCCAGGAGACGGCGGTGTTCTCCATCGGGATGTCGATCATCGTCCAGAGGTGGACGAGGACGGAGGGGCGGACCTCCTCGGTGCAGTCGACCTGATCGAGGGTGATGGTGATGGACTGGCCCACCACGTGGCAGCCGGCGGCGTCCATCCCGATCGTGACGGTGGCGCTGTTGTCGGCGTAGCCGGGGGCAGAGGCCTCGACGGTGAAGGTGCCGGCGCGCTCGTAGCCGCAGGTGAAGGTGCCGCTGAAGGACTCGCAGTCCTCGGCGGCCCCGCCGTCGACGGAGAAGGTGGCGGCGGCGTCCGGCACAGAATTCCCGTCCGCGTCGACGACCGAGAGGGTGACCGAGGACATGGCGATCTCGGTGCAGCCGGTGACGGCGGTGTCGTCCTTGTCAGCGGGGTCGCAGGCGGACAGGAACAGGAGCGGGGCGAGGAGGGAGAGCAGCATGGGAGGCTCCTGTGGGGTGTAGCCGGTACGGCAATCGCGGTGCCAGCGGCAGCGGCCCTGAGAGCATAGCCGGAACGCCGGTTCTGCGCGGTGTGCGCGCCAGACCTGAGTCCCCGATACATGATCCGTGACATCCGGATCCGGGTCCGCCCCGCTACTGAGCCGTGAAGCGCCCGACGTAGACCTCCGGCTGGGGCATGTGCTCGATGGAGCCGCCGATCGAGTAGATCCGATCCTCAAAGATGGGCGTCTGGTGGGAGTGGGCGCGGGCCTGCGGGAGCGCCTCCTGCTCTGTCCACGCGCCGATGCTGCCGTCCGCCTGCACCTCCCCGCGCAGCACCGTGTCGACCTCCCGGCCCGTCAGGGTCTCCATCCCGCCGATCACATAGAGCGCGCCGTCCCGGAAGAACGCCGATGACGTAGCGCGGTCGCCGGGCAATTCCCCGGCCTCCGTCCAGCCGCTCAGTCCCCCGTCGCCGTCCACGGTCGCCCGCAGGATGGTGGCGGTGGCAGCCGCGCCCTCCCCGCCGCCCATCAGGTAGATCGTGTCCTCCAGCACGGCGACGGCCTGGTGCGTGCGCGGCTCCGGCAGGGCGCCGATCTCCTCCCAGCCGCCCGGCGCGTCCGGGTCGCGGCTGCTGCGCTCGATGACGTCCGAGATCTCCTGGGAGACATCGGCGCCGTCGACGGTCTGCACCAGCCCGCCCATCGCGAAGAGCCAGTCCCCGACGCAGGCCAGGGTCAGGTGGTAGCGGGCGTTGTTCATCGGCTGCTTGATGGCGAATTCCAGCGAGCCGTCGTCCTGCACATAGATAAGATAGTCGGTATCCGTCGAGTTGCTCGTCCCGTCCAGTCCGCCCGCGATGGCGTACGCCCCCGCGTAGGCCCCGTCCCCGCCGCACAGCCCCATCCCGAGCAGCGCCTCCGGCATCCGGGCGACGCTCTCGAACGCCCCCGGCGCCCCGTCGCTGTCCAGCGGGGCGCGTTCGATGCCTGAGAGCGCCCCGCGCCCGTCGCTGCCGCCCATCACATAGAGGAAGTCCCCGCCGGTGCTGTTGACGAAGCTCACATGGTGGTCGCGGGC
>JBEIQZ010000335.1:0-7008 GCA_040376255.1 Alphaproteobacteria bacterium
GACGGCGGGCAGGACAGCCGCTCTGCGACCTGCTTCCGATCCGATCCGTACCTCAGCCCTGGATCCGCCCGCAACGACGCCTCTACCGAAGTAGAAGCGTAGACACGTTCCAGAACTGTCCAGCTTCTATCTATATGGAACGGGTACGGTTCGGGTACGGTTCGGGTACGGTTCGGGTACGGTTCGGATCGCACGCGTTCCGGGCTCCGCTCCGCTTCCTGTCACAAGTGCCGGAACAGACAGCATTATCGCTTCCATGCGCTCCAGAACCGCAGGCACCAGCCATGCACCGGAACCGATCCGTACCCGCCCACCGATGAAGACACAGAGCCGAACCGTAACCGTACCAGCTTTCTGATCCGTGCAAACCAAATCTGAAGCAGGATGATTACGGAACGGATCATCCCGGAATTCCGGCCAGCCCCGCAGGGAGGCTCCGGATCTGCATCGCCTTCATGGAGATCGCAGATCGCGCCTCATCAGCCAGTGAGCAGCCGCCGCCACCACGGGAGCTGAAGCCCCGCCCGCAACACCCGCACCTCCGCCTCTGCGCCGTCCGCCCGCGCCCGCTCCCGCTCCCATGCGCCCCGCAGATCCTGCTGCGCCGCCTCCAGGAGCCGGACGCTCTGCCCCTGCTGCTCCCGAAGCCGCTCCACCTCTGCCCGCAGCGCCTCCCGCTCCACCTCTGCGATCCGCAGCGCAGCCTTCGCATCGACGATCTCCAGCCGCAGCGCGTGCTCCCGTGCCTGCTCCCTGAGCAGCGCCGCCTCCCTGCCCTCGCCGGACACCTCCGCTGCTCCCCCGCCCTGCTCCCCTGGCCGCTCCCGCAGGAGCCCGGGCGGCCGACCCGGCACGATTGCCTTCTCCCCGACCACCATCCGCAGCCGGACCTCCGCCAGCGAGACCAGCGTCGGCGCGTTGGCCGCCGTCGCCCCCTCAGGCTTCCACCCGGCGAGCTCTCCGTCACGTATCCACTCCCGCAGCGTCGAGATGGAGCGATCCACCTGCCGCGCCGCCTCCCGCAGGGGGACGAGATCGCCGGGACGGGCCGCGATGGGGCCGGGAACAGCGGGGTCACAGGCGTCAGCAGGGGCGTCAGGCATGTCCGGATGGTTACGCGCCGGCACACGCCTGGTCAAGGTCGTCTGACCTGTCAGCAGAAAATGCACTGCTGACAGGTGCAGTGATATGTCAGATGACCTGTCAGCACTGCCGTCTCCAGCCCGATATCCGACATATCAGAACCTTCCTGACCTGCCGCAGTTCCGACATGTCGCCGGATACACCCATACCAGTAAAAAACATGCTTTTAAACTCATTCTACTCTTCTTCTGATATGTGTGCTGACAGGTCATCTCCATCGTTGACAGGTCGGATTCTGAGCGGATCTGCTGACTATCAACGACCGCTCTGATATGTGTGCTGACATGTCAGATCAGACTGTGGAGCGCGATGATCGTACAGCCTCACTGGCCGTTCTGACATATCTGCTGCATATCAGAATACATCGTTGACAGGTCTGCCCACGCATATCGACGACATGTGCTGATATGCGGATCACCCTGCCATGGCCGGTCTGAGACAGAGCGGACACCCATCTGGCTGATCCTTCATGCCGGAGCTGATTGCGGTTGCAATAGGACGCGGCACAGCAGCTCCGCTCCGTAGTGGCGCGATTGACGTATCGCGCCACATACATGGCGCGATTGACGGTATCGCGCCACTATGGGACGCCCCGCCAGGCTCTCGTTCATCGATGTACAGGCGGGGAGGTACAGCGGGCTGTGGTGGAGGCGCCTGCCTCCGGATTCCCGCCCATGGGCAGCGCGGAGTTGGGCCACGGGGAGGGGACGGCGTCCTCGGAGCATGGCAGGCGCTCATCCCCACGCACCAGCTCTTCGGTGGTGGCTCTCTGCGGCTCCGACTCAAAACTATCAAGGATCTAACATGGTACTTTTTAAGTCGTAACCGGCATGAGTGTTGGTCAAAATAGATGAAGATGAATGCCGAATATTATCACCCCCCCCTTACTCTGAGGCGAAAAAAATTATATGCTCTTTCAACGCCGAAAAGATCACCCCCCCCTTACTCCCCGGATCACCCCCCCCTTACTTCCCGGATCACCCCCCCCTTACTTTGGATCTCGACTATGGAGATACGCCGATTTTTTCAAAAACCGGTTCAACGCTACGCTACGCATGCGTAGGGGCCGGGCCGTCCCGCGCTGAGGCGCGCGCCGGCCCGCCCAGGAGAGACTCTGCCGGGGAGGGTTCGGCGCCGGAGCATCGGGGGGGAAAAATTGAGCGACTGAACATTTGTTACATTGATGCGGACATGTATTCGTGTAATATATGAATACGGAGGGAGGTTGATGTCTGATCAGCAGGTGGTTCTGACGCTCAGGATTCCTGGGCATCTGCTGGAGCGGCTCCAGACAGTGGCGCGTCGCCTGGACGGGGTGCGCCGCTCGCGCTCGGACGCGGCGAGGTATGCGCTGGAGAGCGGGCTGAGACACATCGAAGAAGAGCTTGGAATATGTATATCCGCTGATTCTGTCGAGCAGACGCAGCCCATCCCGGAGCAGCTCGCCGCGCTCCATCGGCGGGTCGAGCGCCTGGAACAGACGCTGCAGGCGCAGACGCAGCAGGTGTCCGGGGAGCGGACATGAGCGGAGATCAGATCGGAGCTCTTCCGGCTATGGCGGAGCGCGTCGGCCTCCGGCAACAGGGGCGGTCTTCGTGGTCGCCCTGCCCGGTCTGCGGCGCGACCCGGCGCGGCAGGGAAGAGCGGCGGGGGCCGATCTCGTTCTTCGCGGGGAATTCCGCGTGGCGGTGCCATGCTGGAGGGTGCGACGCGCGTGGCGACGCGATGTCGCTCTACGCGGCGCACCGGCTGGGCCGGATCCCCGGCCGTGAGGAGCGGGAGGTCTGGGGAAGCCTGTTCACGGAGCTCGGGGAGGGCACCCTGCGGGCCGGGTCTGAGCTCAGGCGGCCGGCGGCCCGCAGGCAGGCACAGGAGGCCCGCCAGCGCCCGCAGGAGCCGCAGGGCGGCGCGGAGCCGCCTGGAGCCGGTGCGGCGCTCCTGCGGGCGCTGTGGGCTGTCTGCGGGCCGCTGGCGGGCGCTGCGACGGACGACAGCGCGCTGGCCTGCCTGCAGGCGCGCGGGCTGCATCCGGAGGGGCTGGACGGTCAGGGGCTGGTGCGGCTCCTGCCCGCCACCTGGTCGTGGCCTGCGTGGCTCTCTGCTCCGATCCGGGAGCGCTACCGGTTGGTCGCGCCGGTCTTCGATGAGCGCGGAGCGCTCGCCAGTGTCCGGTTCCGTGCAGACACCCGTCAGGATCGCCAGAAGTCGCGCCCGCCTGCCGGGATGTCCTGCCGGGGGCTTGTGCTCGCTGAGCCGCTCGCGCAGGCGCTGCTGCGCGGGGAGCGCGGCGCGGACGGCGTGGAGTGGGACGGGCGGGTTGTCATCGCGGAGGGCGAACCGGATCTCTGGACATGGGCGACCTGCAGCGCACGCCAGGAGCAGATCCTCCGCGAGCAGCGCACCTTCGCGGTGTTCGGGGTAGTCTCCGGCGCCTGGACGCCCGGGATCGCCGCGCGCATCCCCGACGGTGCGACGGTGCTGATCCGCACCCACCAGGACGCCGCCGGGGACGGCTACGCCGACGAGATCCGGAAGACCCTGGAGGGGCGTTGTCAGATCAGGCGACCTGAGCGCGCTCATTATGAAGAGATGAAAAATATCATGCAAAACGGAGCCATACCGGATGAGAACGATCTGCTGATCCTGGCTCGGCTGCCCGTCGATCCGGCGGAGGGGACGGCGCCGATGCACGATCCAGAGGCGCAGGCGCAGCAGGAGCTGATCGCGCGGCTGCCGTGGGTGCGACCAACCGGGGCGTGGCTGGACGCGAAGCCGCTGCCCCGGCCCTACCTGCTGCACCTGCCGCCCGGCGCGGGTGCATTCTCCATGCGGGGGGACGGGATGGTGCCGAAGGGGAAGGTCGGCATCCTCGCGGCGGCGGGCGGGGTGGGCAAGACCTTCGCGCTCTGCGGGCTGGCGCTGTCGGTGGTGACGGGAAGGCCGTGGCTGGGGCGCTTCCCGACGGGGGCGGAATTGCGGCAGCGGGTGGTGCTGGTGCTGGGGGAGGAGGACGAGCCGGAATTGCGCCGCCGCCTCCACCAGCAGGCGACGGCGATGGCGCTGCTGCCGCCGGATGAGCCGGGGCAGCGCCGGGAGGAGGAGCGGGAGCGGGCGAGGGAGGCTGTGGGGCGCATCCTGACGCTCCCCGGCTCCGGGCTGGACAGCCTCGCCCTGACCCGCGCAGAGGAGGGCGGGCAGTCCGCACGCACCCCGTTCGCGGACGCGCTCTACCGGTTCCTGGAGGAGGAGGGGCGCCGTACTGGGGGCTGGGACGCCATCATCCTCGATCCGCTCTCGCGCTTCGCCGGGCCGGATGTGGAGACGGACAACGCTGCGGCGACGCGGCTTATCCAGGTGCTGGAGCGCTTCACGAAGCTCCCCGGCGGGCCGGCGGTGCTGCTGGCGCACCACACAAACAAGGCCAGCCGCAGCGCAGACGCGGGCGCGGCCTCGGCCGCCTCGGTGCGCGGGTCGTCGGCGCTGGTGGACGGCGCGCGGTGGGTGGCCAGTCTGGAGGAGGTGGTGCTGCCCGGCGGCGGCCGCTACCCGGGCGCGGCGCGCTTCCGGGTTACAAAGAGCAATTACGGGCGCGTCCCTGAGGAGGAGGTGCTGCTGATCCGCACGGGCGAGGGGGGCATCCGCGCCGCCACGCCTGAGGAGCAGCTCCAGTTGGATCGGATCGTCGCCGAAGGTCGCGCACCAGCTGCGAGGAAGCCGCTCCGTCTCCCGGATGTCCCGGCGTCCCGGCGGAGCGACGATGCCTGAGCGCCTGCCGATCCTCGCGCTCGCTGCCCGCTTCTGCGTCGCCCGCCCGCCGAAGCGCTGGAGCCCGGTCACGATCTCAATCGTGCGGCCGGATCAGCAGCCCGTCCTCACCAGCACGGCGGAGCACGACTGGGAGCGCCCCTGGCGCCACACCTGGGAGTCGGTGATCGCGAACAGCACGATGGAGGAGGCTGAGCGCCAGGCCCTGCAGGAGGCGCTGCTGGAGTACCACCAGGAGGCGGATCGGCCGATCCCTGTCCTCGTGGCGGTGCTGGCGGAGATTTTCTCCGAGGGGTTGGAGCAGTGGACGGAGATGCTGCCCGGGTGGTGGCGTCCGCAGCCGGTGCTCTCCGGCGCGATCTCTGCCGGGGACACGGACATCTCGGACATCCTGCTCGGCGATGGCGAGGCGCCGGGGCAGGACGCGCTGCTCCTGCGGGACGCGCTCTCCAGGACGCTCCAGCGGCTCGGCGCGGAGGGCGCGCGGCTGGCGGCGAAGAACGCGGAGACGGAGATCGGGGCGCTGTTCGCGCCCGCTGCAGACGCGCCGATCATCCGGCTGGGCATCATCGAGGCGGAGTCGCAGCTCATCCATGTACGAGGTCCGGATCCGTTCACCTGCCCGGCGCTCCGCCGGATCGCGCTCGCGGTGTGGCGGGACCGTGTCCTGCCCGTACGTGAGCGCCGAGCGCGGCTGCCGGTGCTCCCGGCGCTGATCGCATCAGCGCTGCTCAGCGGCCCCTGCGGCGAGGTGGAGCTCGTCACGACCGCCGGGGCGGACGGGCGCAACCTCCTGCGCCGGGCGCACGATCAGGGCGTCGTCTCAGAGATCCATACCGGCGGCCTCCACCAGGGCGCGATGATGGACATCGAGGCGATCCGCGCCCTGATCGAGCGCGGCGTCAGGGAGCTGGACACGGTGCGGCCCCTGCGCTTCATCCCGTGGCTCGTGGCCGCTGTCCAGCAGCGGGAGCAGGAGGAGGCCCCGCTGGTGATCGAGGGGGGAGGCGCCGGACTCGCGCAGCAGGTGGGCGAGGATCCGGAGCGATACGGGACCGCCTATCGGGCGCTCGCCCACATCATGAGCCGCCTCTACCTCCACATCAGCACCGGCACCTACCAGCTCTACTCCCTGAGCGAGGAGCGCCAGACGCGCGGACGCCCCGCCCGGCTGATCTTCATGCCGGGGCTTGTCCTCCTGTCCGGGCGGATCCGCGACTCCCTCCAGCAGGGCAGCGCCCGCGCGCTGGTGCCGCTGCCGCTCGATCTGCCGCCGCTCGGCGGCTCCCCGAACAGCCTCGCGGCGCGCGGACGGATGTGGTGGGCGCTGCTCGTCGAGCTCCGCCGTCAGGCTGAGCACCTCGCCTCCGGGCAGGGGGTCCATCTGCCGACAGGGGTGCTCGGAGAGATGGCGCACAAGGTCGAGCTCCCTGCGCTCCAGATCCAGTCCACGATCGGCGCGCTCATCGACGCGCAGGCGCTCGTCCCGGTCGACCGGGATCGCTATGATCTCGGGGCGCGCTACCCGGAGCACCGCCGCATGCTCGTCGAGAGCGGGCGGCTGATGTCCGGCGGTAAGGAAGCGGGCAGGCTGTCTGCGATGCGGCGCCGCAGCCGCCTGATCGGCGGGGAGTAGCTTGGATATCGCTGCCTGTTACACAGGATGTATCACAGGCAGAAGTTGATTGGGTTGTTCGGCGAAGGGCGCTGGATGCCGATGACAGCCGGACGCTCGGGGAGGCGGTTTACGCCATGCTCGGGATCGGGGTGAGGCCGATCAGCGAGTGCGCCCCCGGGCGCGACAACCCCTGCCTGGAGGTGCTGCGGAGCGCTGTCGCTGACCTGACTTGAGAGGTTCAGCGCGCAGTCACAGAACCTGATCGTGGAGCCTGATCGCGGAGCCTGATCGCGGCGAAGCCGCCTGACGCGAGGGTGAGCGCGCCCACCAGCGCAACCGCCACATGCAGGCCGAGCCGGTCTGCCGCCCACCCCGCCAGCAGCGCCCCGACCGCGTAGCCGAGATCCCGCCAGAGCCGGTACACCCCCACCGCCTCCGCCCGCCAGCCCGGGTGCGCCACGTCCCCGATCACCGCCAGCAGC
>JBEIQZ010000509.1:0-4544 GCA_040376255.1 Alphaproteobacteria bacterium
CCCCCACCTCCAGCCACCCCGACCGCTGCCACCCGCCCTCCTCCTTCCACCCCGAGGCTGCCCGCACCTCCGGCACCAGCTCCCGATGCCCCGGCCCCTGCTGTCCCGGCGCCCCCGGCGCCTGCTCCCCCGGCGCCGCCCACACCGCCCCGATCAACAACAGAAGCGTCGTCATACCATCTCCTCCCCGTACCCCTTCCCGCGCGCCTCACCGCCCGCCACGAACCCGCCCTTCATCTCCTCCCGCCCCCGCGCCACCAGCGCGAACGGCGTCACCACGACCCAGTACAGCAGCCCCAGCCACAGCCCCGACATGAAGTCCCCCATCCGGAACGCCAGCCGCCCCCACGCCTGCCAGGCATCCCGCAGCCGCACCGCCAACACCGCCCGCCACACCGCCCGCCGCAATTCCGGCCCCTCCCGCGTCCGGCGCTCCAATTCTGCGCGGCTGTAGGCGATGTGGAACCGCTCGTCCCGCGCGATCTCGTCGAACATCGCCCGCGCGTCCGCGTCTTGCATGAGCTCCGCGTAGACCGCGAACTGGGAGGCGCCCGCCCGCTCGTGGAGCCAGACAAAGGCGAGGAATTCCAGCTCCCCGTGCTGGAGATACAGCGGCTCGGTGTCCCGGATGCCGTGGGAGGGGATGAACCCCGCGTCGTCCAGCACCGCCTCGACCGCCCGGTCGCGCCCGCCCGACGACGCCGAGAGCGCCAGCGCCCGCTCGCGGAACAGGCGGGAGTGCTTCAGCTCGTCCATCGCGTGCAGAAAATACTTCTTCCGAAGCAGCGGATCGGCGCATGCCTCGGCGGCGGCGAGCATGTCCAGCCCGCTGCCCGCCTCGACGTGCGAGAACTCCGCCATCTTCCGCGCCCCCTGCCCCGGCAGGCGCCAGATGATCCGCGAGATCAGGCGGAACAGCGCGAACGGGATCACCAGCGGCGCGCCGCCCGGCATGCCCGGCGGGGATCGGAGGATCTCCTGATCGGTGAGGCTCGTCACGGCGCTTAGACTGCTCATAGGAGGCTGCTCATGGGGGAGGCTTCGCGGGCTGGAGGTTTCGGGCGAGGCAGGCTGCCACCACTGTATGCCCCGCCGCAGAGAGATGGTAGTCGCCGTCCAGAAAATGCGACGGCTCCGTGAGGTCGTCCCGAAGATCGATCACCTGGACGTCGGGGATCATGCCGAGCAGCTCTGTCCACGGCGCCGCGTCCTGCCAGGGCGGCAGGGCCAGCCCGCCGATCAGATCCGCGCGCAGCACCGCCCGCGCCCGCGCCCCGGAGGTCGAGAAGTCCACCGGCAGCAGCACCGCCCGCAGCGGCACCTCCGGGTGGCGGGCGGCGAAGCTGTGGAGCGCGAGCGAGAGCAGCCGCGCGGCCTCGCGGCGCCCGCCGGTCGCGGTGGCGTCGATCTGCGGCGGCATCCCCCACGGGCTCTCAGCGAGCCGCCGGGCCTGCGGCTCCTCCGACCAGTCGCGCCCGGCGAGGCTCACCGCCTGGACGAGGAAGTGGCTCCGGGCCAGCGGGGTGGCGAAGAAGCGCCCCCACACCGTCGCGCTGTTCTGGCGGCTGATCAGCCACCCGCCCAGCACCGCGTACCGCTCCAGCGCCGGGCGCCCCGCCTCGCTCCAGTCGTTCGCCGCGTTCACCACCGCCAGCACCCCGGCCACCGACGCCGGCTCCGCCTCCAGCCGCGCCTCCGCCTGCGCCAGCGCCTCCTCCAGCCCGTGCCCCGGCACCCCGACCGGCGCCACCCACAGCCCCAGCCGCGCCGCCGCCGCCGCCGTCGTCGCGCCGTCCGCCACCCCCATCCCCAGCACCTGCGAGTCCCCCGCCAGCAGCCACGCCGGCGACGACGCCCCCGGCGCCGGGCGCCCCGGCACCTCGCGCAGCCCGTCCGCCCCGATCCGCAATTCCCATGTGCCGCCCCCCGCCGACGGCAGCCGCCGCGCGCACCCCGGATCAAGCGCCAGCCGCCCCGCCTCCGTCCGGTAGCAGTCGAGCTGCGGCAGCGCCCCGCCGTCCGCCCAGCGCACCGTCGCCTCCGCCACGGCCAGCGTGAACAGCGTGCTGAGGAGCATGTACAGGAATTGCCGGGAGAGCGGCGCAGCGCCGGGCTGCCCGCTCACGGGGTCACCGGCTTCTGTGACAGCGCCACCGCCACCTGCTCCGCGATCCAGCGGTGTCCCGCCGGGGTCGGGTGGGTGTCGTCGATCTGGAAGAACCCCGCGTCCGGCACCTGCGCCGCCGCCTTCAGCCGGGGCAGATCCAGATAGAACACCCGGTAGGTGTGCTGCTCCGCCGCCCACCGCTCCATCACCCGATCCTCCATGAACTTCCCCCGCGCGTAGACCGGCTTCATGACGATCATCACCGCGTTCGCCGCGTCGCACCACGCCAGGATCCGATCCAGCGCCGCGCGCCGATCCGCCTCCGGCACGCGCGGCACCGCCCCCGATACCCGCTCCCCCGGCTGCGCCATCCGGGGCGCCAGCCAGCGCAGCCAGATCCACTGGCGCAGGCGGCTGCCCGCCAGCAATTCCATCAGCGGCGCCAGCGGGCGGCGGGCCTCCATGAGCTGCCGGTCGCTCATCGACACCTGGAACGGGTCGCGCCGGTTCGCGCCCCCGCCGCGCGACATCAGATCGTTCTGCAGGTGGTAGACCAGCACCGCCGACGGCGCGAACGCCGCCCCCTCCCGCTCCAGGAACAGCGCCGACTGGTAGAGGCTCCACGCCGGGACGCCCGCGTTGATCGCGTCGGCCGGGCGCCCCGAAGCCGTCAGCAGCGCCCCGGCCTGCTCCGTATAGGTGTCGCGCGCGTCCACCCCGTGCCCCCAGGTGCTCGACTCGCCCAGCGACAGGATCCGCGCCGTCCCCGCCGGCGCCTCCCGGAGCTCCCCGTCCCGCAGCCCGATGCTGTTGATCGTCAGCGGCTCCCCCTGCCAGATCGGCGCTGAGAACCCCGGCCGCAGCCGCCACAGCAGCCACGGATCGTCCTGCAGGAACGGCATGTCGTGGACCAGCAGCAACTCCCGATCCGTGATCGCCTGCCGCGCCCACAGCTCCGCCCCGCCCAGCAGCGCCCCCATCAGCCCCAGCAGCGCCCCCAGCGTCACCAGCGGGCTCCCGCGCCCCTTCGCCGGAGGCGGCGTCAACAGAGGCTCCCGCCGGTGAACCACAGCAGCATATATACCGCCGCCATCCCCGCTATCTGGAGCACCACCGACCCGATGATCAGCCAGAACACCGCCCTGAACACCACCCCCAGCGGATCGCCCGACGTCCACGATCCGCCGCGCTCCGGCCCCTCCGGCGCCATCAGCAAGCGCTCCCGCCGTAGAAGAAGGCCAGCACATATATCGCTGCTGTCGCCAGAAAATTGATCAGCATCGCCCCGACGATCAGCGCCAGCACCGCCTTGACCGCCACCCCCAGCAATTCCATCGCCGTCCAGGCTCCCCCGTCCGCTCCCCCGCGCTCCCCGCCGTCGTTGGCCTCCATCACATCACCCCGTAGCGCGTCGGCGCGATCGCAGAGGCCGACGCCAGCCACAGCAGGATCACCGCCGCCGCCGCCAGCCCCAGCAGAAGCGGTAACATCCACCAGCGGAAACCCGCCACCAGATAGCCGATGATCCCCGACCCCATCCACGCCTCCACGCCTGCGCTCCGCCCGGATCGCTGCCTGACAGTCTATCTCAGGATAGACCACCCCACGGAGAACAGAGATGCCCGGACTGCGCGAACGGTTGATCGACCTGCTCAAAGATCGCTCCTATCGGCGGCGCCGGGTCGTCCTCTCCTCAGGGCGGGAGAGCGACTTCTATGTGGACGGCAAGCAGACCACCCTCCACGCCGAGGGCGCCTTCCTGATCGGCAGCCTGATCGTGGATCGGCTCCGCCCGGAGGTGCGCGGCGTCGGCGGCCTCACCCTCGGCGCCGACCCCATCGCCAGCGCCGCCGCCGCCCTCTCCTGGATCAAGGGCCGCCCCGTCCACGCCTTCATCGTCCGCAAAGAGCCCAAGAGCCACGGCACCTCCACCACCATCGAGGGGCGCGGCAACCTCCCTGACGGCACCCCCGTCTGCATCGTCGAGGACACCAGCACCACCGGCGCCTCGCTCTGGAAGGCCGTCGAGCGCGCGCAGGCCGAGGGCCTCACCGTCGTCCAGTGCGTCACCATCGTCGACCGCGAGGAGGGCGCCCGCGAATTCCTCGCTTCGAAAGGGTTCGTCCTGGAGTCCCTCGTGCTGCGCTCTGAGCTGGAGGGGACGCCCGCATGATGCCGCTGCTCGCGCTCGCGGTGCTGAGCGGCTGCCCCCACGCCGCCCTCGACGGTCGCGGGGATCGCCCTGATGGCTACGCGCAGGCCGTCGCCGCCGCCACCCGCGAGGCCCGCCGCTACGACGGGCTGGAGACCGTCCTGTTCCTCCGCGCCACCCTGGAGAACCCCGCCTTCGCCGAGGCCCGCGAGCAGCAGCGCGCCTGGCTCCTGCTCTCCTCCCCCGCCGACCTCAGCGCCGCGATCCAGCAGGCCCGCCAGCAGG
>JBEIQZ010000938.1:0-1198 GCA_040376255.1 Alphaproteobacteria bacterium
AGCAGAAGCTGGCGTGGGCTTGCATGGGCCCCGCAGTGAGGGCCTCGGCGAGCGCCGCCCCGCGCAGGCCCTCGAGGCTTCTCCCCCCGCCCGCCCCACCCGAACCGCCAGGGGTTACACCGCCCGCGCCCCCGCCCCCGTCCCCGCCAAAGTTGTTTTCTCAGCCCCACCCACTCACACCCACCAAGCTTAGCGCGCTTCTACTCGCTCATGTAGCCCGCCGCCACCGCCTCCGCCACCCCCTCCACCCCCGCCTCCACGCTCCGGAGGCCGCCGGTCGGCTGGCTGAAGTAGCGCACGTTCCAGGTCATCAGCGTCGGCGTCAGCGCAGCCATCCCGATCTCCACGGCGGACAGATCCGCTATATTACCGGATGCCCGCCCCGGTCATCCCCGCCCTCTCCTTCCACGCCCTCACCGCCCTCTTCGATCCGCTGCTCCGCTACGCCCTCCCCGAAGCGGAGATGCGGCAGTCCCTCATCGATCAGGCCGCCCTCAGCCCCGGCATGTCCGTCCTCGACGTCGGCTGCGGCACCGGATCGCTGCTGCTCCGCCTCCACGATCGCGGCCTCCGCCTCACCGGCACCGAGCCCGACCCCGGCGCCCGCCGCATCGCGCAGCAGAAGCTCGCCGCTCTCCCCGATCTCTGCCTCCTTGACGCCGACGCCGCCGCCCTCCCGCTCCCCGACGCCTCCCAGGACGCCGCCTTCGCCAGCCTCATCCTCCACCATATGCTTCCCCCCACCCGCCGCCGCGCCCTCGCAGAGATCCGGCGCGTCCTCCGGCCCGGCGGACAGCTCCATGTCCTCGACTTCGGACAGATGCAGAACACGCGCGAACGGATCGGGTTCTGGTCGGTGCGGATCGTGGACGGGTTGGAGAATACGGCGGGGTTCACAGGGGATATCGTGGGGGAGTCGCTCCATGCGGCGGGGTTCCGGTGCGTGGGGATGCAGGGGAGGGTGGGGACGGTGTTCGGAGGGATGGGGAGGTGGAGGGGGGAGCGGTGAGGGATCAGGACGGAGGGCGAAGCCGGTTGGCTGAAACGCGGGTCTGGGAGGCACGGAGGCACAGAGGTCACAGAGAAAATGCGAAAGGCGAAAGGCAGGATCACGGCGACACGGCGACACGGCGAAAGGCGAAAGGCGAAAGGCGGAAAGGCGAAAGGCGAAAGGCGAAAGGCGAAAGGCGAAAGGCGA
>JBEIQZ010000035.1:0-20138 GCA_040376255.1 Alphaproteobacteria bacterium
ACCCGAAAAAGAGTCGTCGCGACAAATACTATCGCCCCTTGCGTTCACCAAGGGCTCGGGCCAGCCGTCGCGCCATCTTTGGCGCGGGGGGAGGGACAAGCGCAAGCGCCGTCCCGATGCGGGGGGGTACCCCCGCAAATACACGTTATATTGGCGGGCTGGAGGCGGCATGCGTGGATGGGCGTGGTGGATCGTCGCGGGGCTGGCGGGCTGCAGCAGCGGGGAGGACACCGCTGTGAAGGAGAGCGCGGAGGACACGCAGGACGGCGCCTGCGGCGACGTCAGCACCTACGACGTCGTGATCCGCGCGCAGGTGGAGCGGGGCGGGCGCGCGGCGGCGGGCGTGCGGGTCTACCTCGACGATCGGGCGTGGGAGCTGGCGGAGCTGGGGGAGGGGACGACCGGCGCGGACGGGACCGTGACGTTCACGGCGGCGGGCGTGACCTCGGTGGACGGCTGCTGGGGGACGCTGCTCGACTACTGGATCGTGGCGGAGGACACGGACGGGGCGACGGTGGAGGACGATATGAACACTGAGCTGTTCAACGCCATCGACGACGGCAGCCTGGAGGCGGACGTCACCACCCGCCCGCTGAGCCTCTGATGCGGCTGCATGCGGTCCAGTACCGGGGGGGGCTGCGGGAGATCGCGCAGGAGGTGAGCGCGGCGCTGGTGGAGATCGGGCCGGAGGGGCGGGCGGAGGTGCGGTGGCAGGTGGGGGAGGACTTCGCCTGCTTCTGGCGATCCGGCTGCAAGCCGATGCAGCTCCACAGCTCGCTGTCCTGCCTGAGCGCGGAGCAGCAGGCGTGGTTCGACGACGGCGATCTGGCCCTCGGCGCGGCCAGCCACTCCGGCGAGCCGGAGCATGTGGCGCGGGTGCTGCGGCTCCTGCGGCACTTCCACCTGAAGGAGCGGCAATTGCGGTGCGGCGCGCACTGGCCGATGTACGAGCCTGCAGCGCGGGTGCTGATGGGGCGGCGGCGCAAGTGTACCGCCGTCCACAGCAATTGTTCGGGCAAGCACACCTTCATGCTCGCGGCGGCGCAGGCGAAGGGCTGGGATCTGGACTACCTGCCGCTCTCCCACCCGCTCCAGCAGCAGAACCTCCAGACCATCACCGGCTGGTGCGGGCAGGCGCCCGGCGTCGGCGTCGACGGCTGCGGCGTGCCGTCGTTCCACCTGCCGATCACCGCGATGGCGCAGGGCTTCGCGCGGCTGGCGGCGGAGATGCATGCGTCTGCGGCGGCGGAGGCGGCGGGCGGGGCGCCGTCGCTGGCGGGCCGGATCGGCTGGGCGATGCACCGGCAGCCGCACCTGATGAGCGGCACCGGGCGGCTGGATCGGCGGGTCGTCCAGGGGGCGACCGAGCCGCTGACGGTGAAGGTCGGCGCGGAGGGGCTGTTCTCCATCGCGCTCCCGGAGCGGCGGCAGGGGCTGGTGATCAAGGTCCACGGCGGCAGCAACGATCTGCTCGCGGTCGCGGTCCCGGCGGTGCTGGAGGCGGTGGCGCCGGGCGTCCTGCCGGTGGCGGCGCCGGGGTCTGCGGAGTGGCCGTGGAACCGGCTCCACAACATCGCCGGGCTGCAGGTGGGCGAGCGGCGGGCGGAGTGGTCGGCGTGAACCCCCGGCAGGGCGGTTCCGGATCGCTGGAGGCGGAATTGGAGGGCGCGCTGGCGGACGCGGCCGCCGGGGAGCCGCCGGGCGTGGCGCTCGGCAAGCGGCTGGAGCGGGTGGCGCGGGAGATCCTGCTGCGGCGCGGGCTCGGGGCGGCGCGGGTGGAGGTTCACAGCGCGCGGGCGGAGACCTCGGTGCAGATCCACCTGCCGCCGGTGCGGTCGGTCGTGCAGACGCTGCGGATCGCTGTGGATCGGGGTTGATAGAGCAACGAATACCGGAGGCTACAGCACGCGGCTCTGCGCGAGGGTGGCGCCGAGGATGAGCGCGGAGGCGGTGTCCTGTGCGCGGAGCGCGCGGACGCGGCTCAGGCTCTCTGCCCGCTCCTCCGCGCTCCACCGGCTGATCGCCGCCAGCACCCCCGGCGGGAACAGCAGGCGCCCGCAGTCGACGCAGCGGCAGCTAAGGGTGTTCCCGGCGGCGGCTTCCAGGATCGCCACCGCCCGCAGGGTGTTGCCGCAGAGCGGGCAGGCGTCGGGGAGCAGCGCGCTCATGCGCCGAAGCCGATGGCGGCGATCTTCTGGCCGCTCCGGAGCTCGCCCTTGAACGCGCCCTCCTTGTCCTCGACGACGTGGGCGGCGGTGATCGCGAATTCGCCCCTGCCCGTCATCGACAGCGTCAGCTCGATGTCCAGCGATATCGAGACCGCGCCCGGCTTGAAGGATGCGGCGATGGTGGCGGCGCTGGCGGTGATCTTGTTCCTGATCATCCCGAGCGCGATGCCGAGCGACCGCGCCTTCGCGTCGCCGGTCTTGTTCAGCGAGCCGATGCACAGCCCGATCACCGCGACGACCTGGTTGAGCAGCCCGAGGAGCGCCTGCGCGGCTGCTTCGTTTCCGGCCTTGACCGGCAGCGGCCCGGAGGTGCTGAGGACGGCCTCGTCCTCGACCTCGTCGAAGCTGAAGCCGAATTTCCATCCGCCGGCCTCGAAGCTCTGGGCGAGCGTGAGGCCGCTCTTCGCGCTGCGGGAGATCTGCCCGGCGCTGTTCCTGGCCATTGTGTCGGAGGTCTTGTAGCCGATGGACATCTCGCCCTTCGGCGCGTCCTTCCCCGCCGTGTCGAACCCGGCGAAGGCGCCGCCCTCCAGCGAGGTGCGCACCCAGTCGCCCCTGTTGCCGTCCGCCGGATCGTCGGCGTCCATGCCCTGCCGCACGCGATCGGTGAACGCAGACGAGTCTCCGTACACCGCGTCGGCGAGCCGATCGCTGACCGCCTGGAACTTCGGCAGCATCGCCAGCGAGATCATGTCCATGATCTCCTGCCCGCTGTCGCCCTGCGCCTTCAGCGCGCCCTTG
This sequence comes from Alphaproteobacteria bacterium, assembly GCA_040376255.1. Classification (GTDB taxonomy): domain Bacteria; phylum Myxococcota_A; class UBA796; order UBA796; family SXON01; genus JBEIQZ01. The sequence goes on from JBEIQZ010000035.1 coordinate 2,970, forward strand.
ATGTAGGCGCCCACCTTCAGCTCCGCGAAGAGGAGCGGGAACACCTTGGCGATCTTGAACGAGAGCGCCGTCTCCAGCTTCAGCGCCCCGTCCGCGCGCGACACCTTGAAGTCCAATTCCACCGCGAAGTCCACCGCCTTCGCCAGCTTGAACTCCAGCGAGACCTTGCCGCTCGTCTGGTTGCCCTCGCCCGGCGCGAGCGCGCCCAGGAAGCCGCCCGCGACCCGGTTGAACTGCGCCAGGCTCCCGACCTGGCCGAGATCCTGCTGGAGCCGATCCCCAGCGGCCTTGCCCTGAGCGGCCTTCTGGTCGAGCGCCGCCTGATCGATGGCCTTCGTGTCTGCCCCGGTCGCAGGGGCGGCCACTGTCGGGGCGGCCACTGTCGGGGCGGCCGCTGTCGGGGCGGTCTGGACGGGCGCCGGGGTCTCCGGCTTCGGCGCGGCCTTCGCGGTGCCGGGGATGGTCAGCACCTGCCCTGTGTTGATCGCGGAGGGGTTCTTCAGATGGTTCGCCCGCGCGATCTCCATGTAGCGGTCACCGTCGCCGTAGTAGCGGTTGGCGATGCCCCAGAGCGTCTCGCCGCGCTGGACGGTGTGCCGGATGTCGCCGCTGCCGGTGCTGCTGCCGGTGCTGCTGCCGCTGCTGCCGCCGGTGGGCTGCGGGCTGACCTTTCCGGGGTGCTGCCAGCCGAGGATCGGGTAGCTGCCCCACGGCTTCACGCTCCGGGCACCCTCCGAACCCTGCACGCCGAGGCTCCCGGTGGCGCTGCGCGTGTTCTGCTGGATCATGTTGACGCTGCCGGCGCTGCTGCCGGTGCAGACCGCGACGTGGCCGTAGGTGCCGCCGCTGAACACCAGGATGTCGCCGTCCTCCGGCAGCGCGGCGCCGGGCGCGTTGGGGATCCAGCTCAGGCCGGATCGCCCGCCACCGGCGTAGTCCTTGGCGTTCCCCGTGCCGCGCATGTTCCGCAGCCCGAGCGCCTCCACCGCGAACCGGTTGACGTACTCGACGCACTGGTAGCGGTAGCCGTAGGTGCCGGGATCGCAGTAGGAGGAGTCGCCGCCGTTGCTGAACGCTGTCACGCCCCGGTGTGAGGCCAGCGCCGCCCCCCACCCCTGCGGGCGCGAGCCGCCCGTGTCGCCCATCCCGCCCCCGCCCGCTGAGGCGTAGCCGGCGCCGCTCCCTGACCCGCCCTGATCGCCGCCCTCCTGCCCGCCCGTCTCCAGCCCCGCCCCGAGCCGCTCCTGCATCTCCGCGTTCCCGCGCTGCGCCCGGGGGCCGCGCTGCGGCGCCGCCTGATCCGGCCCGGTATGCTCAGCGTCAGTCCCGGTGGATTGTGTTCCCTGCTGGCAGCGGAGACTTGGCATGGACGTGTCCCTGTGGAGATGCGATAGGTTAACACATGTCCGGATTGATCGGTTTTGATGACGCAGCCTTTGACCGGGACGGTCGTGGCAAGGTGCCGGTGATCGGCGTGATCTGCGCGCGAAGCCGGGTGGACGGGGTGGTGGCGGGGCGGGTGCGCCGGGACGGCGCGGACGCGACGCGGGAATTGGCGCGGCTCGTCCAGGAGACGCGCTTTCGGGAGACGATCCGCTCGGTGCTGATCCACGGGATCGCGGTCGCGGGCTTCAACGTCATCGACATCCACGCGCTGCATGCGGCGCTGAAGATCCCGGTGCTGGTCGTCTGCCGCAAGGATCCGGATCTTGTGAAGATCCGGGCCGCCCTCGACAGGGTGCGGGGCGGAGATAAAAAGTGGGCGCTGATCCAGCAGGCAGGGCGCATGGAGCCCTGCGCCGGGCTCTACGTCCAGCGGGCCGGGCTGACGCTGGACGGGGCGGCCGCGCTGCTCCAGGAGAACACCGTCTCAGGCGCGCTGCCCGAGTCGCTCAGGATGGCCCACCTGATCGGGGGGGCGATGGGGCGCGGCTTCAGCCGGGGGCGGGCTTAGCCGGCAGGCCCGCCGGAGCAGGATCGGGCAGGCTCAGCTGATCGGCCAGCCGCAGCGCCGCCAGCATCGAGTCCGCCCGCGCCCGCCCCGTCCCGACAAGCGCGTCCGCCGTCCCGTGATCCACCGACGTCCGCAGGATCGGCAGCCCGAGCGTCCAGTTCACGCAGCGCCCGAAGCCGATGGCCTTCAGCGGCACGAGCGCCTGATCGTGGTACATCGCGACGATCATGTCGCTCTGATCGGACTCGATGAACGCTGTCTCCGCCGAGACCGGCCCGCGCACGTCGATCCCCTCCGCCCGCGCCGCCGCGCAGGCCGGGGCGATCTCCTCGATCTCCTCGCCCCCCAGCACGCCCTCCTCGCCCGCATGCGGGTTCAGCCCGCAGACGGTGATCCGGGGCGCCGCGATCCGGAGCTGATCGCGCAGCGCCGCGTGGCTGATCCGGATCGTCCGCAGCACCCGCTCCCGGCGGATCAGCCCCGGCACCGCCGAGAGCGGCACATGCACCGTCACCAGCGAGACCCGCAGCGGGCGGCCCCGCACGTCCTCACCCGTGAACGCCATGATCGGCTCCTCGACGCCGCAGAGCGCGCCGAGAAAATCGGTGTGGCCGCTATATAAAAAACCGCGCGCGTGGAGCCGCGCCTTGTGGATCGGCCCGGTGACGATCCCCCGCGCCAGCCCGCGCAGGCACAGATCGACCGCCACCCGGATCGCCCGCGCCTCCACCGGCTCGCCCGCCCCCGGCAGCGCCTCCGGCAGCTCCAGCATCCTGAGCCCGCTCCCGCCCCGGCTCAGCCCCTCCAGCCCGATCAGCGACACCTCCGGGGCCAGCCGCCGGATCGCCGCCACATCCCCCAGCAGCACCACCGGCCCCCGGTGCGCCTCTCCGGGCGCCCGCAGCGCGGCCACGCTGATCTCCGGCCCCACCCCGCGCGGATCGCCCGGCGTCAGCAGCAGCGGCAGCATCAGGGCAGCAGGAGACGGATACTGGCCCGCGCCCGCGCCTGCTCCACCCAGCGGCTCTGCTCCTCGACCATGCGGGACTCGAAGAGCTGCTCCATGAGCTGCTCGCGCACCTCTTCGAGATCCCGGGTCGCCGCCGCGAAGTCCACCACGCGCAGCACGAACACGCCCTGCTCCAGCACCACCACCTCGCTGACCGCGCCCGAACCCAGCCCGCTCACCGCCGCGTCGAGCGCCGGCAGCAGCTCGCCCTTGCCGAACTGCCCCATCTCGCCGCCCTGCGCGCCGAACCCCGCCTCGTCCTCCTCGCGGGAGAGCGCAGCGAACTGCTCGGTCGTCATCCCGACGGCCTGCTGCCGGATGGCGGCGGCGCGGGCGAGGAGCGCCTCGCGCGCGGCGGGGTCGGTCGCCGCCTCTGCGGGGAAGGCGAGGAACAGCGCCTGGAGCCGGATGAGCTGCGGGGCGCGCTGCCCCATCCGGTTGTAGGCGTCCTGCACCTCGTCCTCAGTGATGTTGACGCGCGGGCGGAGGATGGCCTGCGCGAACTTCATCTGCTGGAGATCGCCCTGGAGCTGAGTGCGGTAGCTGTCCCAGGTCATCACGGATCGCTCCACCTCGCGGCGCAGCGAATTCCGATCCAGCCCGTTGCGGCGGGCGATGTCGTCGATGGTGCGATCCAATTCCTGCTCAGTGATCGAGAGCTGGAGCGCCGTGATCTCCTGATCCACCAGCATCCGCTCGATGAGCCGATCCAGCACCTCCCGCTCCGCGCGCGGCCGCGCGGTCGGGTCGGCCTCGACCTGCTCCTCGATGTAGGGGCCGCCGAAGTCGTAGATCTCAGAGAGGGTGATGATGTCGTCGTTGACCGAGGCCGCGACCCGATCCACGATCTTCCCCGCTGTATGAACCTGCTCTGGCCGCACCGGCGCGTCGGCGCTGAGCGTCGCGGGCTCTGCCGCTGCAGACACCCCCGCCAGTACCAGCCAGAGCGCGATCATGGAGGCTACTGCCCGCCCGGCTGGCCGCCGGGGCGCTTGCCTTCGCCCTTGCCCTCGCCCTTGCCCTCGCGCTTGCCCTCGCCCTTGCCCTCGGGACGGCCCTTGCCGCCGGGGCCGACCGCGCCGGGGCCGCGACCGCCGGGCGCCATATCGGCGGGGAGCGCGCCCTCGCCCTCCATGCCCTCGCCTTCCATGCCCTCGCCCTCGATGCCCTCGCCTTCGAGGCCGCTGAGCGCGGTGCCGGGGACGGCGGAGCGGCGGGCGGACTTGACGTCGATCGCGTCGACCTTGGCCTGATCGATCTTGATGTCGGCGCCGGTCCGCAGCTTCGAGACGTAGTCGTTGTAGAGCGACTGCATCTTGTCGTTCTTGACCTTGCGGAGCACCGAGCCCTTCATCTGCTGGAAGGTCCGCTCGACCTGCTCGCGGCGGGCGGCGACCTGGATGATGTTGTAGCCGTCGGAGGTCTTGAACACCTCAGAGACCGAGCCGACCTCCATCCCGAACGCCTTCTCGACGATCACGGGATCGAGGCCGGGCTTGCCGTCCTTGGCGACGAAGCCGATGTCCCCGCCCCGGCGCTTGTAGGGATCCTCAGAGGCGCGGGCCGCGACGTCCTTGAAGCTGTCGGGCTTGGTCACCACCTCGGCGCGCAGCTTCTCGGCCTCAGCCTTGGCCTGCTCGTCGGGGCGGGTGTCGCTCACCCGGATCAGGATGCGCTTGATGTTCACCTTCTCAGGGACGATGAACTCGCTCTTGTGCTGATCGTAGTACGCCTGCAGCATCTCGTCGGTGAAGTCGCTGTTCTTGACAGTGGCGTACACCTGCTCGCGGAGCAGCGTGTTGACCATCACCTTCTGCACCTTGGGATCCTTGTCCAGACCCATCTTCAGCGCCTCGGCGTAGAGGAGCTTCTCCTCCACCAGCGAGTCGAGGACCTCCTTCTTCTCCTCGGCGCTCAGCGACTCGCCGTTGGCCGGGGTCTTCCGCGCAGCCGCCTGCTCGAACTCCTTGGCACCGATGGGCACGCCGTTGACCGTGGCGATCGTCTCGCCGATGTCAGGCTGAGCCGAACTTGTCGAGGCAGCCGCGCCGCTCTTGGGGGCATCGCTACCGTTACAGGCCATTGTGCCGACCAGAGCCAGCATGACCGACGCATGAACCAGGAACCGCATCACTCCTCCATCACCGTTGAGCAGACGGCGGCGCTTATCATCCTGCTGCGCTGGTTGGCAACGATCCGCCGCACCCTTTGACATCCTGATACCAGCCGCGATGCCCTGTCCGCGCGATACCTTGTCCGCATGCCGGGCTCTCTCACTATCCCGCTCCGCATCCCGCTCCGCACACGCCTGATGGGCGCCTTCGGTCTGGCGATGGTCGCGATGACCGGCTCATCGGCCATCTCCATCCTGCAGCTCCAGGAGATCGGACATTCGCTCGATATCATCGACAGCGCGTGGCTCCCGGTGGGCCACGAGGCGGCGCGCATGGCCGCGCTGCTGGAGTCGGCGCAGCCGGGCGCGGCCGACGGACCGGTCGATCTGAGCGCCCCGGTGGCCTCCGCGCGCGCGACCTTCGAGCGGTTGCTCTCCGCGCCCGTCCGCGACCGCGCCGGGCTCGGGGGCTGTCTGCGCCGCCTCGACGCGGTGGAGGACGCCGCGCGCCGTTACAACGCCACGCTCGCGGAGGAGACCGATCCCGCCGTCCTGCTGCGGAGCCGCGCGGTGCTGTCGGCGGGCATCGACGGGCTCGCAGAGTGCTCAGATCGGCGGATCCGGGCGCTCGCCGGGCGCGCCCGCCACGCGGAGGCAGGCGCTGAGCGGATCGCCTGGATCGCCGCCTGCCTCTCGCTGTCGGTGGGGGGCGGGCTGGTGCTGCTGCTGCGCCGCTCCCTCCAGCCCCTCGACGCGCTGACCGGCTATGTCCGCCAGCTCAGCGCCTGGGAGCAGACCGGCGGAGAGCCCCCGGCGCCCCCCGGCGTCCGGAGCAGCGCCGATGAGATCGCCCTGCTCTCTGCCGCCCTGCGCCGCCTCTCCGAGACCACCGCCGAGCGCAATCGCGCGCGCGTGCAGCTCGTCCGCGCCGAGCGCCTCGCCCTCGCCGGGGAATTGCTCGCCTCGGTCACCCACGAGATCCGCAACCCCCTCAACGCGCTCTCCCTCCACGGCGAATTGCTCACCGAGTCGCTCGACGAAGCCCTCGACGCGGCCCCCGATCCCGATCCGGAGCGCCGGGCCGCCGGGCGGCAGGAGGAGCGGGACATCGCCCGGCGCATGCTCGATCAGATCCGGCGCATCGACAGGATCAGCGCCCGCTACCTGGAGCTGGCCCGCCCGCACCGCCCCTCGCTCATCCAGTGCGATCCGATCCGCATCGCGCGCGACCTCGCCGCCTTCATCGGCCCGGATCTGGAGCGGCGCGGCCTGTCCGTCTCGATCAGCGGGGACTCGCTGACCCTCTGCCTCGACGAGAGCGCGCTGCGGCAGATCCTGCTCAACCTGCTCCGGAACGCCGCCGAGGCGGGGGCTGCGCAGGCCGCGCTGGAGATCCGCGCGCAGCCCGCCGATCCCCTGTCCGCCGCTCCGGCGGGGATCGTCCTCACCCTCGACGACGACGGCCCCGGCATGGAGCCGGAGATCGCCGCCCGCATCTTTGAGCCGTTCTTCACCACCCGCTCCGGCGGCACCGGCCTCGGCCTCGCCATCACCCGCCAGCTCGTCGAGGGGGCGGGCGGCACGATCTCCTGCGCGACCGCCCCCTCCAGCGGTTGCCGCTTCCGTGTCTACCTTCCCCTGCACCTTCCCAGCCCGCCGGAGCGCCCCGATGCCGAAGATCCTGATCGTCGATGACGAGGAGCCCAACCGCAGCGCCCTGGAGCGCATCTTCCAGCGCGAGCGGTGGGAGGTGCTGACCGCCCCCGACGCCCGCACCGCCCTGGAATTGCTGCGCGAGCCGGACATCGCGGTGATGCTCACCGACCTCCGCATGCCCGGGATGGACGGGATGGAGCTGCTCCGCCGCTGCCGCCAGATCGCCGCCGACGTCCAGATCATCGTCGCCACCGCCTACGGCACCGTCGAGTCCGCCGTCGAGGCGATGCGCGAAGGCGCCATCGACTACGTCGCCAAGCCGCTGCGCCGCGCCGAGGTCGTCGCCTGCACCGGCCGCGCCCTCGAAAAGTACAGGCTCCTCACTGAGAACCGCCGCCTCAAGGAGCTGCTCCACGACCCCGAACAGGAGGTCATCGGCCAGTCCCCCGCGCTCCGCCTGCTGCTGGAGGAGGCCGCCCAGGCCGCGCCCGCCGTCGCCTCCATCCTCATCACCGGCGAGTCCGGCACCGGCAAGGGGCTGCTCGCCCGCTGGATCCACCGCCGCAGCGGGCGGGCCGGGGCGCGGCTCGTCACCGTCAACTGCGGCGCCATCCCCGACAACCTGCTGGAGTCCGAGCTGTTCGGCTACGAGTCCGGCGCCTTCACCGGCGCGGGCGCCCGCAAGGAGGGCCGGTTCGATATGGCCGCCAACGGCACCCTCTTCCTCGACGAGATCACCGAGATGCCGCTCCCCCTCCAGGTAAAGCTCCTGCGCGTGCTGCAGGACGGCGACTACGAGCGCATCGGCGGCACCCGCACCCTCAAGTCCTCCGCCCGCATCCTCGCCGGGTGCAACCGCGACCCCCTCCAGGCCGTCCGCGAGGGCCGCCTCCGCGAAGACCTCTTCTACCGCCTCCACGTCATCCGCCTCCATGTCCCGCCCCTCCGCGAGCGCCGCGAGGACATCGCCCTGCTCGCCCGCTGCTTCACCGCCCGCCACGCCCGCCGGAACCAGCGCCCCGTCTCCGGCATCGATCCCGACGCCGTCGCCCTCCTCGAACGCCACCCCTGGCCCGGCAACGTCCGCGAGCTGGAGAACGCCGTCGAGCGCGCCGTCGTCCTCTGCCGAGGAGAGATCATCGGCCCCGCCGATCTGCCCGCCGCCCTCCGCCAGCCCGCCCCGGAGGAGGTGCTGCAGATCGCGGTCGGGACGCCGCTCCGCGAGGTCGAGCGCCGGCTGATCGGGGCGACGCTCGCGGCCTGCGGGCATGACCGCAACCGGGCGGCGGCCATGCTCGGCATCAACGTGCGGACGATCTACCGGCGGGAGGTGGAGTGGAGAGGGGAGGAGGAGTAGGGAGCGATCTCCACCCCCATCAACAGATCGTCCACCAGCCGCCCGTCTATCAAAAACTCCCGCACCCGCCGCCCCTCCTCCACGAACCCCGCCCCCCGGTACAGCCGGATCGCCCGCTCGTTCTCCGCCAGCACCGCCAGCGACACTTTTCTGAGCCCTGCCCCTCTGGCCCCCTCCAGCCCCGCCACGAGCAGCCTCCGCCCGACCCCCTGCCCGCGCACATCCTCCGCCAGCAGGATCTCCAGCGTCCCGACCCCGCTGTGCCGCCTGAGCCGGTGGGGCGTGATCAGCAGCGCCCCGACGATCCTCGGCCCGCGCTCCGCGACCAGCCAGATCCGGCCCGGCACCTCCGCCCGCAGCCGATCCACCCGCGCCTCCAGCGGCTCGCTGATCTCATCGGGCTCGGCGATCATCCAGCGGCCCTCGGCGCGCACCTGACGATCGAGCGCGAGAAGGGCGGCGGCGTCGCCGGGCAGGGCGGCGCGGATCTGTGTGTCAAGCGCCGTCCCCGTCGTCATCTCAGGCCGCTTCCCTACTTGTTGGCCATCGGGGCGGCGGCGCCCGCGTCCGCGCCGGTCATGCCGGTGAGGCGGGCGCGGTAGGTGCCGAGCGCCTTCGCCCGCTCGATCGCCGGGTTCCGCAGCGCCTTGCGGAGCGTCTGGATCGCGGCGCTCGCGACCTTGCCCGCCGGGGCCATGTAGTCCGACGTCATCACGTCCACCACGCGCCGGTCGATCAGCACCTTCAGCAGCCCGTGGGGGAAGCGTCCGGTGCGGGCGAGGAACAGCAGGGTGTTGGTGTAGGAGTCGTGCCGCTCGAAGAACATGCGGTCGTAGATCTCGGCCTTCTCGTCGTTGACCAGGCCGTCGCGCGAGGCCAGCGTGTAGAGCGAGGTGCCGGGGTAGTAGATGACCGAGAACACCTGGAGCCGGTAGGGCTTGGGCAATTCGGAGATCAGCCGCAGCGTGTCGAGCTTGTCCTCGATGGTCTCATAGGCGAGATCGTAGATGATGTCGTACTGCGGGGGGGCGGTGCGGTCGGTGAACTTGGTGATCACCTCGGCGCTCTTCAGGATCTTGTCGTTGCCCATCGTGGAGCGCTTGAACATCTTCTGGATGCGCTTGGAGCCGTGCTCGACGCCCATCTGGATGCAGTGAAGGCCCGCGTCCACCATCGCCGAGTACTTCTCCTCGGTGATCGTGCCGGGGGAGCCGAGCAGGTAGAACGGATCGCCGATCTTGGACTTGTACTCCTCAGCGAAGCGCAGCAGATCCGGCAGCGGGCGCCCGAAGAAGGAGTCGTCCGAGAACCAGACGAAGTCGATGAACGGGTACTCGCGCTTCACGTTCTGGAGCTCGGTGATCACGTGATCGACCGAGCGGTAGCGGACGTAGCGCTGGCGCTTGTAGAGATCCCGGTAGAAGCTGTTGCCGCAGTAGGTGCAGGCGTGGGGGCAGCCGCGCCCGGTCATCGTCTGGTAGCCGGTGCGCCCGAACATGCGCGAGACGGTGCCGTTGTGGAGATAGCGGCGCAGCAGATCCTTGGTGACCGGCACCAGCCCGCCCTCGAAGAGGATGTGGTGGTCGTCGCGTGAGAAGTCAGGGGCCGGGTAGCGGTCGAGCTCCTGCTCCAGCGAGCCGGGGGCGTTGCGGACGACCTCGGCGTTGGCGTCGGCGCCCTTGCGCCAGATCAAAGACTTGATGTCGTGCAGCCGGGAGCGGTCGCCGTTCTGGAGGCGCTCACAGAGCTGGAGCATCAGGTCTTCGGCGTCACCGACCGCGACGAACTCCGCCTGGGAGGCGCACTCCTCAGGGCGGACGGAGGGGTGGAAGCCGCCCCAGATGACCGGCTTGCCCAATTCCTTCTGGATGACCTTTGTGAGCTGCTTCGCGGAGTCGAAGTAGTGGGTCATCAGCGTGATGCCCACCAGATCGGACTTCGCGACGAGGTTGAGCATCTGGTCGATCACCTTGCGCGGGTACCGCTCCTCCGACATCCGCACATGCACGCTCTCGCCGTCCCCGGCGAAGTCCGGCATACAGAGCATCTGCGTCTGGTGACCGGCGGCGCGCAGCGTCGAGGAGATCGAGCGCACCCCGTAGTTGGTGATGTCGGGGTAGGGGCTGATGAGGGAGACCTTCATGGCCCTACCATAGTCTATATTCCCGCCCGTCGTCGACAGGCACCTGTCACCTTGCTGTCAGCTTGTGGTGCAGGGGTGACGGCGGCTACGCCCGGCCGCCGCCGTTCCTCCGGGCAGGATCACCTCCAGCCCTTCTTCTCCTTGATCTCGGCCACGATCCCGTCGTCCACATAGACCTCGCGGGTGAGGAAGTCGACAGCCTTGTACTCCGTCTTGCTGCCCGGCTCCCAGACGATCAGGCTGCCGTCCTCGTGGACCTCGAACCGGTAGACGAGCAGCTCAGAGCGCGCGGCGGGGCGGCCCGGCATCTTCTGGGTGTCGAACGGCGCGCCCCAGGCCATGTACACCATCTCCTGCTTCCAGCCCGGCGCGACGGCCCCGTCCACGATGGCCTGCCGCTCGCGCTCGCTGTATTTATAAAATACCTCCCAGAAGCCCTGATCCTTGAGCCACTTGTTGCGCTCCTCCTCGGTCTTCAGCTTCAGGTACTCCTTGCGCTGATCCTCATCCATGAACGGGCGCAGCGCGTAGAAGTGCTTGAACTCGGTCTCCGAGAGGCGCTTGATCTGCGCCTGCGCGCATCCGGTCAGCCCGCCCGTCAGAGAACCACCCACCAGCATCAACACCAGGAACCAGCGCATCTGTACCTCTCCGCCCCCGTCTAACGCGCCTCCTCCGTCGCGTCAGCCCACATCAGGGGAGCGCCGGGAACGGCGCGAACGGATCGATCCGCCCCACGTCCTGCGCCGCCATCCAGCCCTTGCGCCCGTCCGGCAGCCCGATCAGCACCCGATCCCCCGCCTCGTCGAGCCAGCGCACCTCCGCCCCGGCGTGCAGCGTGAACAGCTCCACCCCCCCGCTCAGATCCGACGTCAGCCGCGTCTCCTGCGCCAGCACCACCCCGCCCGGCTCTGCATGCGCCGCCTGCCAGCCGCCGCCCCAGCACAGCAGCCCCGCCGCCACCGCCGCCGCCGCGAGGCCCGCCGCGCCCTCCGCTGAGGGTGCTGTCGCGCCCCCCCGGCGCCGGAGGCCCAGCACGGCCAGCCCGAGCCCCGCCAGCCCCATCCCGAGCCACTGACCCTCCCCCGGACTCAGAAACCCCTGCCACGGCGCGAACCACGGCGCCTCCCGCTCCGGGGTCAGCGCCTCCTTCACCTTGCGCCGCGCGAAGACCAGGTTCGCCTCCACGTCGGGATCGCGCGGATCGAGCCGGGCCGCCCGCCGCCACGCGAGGATGGCGCCCGCCCACTGCTGCTGCCGGTAGAGCATGTTGCCGAGGTTGTAGTAGACGTCCGCGTTCACCACGCCCTGCCCGATGATCTGCCGGTATTGCGCCGCCGCTGTCGTAAAATCCTGCTTCAGCGCCGCCTGCTCTGCGCCCGCCCACAGGGTCTCCGGCGCCTGTCCCGACGCCGCTCCTGCGACCTCCGGCGCCGCTGTCGTCGCGTCTGCGGCGTCTGGCGCCTGCGCCAGCACCCCCGGCAACAGCAGGGCCGCCAGCCCGATCACCGCGCCCCCAGCGCGAGGGCATCGACGAGGCGCTTCAGGCGCGCCTCATCGATGCCGTCGCCCCGGTAGCGCGCCGCCTCCATCGCGCGGTAGATCGCCTCGGCCTCCGCCGCGAGCTCCCCGAGCGCCGGGAGCTGCTCCTTGTGGACCGCCTCTGCCGTACACCCCAGCCGCCGCGCGATGGCCGCCCGCAGGATGCGATCCAGCTCCGCCAGCCGCCGCTCAGGGTCGGCGGGGAGCCGGCTGAAGTCCGGGCGCTCCTCGGTCGGCGCGCTCCGCCGCGAGCGGTCGGCCAGCCGCGCACGCAGCCCCGGCAGCGCCCCGGCCGCCAGCAGGCCCGCTCCCGGCAGCAGCATCACCCAGGACATCGCCCCCGTCCACGCCCGCGCCAGCCGCGCCTCCGTCCGCATCGGCAGGATGTCCTCCCCGATGGCGTCGACCTGCGGCGGCGGCGCCTCCCCGTAGGAGTTGAGCGTCACGCTCGCCGCCTCGCCCGTGACGTCGAGCGTGATCGGGGCGGCGACCACCTCCTTCCACGCGCCAGTCTCAGGATCGAAGGAGGTGAACGAGGTCGCCGGGATCACCAGCGGCCCCGGCGCCTGCGGCACGATCGCGCGCTTGAACACCGCCTCCGCCTCGATTTTTCCCTTCACCAGCGCGGCCTGCCAGGTCGGCTGATCGTCATAGACCCGCCAGCCCTGCCCCTCAAGCGCCGGGAGGCGCACCCCGTTGAGCGGCGCGTCGCCACGGATCCGGATGTCGAGCGTCACTGTCCCCCCCACCGGCACCGTCTTCGCGGAGGGGGTCACCTGGATGGTGAACCGCCCGATCAGCCCTGAGAAGCCCGGCGGGGCGCCCGGCGGGAGCGGCTTCACCGTCACCGGGATCGGCGCCGAGGAGAAGATCTCCGCTGAGACGTCCCCGAACCGATCCAGCCCGAACAGCGGCTGACGGCGGCGCTGAGCCGTCGGCGAGGAGACGACGAACTGCCCCTGCAGCACCCCGCCCGGCACGGTGTGCGTCCCCGGCGTCTGCGCCCGGATCGGATAGTACAGATCTTCAACCGTTATCTTTTTTCCTTCCTGCATCACCTGGCTCTCAGCCGTCTCCGGCTGGATCGATGACTCAGGCGCGAACCCCGTCAGATCCGGCGGCGTCCACTGGGCGCTCACCATGTTCCGATCCGTCTGGAACTGCATCCGGTACACCAGCACCTGACCCGCCCACGCCTCCTGCTGCAAGGTCGCCTGCACCCGATCGAGCGCCCCCTGCGCCTCCCTCGGGCGCACCGCCACCTTCACCGGCGCCACCGGGAGCGCCCCCGATCCGCTCTGCACCGTGAACGGCCCGATCGTGTAGCTCCCCGGCTGGAGCGCCATCAGATCGTACTGGTAGACCACCGAGGTGGACGTCTTGAAGTTCACCATGAAGCTCTGCACCGACTGGGAGCGGTAGCGGATCTGCAGCCCCTCCGGCGCCCGCAGCTCCGGCACGCCGGTCACCGTCCCGTCCGTCACCACCAGCTGAAGCGCCGCCGTCTGCCCCTCGACGAGATCCGTCCGCTCGACCTGCATCGAGACCGAGGCGGCCAGCGCCTGCGCCACCCACACCAGCGCGCTCATCCCCATCACCAGTCTCTCCCGTCCGAAGCACCGCCTATCACCCCCTGCGGCCGCCCGTCAGGAACCGACTCCACCAGCCGCGCCGCCTCCTCCTTCGACATCCCGCCCGGCTCCACCGGATCGGCCTGCGTCGCCGCCTCGCCCTGCTGATCCACGTCGCTCTGCTCGCCGCCCTCGCCGCCCTCGCCAGGGAGCGCCTGCGAACCCTGCGGCTCGCCCTCCGGCGGTTGCGGCTGTCCCTGCTGTCCCTGCTGGCTCTGCTGCTCCTGCTGTCCCTTTTGGCCCTGCTGGCTCTGCTGCTCCTGCTGCTCCTGCTGACCCTCCTGCTGCTGCTGACCCTCCTGCTGCTGACCCTCCTGCTGCTGACCCTCCTGCTGCTCCTGTTGCTGGCCCTGGCCCTGCTGGCCCTGCTGCTCCTGCTGCTCCTGCTGCTCCTGCTGCTCCTGCTGCTCCTGCTGCTCCTGCTGCTTCTGTTCGCGGCGGCGGATCTCCTCGCGCACCAACTCTGCGTTCTGGCTGGCCGGATCGAGCGAGGGGAGGATGCGCCCGGCCTCCTCGTAGCGGCTGAGGGCGTCCTGAAGGCGACCGGCGCGATAAGCGGCGTTTCCGGCGTTGTAGGTCCAGGCTGCGCGCTCCCCGGCGGTCGGGGCCTGCGCGGCGAGGGCGCGGAACAGGGACTCAGCCTCCTGGTAGCGCCCGGCGCGGTAGAGCGACTCAGCGAGGGCGCGGCCCACCTCGACGTCGGCGGGGTCCTCCACCCGCGCCTGCCCGAGCAGCCGGATCGCCTCCTCGAAGCGCCCGGCCCGCCACGCCGCCAGCCCGTCCGCCGCCCCGGCCTGCGCGGCGAGCGGGAGCAGGATCGCCAGCAGCAGCGCCGGGAGCAGGCCCGCCGGGGGCGCTGACCCCGCCGCTGACCCCCGGCGCCGACGGATCCCCTGGGCGCTGCCCCAGATCGCCAGGAAGAACGCCAGCGAGAGCGGCCACTGGTAGCGCTCCTGCCACACCTTCTCGCTGCGGACGCCGCGCACCGCCGCCTGCAGCTTGCCCCGGATCTCCTGTTCGTAGATCATCCGCACGTCCTCCTCCGAGGGTACTGCAGGAACGTAGGCCCCGCCCGTCGCTGACGCCAGCGCCTTCAATATCTCAGGATCGGCATGCGAGACGACGAGGTTGCCGGAGGCGTCCTCCTTGAACCCGCCCTCAGCGAGCGGGATCGGCGCCCCGTCCGTCGTGCCGATCCCGATGGCGTAGATCCGGACCTCCGCCGCCCGCGCCGCCGCCGCCGCCGCCTGCAGCTCCGGCTGCTCGTCGTGGGCCTCCCCGTCGCTCAGCAGAATAATCGCCTTCCCGCTGCCCTCCGCCCGCTCCAGCATCCCGACCGCGAGCGTGAGCGCCCCCGCCAGCGAGGTCCCCTGCGCGCGGATCATCGCCGGCTCAGAGTCCGCGAGCGCCCAGCGGAAGGTGTCATAGTCCACCGTCGGCGGCAGCCGGAGCCACGCCCCGCGCGCGAAGATCACCAGCCCGATCGCGTCCCCCCGCAGCAGCCGGCTCAGATCGCCGAGCTTGCGCCGCGCCACCTCCATCCGGGAGGGCGACACATCCTGCGCCTGCATCGAGCGGCTCACGTCCAGCACCGCCGCCAGCGTCACGCCCTCCACCTTCTGCTGCTGCCAGACGAACCCCAATTGCGGCCCCGTCGCCGCCACCAGCCCGAGCGCCACCGCCCAGAACGCCGCCCACGCCTGCCGCCGCCGCCGCCCGCTCACCTCCGCCCCCGCGCCGAGCGCCTCCGCCGCCTCCGCTGACAGCAGGCTCCGCATCGCCCGCTCCCGCGCCGCGAGCGCCCGCCAGAGCAGCAGGCCGATCAGCGGGAGGATCAGCAGCAGCGCCAGCAATTCCGGCGCGCCGAAGTTCATGGGAGCCTCCGCAGCGGCCCGTGCGAGAGCCCGAGCGACAGCAGGTAGAGGGCGAGCCCCCACAGCAGCCACTCCCGGTACAGCTCATCCCGGTGGACGAACTCGCGCACCTTCGCCGTGCTCTTCTCCAGCGTGTTGATGTCCTTGTATACCTCGATCAGCGCCTTCGCGTCCGTCGCCCGGTAGTACTTCCCGCCCGTCAGCGCCGCGATCTGCTTCATCGACGGCTCGTCGATGTCCGCGCCGCCCCCGCCGAGCAGCCCCATCAGCCCCGCCCCCCGCGCCGCGCCGACCCCGATCGTGTAGATCCGGATGCCGAGCGCCTTCGCCGCCTTCGCTGCCTCCAGCGGCCCGACCGCCCCGGCGTTGCTGCGCCCGTCCGTCACCAGGATCAGGATCCGGCTCGGCGCCTCCAATTCCTTCATGCGCTTGGCCGCCACCGCGATGGCGCTCCCCACCGCCGTCGCGTTCTTGCCCGCCATCCCGATCTGCGTCTGGGCGAGCAATTCCTGCAGCGCGTCGTGATCGAGCGTCAGCGGCACCTGCACGAACGCCTCCTGCCCGAACAGCAGCAGCCCGATCCGGTCGTCCGGCCGCTGCTCCACGAACACCGCCATCACCCGCTTCGCCGCCTCCAGCCGGTTCAGCTCCTGCCCCCGCGCCCCCATGTCCGGCGCCTCCATCGACCCGGAGGTGTCCACCGCCAGCAGGATGTCGATCCCCGAGGACTCCCGCTGCGTCTCCCGCTCCACCCGCTGCGGCCGCGCGAGCGCCACGATCATGCAGCAGAGCGCCGCCGCCTCCAGCAGCGGCACGCCCACCCCCAGCGACGCCCGCAGCGACCCCGCCGACAGCGGCCCCGCCCCGCCCGTCCGGATCGCCGCCACCGACGAGAACCGGAGCCGGTGCGGCCGCCGCCACGCCCACAGCGGCACCAGCGCCAGCGGGAGCGCGAAGAACCATTGCGGGCTCGCCCACTCAAGCATTGGGCTTCACCAGCTGATGAAAGTCCTCGTCCAGCGTCTCGAAGAACCGGGCGTGCGTCGAACGATCCGAGAACTTCACCAGATCCATCGCCCCGAGCAGCCGCTTCGCGCAGGCGAGCTGGTGCGCGCTCATCTCGCCTTCGAGGCTCTCCAGGATCTCGCGCGTCGTGCGGGAGGTCGCGGGCCAGCCGTGGCTCAGCTCCAGGTAGTGACGGTACACCCCGGAGAGCGCGAGCGCCAATTGCTCCGGCGTCAGGTCGCCCCGATCCCTCAGCGCCTTCCACTCCCGCTGCGCGACCCGCCACGCAGGCTCCGGCGGCGGCGGCGCGGGCTTCGGCTGGAAGCGGCGCCACGCCCAGATCGTCCCCGTCCCCACCATCGCCACGAACGCCGCCAGCCCCGCCAGCCACGGCCAGATCGGCGGCGGCGGGGGAGGGGGCGCCACCAGATCCGCCAGATCCCCCACCTTCGGCCCCGGCACGCCGATGTCCACGAACAGCCGCGCCGCCGGGAGCTCCAGGATGTACGACCCGTCCGCGCCGCTCAGCTTCCACACCCCGCGCCCCTGCGCGTCCACCCCCGACGGCTCCGCCGTCAGCCCCGGCACCTGCGGCAGCGCCACATCCAGCGGCGCATGCAGCAACACCGGCTCGCCGCTCTTCACCTTCGCCGCCTCCACGAAGATCGGCGCCTCCGTCACCGCGACCGGAGCCCGCTCCGCGCAGGCGAGCGCCAGCAGCGCCGCAGACAGCCCCGGCAGCCCGCTCATCTGCCGCCCCGGAAGTGCTGGTGCAGCTTGAGGAAGGCGTCATCGCGCGTCGAGACCGCCGTCACCCGCACCCGGTGGCGGCGCAGCAGCGCCGTTCGCTCCTCGACGGTGCCGGGAGACGCAGGATCTTCGCCC
>JBEIQZ010000912.1:0-1289 GCA_040376255.1 Alphaproteobacteria bacterium
AGCTGCTCCACGCTCCGGGACGTCCTCACCCGGCTCGTGCAGTCCGGTCGCGTCGTCCGCTCCGCAGAGAATCCGCGCTCGCCGGAGCCGTCCTACGGGCTGGCCTGAGGGCTACGCCTCCCACGCCTCAAGGATGTCGAGGATCTCCGGGAGAAAGCGCATCTGCCCGCCGTGCGTCTCCTGGCGCAGACTCATCGGCACCCGCGCGAGGAATTCGTCATGTGTCGTCGGGCGTTCCTGCAGGAGGGTCTCCAGCATGCGTCGCCGGAGCAGACCCCGCTCCGGCGGAACATCCGGGGTCGCGGCAGCGATCTGCTCCCGCAGCTTCACCAGCCGTGTCCGTACCGCCTGCGCGATCGCGTCGGACGGTTTCGGGGCAGGCACGGGTGGAGCGGGCGGCGCGGGGCGTGCAGGGGCGGGGGCACCAGGCGTGGGGCGCGGGGCGGCAGGTCGGGCCGGAGCGGGCGGTGCAGCGGGCGGTGCAGCGGGCGGTGCAGCGGGTGGTGCAGCGGGCGGTGGCGGAGGCGCCCGGGGCGGGGCGGCGTGTGCCGCAGCGATCAACGGCTCCAGCACGCCCATCAGCCGCCCGATCTCGGCGTCCTGATTGCGGAACCAGTCTGTCGACCAGACGCGGACGATGCGCCAGCCGAGCCCCTCCAGCACCTGCTGCCGGAGCCGATCCCGATCCCGAGCCGCCTTCGAGGAGTGGTACATCGCCCCGTCGCACTCGATCCCGAGGATGTAGCACCCCGGGATGGTCGGGTGGCGCGCCCCGATGTCGATCCGGTAGCGTCCCTCCCCGATCTGCGGATCGGCCTGGACGCCCCGCCGGAGCAACGCCGCCATCACCTGCTCCTCAAACGGGCTGTCGGGGCCGAAGCCGGTCGGGGAGGCTGCGCGCCCGTCTGCGCTGCCTGCGCCGATCAGGCCGCCCTTCGGGAGCTTCCTGCCGTCGGCCCACTCCATGAACGCCTTCAGGACCTGCGCGCCCTCGGACGGGGCGGTGATCCAGGACGGGTGCATGGAGGTGAAGACGCGCATCCGGTACACCGCGCGCGAGAACAGCACGTTCAGCCTGCGCGGGCCGGACTTCTTGTTGATGACGCCGAAGTTCTGGAGGAAGGCCTCTTGCGCGTTCTTCCTCCCGAAGACTGTCGAGATCAGGATCGTGTCGCGCTCATCGCCCTGGACGTTCTCCAGGTTCTTTATGAAGAACGGCGAGAGCGTCCCCTTCCACTCGTCGATGTACTGCTCGACCTGCGCGTTCCCCGCGCTTAGCTGCTCAAACG
>JBEIQZ010000885.1:0-1414 GCA_040376255.1 Alphaproteobacteria bacterium
CGCGCAGCTCCGCATGCGATCCTCGTCGCCGCCGAACGTGGCGGACACCAGCGCGCCCAGGTGCTCAATCGCAGCAGCGGCCTTGACCTGGTGGCCGGGACGAAGCGATCCGCCGGCCGGTGTCTGGAACACCCGGTCCACGATCCCCTGCACCGCCGCGCGCCCCGCCGCTTTCACCAGGCGGCTGTCCGGGGGCGGGCTGATCGGGTGGAGGTTGTACCAGCTCCGCCCATCCGGGAGGCGGGCAGCATCCTTCACTGCGCTGAAGGCGTCGGCCTGGGTGAACCCGGCGCCCACGAGTAGGAGCATCGCCTGGTCGATCTGGAGCGGGCCGTTCGCGACCTTCTCGAACACGGGGCCGGAGAGGTGGATGTACCGCCGACCGTCCGCGCGGATATGTCCGCGCGTGTGCGCGGCATCCATCTGGGCCTTCTTCATGTGGATCGTGATGGTCGGCCCGCTGTCCTTGCTCTTGCTCTTGCTCTTGCCCTCTCCCTTGCTCTCGCCGCCACCACCACCGCCACCGCCACCGGAAGCCTCCGGTGGCGGGGCTTCCTGCGGAGCAGCCTCCTGCGGAGGTGCTTCCTGCGGGGGAGGTGCGGGGGCAGCAGCGGGGCCTGCGACGGCTTCGGCGGCACCGGGCGGTGGTGCCTGCGCGCCGCCTGCGCTCTGCCCGTTGGGCGCGCCGCCCTGATCCGGGGTCGGGATCTGGTCGGGGGACATCGGGGGCTGGGGCGGCGGCTGCGTGACCGCCTGCTCCTGCGGTACGGGCGGGCCGCCCGCCTGGGCTGCCTGGGGGTCCTGCGGAGGCCCCGGCATCTCCGGGGGAGCCGCGACCCCGGACTCCGCGCCTTGAAGCTTCAGCTCGTTGTTGAGCGGGAGCCACTGGAAGTCTGCGGGGATCTGGAGCTCGGGCAGCGGAGGCGCCCCACCGGAGAGCGGGGCGTTCATCGGCGCCGCGATGAACTGCGGGGCGTTCAGTTGGGAATTGGTCGTGATCTGGATCCGCTGACCCGTCAGCATGTCCCGCGCCGAGAACATCCGGCTCATCCCCAGCGTCGTCTCGCTCTCGATGGTGTACGGCACCGTCGCCATGATCGCGCGCCCGTTCGTCCGGTAGAAGATCCCGAGCCCCCGCTTCTGCTGGCTCGTCGGGAGCGACCAGGTGATCCCGAGCATCGTCCCCACCAGCGTCCCCGGGTGCAGCGCGTAGCTCGAACCGTTCGTAAACAGGCTGAATTGCGTCACTGCCCCGGATATCGGGTCGTAGAGGCCAGGGATAACGTTTCCAAGAACCTCGGCGCCCTCCTGCGTGTGGCACTTGTAGTGCCCGTACCCCGTGATGGGTGACACCGCCTCAACCAGCGGATCGGGGCTGGAGGGGTCGGTCGTCAGCGTCGACGGCATCCCCGAC
>JBEIQZ010000420.1:0-5600 GCA_040376255.1 Alphaproteobacteria bacterium
ACAGATACTATCGTCCTCTGCATTCACCCCCGGCACGGGCCAGCCGAACGCGCGCCAGTGCGCGCGGGGGGAGGCACCAGCGCAAGCGCGAGCGTAGCGCAGTGCCGGTGCGGGGGTTACCCCCGCAAAAACCATGTCACTTTTGGATTGGCTGGGGGAGACTGAGCGTCTGGTGGCTGAGCGCCTCTCAGTGGCGCGCCCTGCGTGGCGGCTGCTGCGGCGGGATCGGGCGGCGATGCGGGCGTGGGCGCGGTACCGGGGGGCGGTAGCGGAGGCGCTGGGGGAGGAGGCGGCGGAGCGGTACACGCGGTGCGTGGTGGCGGTGGCGGAGGTGGACGGGGAGATCGCGCGGACGCTGGCGTTGACGATCCCGGATCAATTGCCGAGGATCCTGCCGGAGATGCGGGAGCGGTACTTTGATCATCTGCTGGCGCTGATCCCGCTCCGGCCGGAGGCGCTGCCGATGGTGGCGCGGGCGCTGCCGGATCTGCTGGGGACGCTGGGGGAGGAGGCGCTGGGGGCGTTCCTGCGGGAGGGGGTGGAATTGCACGGGCAGTCCCACCAGCGGGCGGAGTCTTTCCTCAAGCAGGAGTCGGAGGTGGGGCAGCTCGCGCGGCAGCGGCTGCAGCGGGGGCTGGGGCTGGCGCAGGTGAGCCGGGTGATGTCGCTGTATGCGCGCGCACACTGCGGCGAGGATGTGCAGATCCGGGGGGGGAGCGGGCAGGCGTTCTCGGACGGGCACCACGTGTACCTGCCGGAGCAGATCGACCGGTTCGGGGACGAGCGGGACTTTCTGATGTACCGGGTGCTGACGGCGCTGTCGGCGGGCTACCTGGAGTTCGGGACGTTCGATCTGCGGCTGGATCAGATCCCCGGAGAGTGGCCGGAGCGGCGGGAGGGCGAGGGGGAGGTGGAGCGGTTCTTCCGGAGCTTCCCGAACCGGACGCTGGCGCGGGATCTGTTCCAGATCCTGGAGGATGTCCGCGTAGAGCGGAGGATACGGACAGAGTATCCGGGCGTGGCGCGGGATCTGGATCAGCTCGGCGCGGCGGTGCGCGGGGATCGGCCTGAGCCGCCGGGGGCGGCGGCGCGGGCGGTGGAGGTGCTGGCGCGGCGGGCGTGGGGGCTGCCGGGGCTGCGGGTGGCCGATCCGCAGGAGGCGGCGGCGATTGACGGGGCGGTGGACGCGCTGATCGGGCGGCTGGGCGGGCTGGAGGGGCTGGGCGCGGCGTCGGTGCAGGAGGTGGCGGCGGCGGTGGCGGCCTCCTACGCGCAGTTCGACGGGCTGATGCGGAAGGCAGAGCCGGGGCAGAAGCCGGGGCAGAAGCCGGGGCAGAAGCCGGGGCAGAAGCCGGAGCAGCGGCCCGGCGGCGGGCAGGAGCGGGGGCAGGAGCGGGGGCAGGAGCGGGGGCAGGAGCGGGGGCAGGAGGGGCAGGTGCCGCAGGGCGTCCGGCCTGAGGCGGCGCGGCCTGAGGATCGGCGGGTGGAGGAGCAGGCGCGGCGCATCTGGGAGCGGGAGCCGATCCGGCCGCAGGAGGCGCGCCAGCGGCTGCGGCGGGAGCAGGCGGAGGAGCAGGCGCGGAGGGAGCGGCCGGGCAGCGGGGCAGAGCGGCGGGACGAGGGGACAGAGGCTGAGGGGCCGGGCGGGGCGGTGGTGCCGCCGGAGCCGGAGCATGAGGAGCGCCGGAAGCCCTCCGGCGACCGCCCGGAGGCCGACCCGGATCTGCTCCCGGGGGAGCGGATCTTCCGTTACCGGGAGTGGGACAGCAACATCGGGGACTACAAGCCGGACTGGGTCTGCGTGCGGGAGCGGCGGCTGAAGGAGGGATCGCAGACCTACGTGGCGGAGGTGATGGAGCGGCACCGCCACCGGATCCAGGAATTGCGGCGGCGGTTCGAGGCGCTGCGCCCGCAGGCGATGGTGCGGCAGGATCGGCTGTGGGACGGGACGGATCTGGATCTGGATCGGCTGGTGGAGGATCGGATCAACCAGCGGCTCGGCGGGGAGCGCACGGATCGGGTGTACACGCGGGACGTCCGGGCGCGGCGGGACGTGGCGGTGGCGTTTTTGCTGGACATGTCGTCCTCGACGAACGAGTCGGCGGACGGATCGGCGCGGCGGATCATCGACGTCGAGAAGGAGGCGCTGATCCTGACGGCGGAGGCGATCCACGCGCTCGGGGACAGCTTCGCGATCTTCGGCTTCTCCGGCTACGGGCGCGGTCAGGTACAGTTCTTTGTCGCCAAGGACTTCGGGGAGCCGTGGGACGACCGGGCGCGGGCGCGGGTGGGCCGGATCGGCTTCAAGATGGAGAACCGGGACGGCGCGGCGATCCGCCACGCGACGGAGCGGCTGCGCCGCTGGTCAGCGCGCACGCGCCTGCTGATCCACATCTCGGACGGGAAGCCGCTGGACTGTGGCTGCGACCACTATTATGACCGGTACGCACAGGAAGATACGCGGGTGGCCTTGCGGGAGGCCCGCCAGGTGGGCATCCATCCGTTCTGCATCACCGTCGATCCGACGGCGCGGGCCTACCTTCCCCGGATGTTCGGGGAGGTGGCCTACACGGTGATCGACCGTGTGGAGCTGCTGCCTGCGCGGCTGGTGCAGGTCTACCGGAGGTTGGCGGTATGAGCGCGGTGCAGGTCGAGGTGCTGGGGCGGGGCGGGCCGGAGCGGGCCGGGGTGGTGCTGCTGCCGGATCGGGCGGGGGCGGACGCGACGGCGCGGGCCTACGGGAACCGGCTGCTGGACGAGGGGTTCGGGGTGGCGCTCGCCTGGGGCTGGGGGGCGCGCAGCGGCGCAGCGACGTCCGACCCGGAGATCCCGGACGCGCTGGGGCTGGGCGCGGCGGCGGCAGGGCTGGCGGCGCTCAGAACAGCGCTGGACAGGGAGGGGGCGGACGGAGGAAAAGCGGAGGGGAAGCCAGGTGGCCGACCGATCCTTGTCGGCTTCGGGGCTGGCGGGCTGATGGCGCGGCTGGCGGGCTGCGCGCTGACGGGGTTCGGCGGGGTTGTCTCCTTCGGGGGACGGCTGGTCTATCCGAGGATCAGCGCGGTCAAGCCGGCGCAGCCGCTCGATCTGTTGCCGGGGCTGGCTGGCGGGCTCCAGCACCACGCAGCGCTCCGCGATCCGGATGTGGCAGAGGTCCACATCGCAGAATTGGAGCAGCGGCTCTCATGGCGCGCGCTGCCCTGCCAGATCCTGAGGTACGATGCGGCGGCGGGCTTCTGGGATCCGGCCTGTCCGGACTACGATCCGGATCTGGCGGAATTGGCGTGGTACCGCGCGGTGCGGTTCATCGGGCTGTTGGAGAATCAGGACGGGCCGGGTTAATAGACAACGCTACAGAAGGAGTGGGTGTATGTGGCCAGCAGATCAGCACCTCCCGTTGAGGACGGGTCGGCGTCTCGATGAAGAAGACGAGGATCTGGACGAAGAAGACGAAGATCTCGACTTCGATGCAGACGAAGAGGACTTCGACCTTGAGGACAACTTCGATAACCTTGAGGAGGAGGACGAGGAGGACGAGGACGAGGACGAGGAGGACGAGGAGGATGAGGACGACGAGTGGGATCTCGACGAGGACGAGGAGGACGAGGAGGACGAGGAAGACGAGGAGGACGATGACGACGACTGGTGGGATGAGGAGGACGGCGAGGACTCAGAGGGATAGCCGCGCGTCGCGACTGCGATCCTGCGCTCCTGTCAGGCGCTGCTCACGGCGCGATCTTCAGGGCGTGAGCTGACGCCGCAGGCTCCCGACCAGATCGCCGAGCCCGATGCGCGCCACCTGCTCCTGCACGCTGATCGGGACGGGCGCGGCGGCGACGACCTCAGACCAGTAGCGGACGAGGGTGGCGCCGTCGGGGAGCGGGCTCAGCCAGTAGCCGCCCCGGATGGTAGAGAAGCGGTCTCCGGCGGCGAGATCCCACCAGATCCGTCCGCCGCCCTCCTCAAAGCGGTGGCAGCGATCCAGCTCCCAGGTGATCTCGCCGATGGGCGACTGGGTGGCGAAGGCCACGCGGTTGCAGGCGGTGGCGGGGTCGGGTGGCGGTACGGCGGCCAGAACGGTGGAGCGGCTGAGGCGCGGGATCCAGGTGGACATGCGCGCGTCGTCGGCGAGCAGGTCGAAGACGCTCCGGTGGGGCGCGGCGACAGCGAAGCAGGCGTAGACGCCGCCGGTGGGGATCAGGCCGCTCTGCCAGGCGGAGCGGATCTCGGCGGTGGGTTCGCAGGGGGGCATCGGATCGGGGAGGGGCAGGGGCATCGGGTACAGGATAAACCGCGACAGGAGGGATCGGATGGTCGAGGAGACATTTTATCTCCCGGCGATGGCGCCGGGGACAGAGCGGGTGCTGTCGATCCACCGGTACGGCCATAAATTCGGGGTGGAGCGGCGCCAGGCGTACCTGCAGGCGTCGCTGCATGCCGACGAATTGCCCGGGATGCTGGTGCTTCACCACCTGGAGCGGCGGCTGGCGGCGGCGGAGGCGGCGGGGCAGATGTCGGGGGAGGTGACGGTGGTGCCGGTGGCGAACCCCATCGGGCTGGCGCAGTCCTGGCTGGGCCAGCATGCCGGGCGCTACGATGCGGCGAGCGGGGAGAATTTCAACCGGCGGTACCCGCTGCTGGGGCCGGTGCTGGCTGAGGCGTTCAGCGGATCGGGGTTGTATGCGGGGCGGCTGTCGGGGGACGGCGCGGCGAACGTGGCGCTGATCCGGGCTGCAGCGCGGTGGTGGCTGCGGGAGCAGGAGCGGCGGCGGCACCTGACGGAATTGGAGGCGCTGCGGCTGCGGCTCTGCGCGCTGGCGGTGGGGGCGGATCTGGTGCTCGATCTGCACTGCGATTTTGCGGCGGTGATGCACCTGTACGCGGGGACGCCGCTCTGGCCTGCGGCGGCGGATCTGGCGGCGGATCTGGGGGCTGAGGCGGTGCTGACGGCGGAGGTGTCGGGCGGGGAGCCGTTCGATGAGGCGCTCGGCGGCTTCTGGTGGGAATTGGCGCGGCGGTTCCCCGGGGTGCCGATCCCGCCCGCCTGCTGCGCAGTGACGGTGGAATTGCGCGGGGAGTCGGACGTGGACGACGCGCTGGCGGATCAGGACGCGGCGGCGCTGTTCCGGGTGCTGCAGCGGCGGGGGTTCATCAGCGGCGATCCCGGGCCGCTGCCGATGCTGCGCCGGGAGGCGGTGCCGTTCGCGGCGGTGGAGATGGTGCGGGCGTCGATGGCGGGGCTGGTGACCTGGGCGGTGCCGGTGGGGGCGGTGGTGGCGCCGGGCGCGCTGATCGGCCACATCGTCGAGCCGGGCCGGGCGGGGCCGGGCGCGCGCCATCCCGTCCGGGCGGGCGCGGGCGGGGTGCTGTTCGGGCGGGTGCGGCATGCGCTGGTGCGCCGGGGGCAGATCGTGGCGAAGGTGGCGGCGGACGGGGAGGGGGCGCGGGTGTGCCGCACCGGTTATCTGCTGACGGATTGATATCCGCGTTCGGCTTCGCGGGCCTGCAGCGGGGTCTCTGCAGGCGCAGCACAGGGGGGGAGCATGACCGGGGAGCGGGAGCTGCAGCCGGGACAGACGGTGGATCGGTACGTCGTCGAGGCC
>JBEIQZ010000882.1:0-1440 GCA_040376255.1 Alphaproteobacteria bacterium
GACAGCAGCGGCGACAGCTACGCGCTGTTCAGCGCCTGGTCTGAGGGCAACGTCCAGGCCACCTTCGACGTCGTGCTGGCCCCCGACACCACCTACACGCTGACCGCCGCCGTCTGCGACAGCGCCATCAGCCACACCTTCACCACCTCCCACGCGGGCGCCCCGCTGATCGGCGGGGCCGAGTCGCTGATCGGCCTCACCTGGAAGTTCCGGCTCTCCGACGACGCCGACATCACCGAGCCGGCCTTCCTCGACGCGCTCGCCAGCCAGTACCTGACCGTCCCGATCCTCGTCGGCGTCACCTACGCCGACGCCACCACCTTCGATCTGCTCGGCAGCCTCGGCCTCTACAACCAGAACGACGGCACCTACACCCAGGATCGCAGCGAAGACCCCTGGGACTTCCCGCCCGCCGACTTCTCCCAGTCGCCCTACTTCGACACCACCGCCCCGCTCGTCACGCTGTTCTACCAGAGCGTCGAGCTGCCCATCGAGCAGTTCCACCTCGCCGGAACCATCGCCGACGACGGCTCCGCCATCATCGAGGGCCGCGCGGACGGCTACCTCGACACCCGGAACGCCGGGGTCTTCTTCAACCAGCCCGACAACTACGAGGCGGTCTGCGACCTCGCGGGCTCCGCCGGGGTCACCTGCGTCAACTGCGGGGACGGGCTCCCCTACTGCCTGTTCATCCGGGCCGAGAACATCAACGCGGAGCTGGTGCCGGGGCTGAGCCTGGTGGAGTGATCCGGCCCGGCGCCCCCGGCACCGCCCACAGGATGTAGCGCGGCTCCTCTGCCGGGGCCGCAGCCCGCCGCTCCATCCACGCCCCGGCCTGCAGCGCGGTCGCCTCCGTGGTGGTGATCGCCCAGCCCGCCCCCGCGAGCGCCCGCCGCGCGTAGTCCTCCGGGGCGCGCAGCGGGGATCGCCCGCCGAACGGCGCCCCCGTCGGCTGCGCGCCCGGCTCCCGATCCCACACCACCCGCTCCGGCGCCCCCGACAGCAGCGCAAACACCACGCAGTCCCAGTCCTGCACCTCCACCATCACGCTCTCAGGCCCGCCCCCGGCAGGCCCGCCCCCGGCAGGCCCGCCCCCGGCAGTCCCCATCTCCCGCCGCACCTGCGCCATGAACCCGTCGAGCAGCGGATCGTAGCCCGCCGGAGGCGCCCCGCGCATCGGCTGGAGCGCGATGTGGAGCGTGAGGACAACGCCCGCGAGGATCGCGCCCGCCTGCCGCCCCAGCCCATCCCGGATCAGCCAGCCCAGCAGCCACACCGCGCCCAGCCACAGCCTCGGCCCGTTGTGGAGCCCGACGAACCCCGCCGCGCTCAGGGCGATCAGCCCCGCGATCAGCCACGCCGCGAGCCCCGCCGTGACGCGCGCCGCGCCGTCCTGCCCCGGATCGCCCTGCCCCGCGCCCGCCCTCGACGCCGCCCACC
>JBEIQZ010000360.1:0-6470 GCA_040376255.1 Alphaproteobacteria bacterium
AAGACTAATCACAATACATTGATTGGAATGTATTCTTAATTCAAAATCCGCATTATAAGTCAAGGTAATATCATTTATTGTCCAATAAAAATAATCCATATCCTCCTCATTATTCAGCGTAATCTCTATCGTCTGTGTTGTTCCAAACCCAAAATCCCCCAGATACGTCGCTGTGCTCTCCGTATTGTTCAACGCCGCCTGATCGTACGCATCCAGCGCGTTCTCATTTACCTCCCCGTCGCAGTCATCGTCCATCGCGTTGCAGACCTCTGCCGCTGCGGGGCTTATCCCGGCGTCTCCGTCATCACAATCCCCTGTGCCCAGCACCCGCCCGGTGGCGACCGTACAGGAGTAGACGGGCGAGGAGAGCGCGCCGTACCCGTCCCCGTCGGCGTCCTCATAGAACAGGAGCTGTCCCACGATCCGGGGGTCATCGTCCCCTTCCAGCCCGTCGCAGTTCTCGTCTCCGGCGTTGCACTGCTCCACCTGGCCGGGGTTGACGGTGTAGGCGGCGTCATCGCAGTCGGTGGCGTCCAGCGTGTAGATCCCGGCGGGCGTGCAGGCGCGGTAGCTGCTCGCCGGATCGCCGTAGCCGTCGTTGTCGTTGTCGATGTGCCACACCTGCGCGTCCACGGAGTCGACCTCGTTCGTGGCGTTGTCGCAGTCATGGTCGGTGAAGCCGCAGTATTCCGGGGCACCGGGGTGGACGACTGCGTCCGTGTCGTCGCAGTCGCCGCGCCCGGAGCCGTACCCGGCGGGCGCGGTGCAGGCGGTGAGGGAGGCGGTGCCGTAGCCGTCCCCGTCGTTGTCGAGGTACCAGATCGTGACGCCGGCGGCGGTGGCGGGGTCGGTGACGCCGTCGCAGTCGTTGTCAACGCCGTCGCAGGTCTCGGTGGCGCCCTGCCAGGAGCGCGACGCGGTGTCGTCGCAGTCGAGCCGGTTGGCGACGTAGCCGGTCGGCCGGGCGCAGCCGCTCTGCGTCCGCGCGGGATCGCCGTAGCCGTCCCCGTCTCTGTCGGCGTACCAGGTGGCCGTTGTCGCGCTGGCGTCCCCGGTGCTTCCATTGCAATTGTTGTCGGAGGCGTCGCAGGTCTCACTTGCGCCGGGGTATGTGGCGGCGTTGAGATCGTCGCAGTCGGTGCTCCGCGTAGAGTATCCGGCGGTGAAGCTGCAGGCGTGGAGCGGGTGCGCCGCGTCGCCGTAGCCGTCCCCGTCCGCGTCCCGGTAGAGGAGGGTCACGCCCTCCTCATCGACGCTCCCGTCGCAGTCGTCGTCGGTGCCGCCGCTTGTGCAGTCATCGGTGACGCCGGGGTGGATGCCCGGGTTGATGTCATCGCAGTCCAGATCTGCGGCGTACCCGGCGGGTTGCTCGCAGGCCGCCAGGGTGAGGTTGGCGTCCCCGTAGCCGTCACCGTCGCCGTCGTAGTACCAGACTGTCAGGCTCTGCGTGTCGGCCAGCCCGTTGCAGTCGGTGTCGAGGTTGTCGCAGACCTCCGGGGCGCCGGGGTAGACGGCGGCGTCGGTGTCGTCGCAGTCATCGGCGTTGGGGGCGCTGTTGGCGGGCTGGTCACAGCTCCGCACCTGGAGGCCGATGCCCCCGTGCCCGTCGCGATCGACGTCCAGCGCCCAGAGTCGTCCGTCGACCGGGTTGTCGTCCACAAAGCCGTCGCAGTCGTCGTCCGCGCCGTTGCAGGACTCGGCGGCGCCGGGGTAGCGGATGGCTGTGCTGTCATCGCAGTCGCCGGGGCCCGCGACGTGACCGGCGGGCATGTCGCAGGCGAAGACGGAGGGCGCCTTGCCGTACCCGTCCCCGTCGTTGTCGGGGAACCACTCCGGCATGACGGCGGGATCGTCGTCGGCGCTGCCGTCGCAATTGTCGTCGAGGCCGTTGCAGACGTCCTGCACCGCCGGGTTGATGTCGACGCGCTGATCGTCACAGTCACGGTTGTCCACGACGTATCCCGGATCAGGTTCACAGCCGCTCGCTGCGATCCCGGCGCCGAAGCCGTCCCCGTCCAGATCCGGCCAGGTGTAGACAGCGTCGACCGCCTCCTCATCGGCGGAGCCGTCGCAGTCGTTGTCCATCCCGTCGCAGACCTCAGGCGCCGCCGGCCAGACCGCCGCCGACCAGTCCATGCAGTCGCCGCCCTGCAGGACCAGCCCGTCCATCGATCCGCCCTCGCAGAGATACACCACCTCGCCGCCGTAGCCGTCCCCGTCGTGATCGTAGTAGCGGATCTCCCCGGCGCCGACCGACGGATCAGCGTCGTCGCAGTCGATGTCTGCAGAAGCCCCGTCTTCGTCCGCGTCCAGCCCTGACAGCTCGACCACCTCCACCGTCCGCTGCGCCTGACCGCTCCATCCCGCCGCCTCCAGCTCCACGCTGAGCGTCCAGGTGCCGACCGAGGCGATCCACGGGCAGGTGACGCTCCCCGGCGATGCCGGGCCGCTGTCCGCCCCGCCGCTGTCCGCCCCGCCGCAGTCGAGCGGCTCCCCGCTGAGGCTCCAGGCGACCGCGCCGCCGATCCCGATCTCAGCCAGGAAAACCGACGGGCCGATCAGCAATTGATCGCCTTCCGCCGGGAACAGGATCTCCACCCCCCGCACCTCCAGCTCCACCGAGGCGCTGCCGGTGTCCCCGTCCTGCTCCCGCACCTCCGCGACGATCTCCTGCGTCCCCGGCAGGAGATCCGGCAGGAGCAGCGTCATGCGCCCTGACCCGTCGAACCCCGTCTGCCACGCCCCCGGCGCGCCCGCCGCCCCGCCGCGCGCCTCCAGGGTCGCCGGATCCTCGTCGGAGGTCACCTCCAGCAGGAGCGCCACCGGGTTGCTGATCGCCGCCCCCGCCGCAGGCGAGAGTACGGAGAGCACAGGCTCTGTGCCTTTCTCCGATGTACAGGCAGCGAAGATAAGCAGCACGGGCAGCGGCTCCTGGTACGATATCTGTCCCTGGAGCGTACGCCACACAGAGGAGAGCGTCAATCTGTGCGTCTGGAGCCTAAGGGGATACACGCACCATCAAAAATCAACATTCATGATTCTATCCATCTATTTCAATGCTGCCCCGCGCGAAAATCGTTCTGACCGCTCACGGAGGCTGCGAGCGCCCTGCCTGCCACAGAGCGGACGCCGCGTCGCCGCTCAGGCTCACCCGGCCCGGAGCGCCTCCCCGAGCGCCCGCGCCAGATCCTCCCGCTCCAGCAGGATGTCGGCGCGATTCCGGCGCACCGCCCGCCCGATGGCGCCCTGGATCACCTTCTCCATGTCGCGCGGCGAGAAGGGGCGCTCCGGATCCCTCTTCGCGGCCTGCACCTGCGCGTCGAGCTCCTCCAGCCACCCGTCGTCCGACGCCTCCCGCAGCCGGACCCCGCTGAGCATCGCCCGCCAGAGCTGCTGACGCTGGGCCGGGCCGGGGGCCGGGATGTGGAGATCGTCGGTGACGCGGCTCCTGATGGCGGCGTCGATGTTCTTCGGAAGGTTCGTGGCGAGGAACACCGCGTCCGGGTGGCGATCCAGCTCGTTGAGCAGGTGGTTCCGGATGGCGTTCTCACCCTGTTCGTAGCCGCTGTTTCCGCCGGTGCGCCGGGCGGCGAGCGCGTCGGCCTCGTCGATGAACAGGACGGCCCGCTGCTGCCGGACGGCGGCGAAGGCGGCGGAGAGCAGCTTCTCAGTCTGTCCGACCTGGTTGGAGCGCACCTGCCCGAGATCGAGCCGCAGGAGCTGACGATCCATCCGGTGCGCCATCGCCCGGACCAGCGTGGTCTTCCCGCAGCCCGGCGGCCCGTACAGCATCACCCGCTTGCGGCCCGCACGCCCGCCGAAGCGCGCCCCCGCCGCCGCGATCAGCAGCGCCGGATCGGCGGAGAGCAGCGCGAGGGCGGTCTCGATCCGCTCCAGCAGCCCCGCCTCCAGGTTCAGCTCCTCCAGCGACAGGAGGTCACCCTCAGGCGCGATCAGCAGCCCGTCCGGCGCCGGAGCGGTCTGCCGCGCCTCCGCGCTGACGCGCGCCCCTGCCGTATCACCCGCCGTGTCGCCCGCTGTGTCCCCGGTCGCGCCGAAGCTGATCCGGACCCCGCCCTGCTGGAGCCGCTGGAAGAGCTCCGCCGCCGGATCGCCGGAGATGCGGGCCGCCCTGCCGAGGTTGGAGAGCGCCTCGTCGATCTTCTGTGGCAGATGCTCGATGAGCTGGCCCGACGCCTGCGACAGGTGCCGGTGGCCGCCCTCGCAGACCATGACAGGCAGCCCGGCGACGGTGTAGCGCCCCTGCTCCGCCTCCAGGTTCGCCTGCGCGTCGGGACGCATCGGGCGCCTGCACTCCGGGCAGGGACGGTTCGCAGCGATAGAGCCGAAGAGGTTGGTGAAGAAGCCGGACATCAGAAGATCTCCCTGAGGGTGTCGTTTTTGAAGGTGCGGGGCGCAGCTGCGCGGGGCGCGGAGATGCGGGGCGCGGACGTGGCAGGCGGGACGCCGAGGCTCCCGCCGACAGCGTCCAGCGCAATCAGCGCCGCGCGCCCCAGGATCGGGGCGTACACCACGAGCGCCTGCCGCGCCTGCCGCTCCAGCTCGTCCAGCGGCTCTCGTATGATCGGCGCCGCCACTGTTTCAGCCAAGGCGAGCATGTTTGACGCGGCGATCTCGGCGATCAAGACCGGAGACTCCGAGAACACCCGCACCGCCACCGGGCGGACGGCGTTCTGCCATGTCCAGCTCACCGCCGCCTTCGCGACGCCGTACGCCTTGCCCGCGAGCCATGAGAACCATCCCATCGTGTTTTTCCTCCACGACGGAGACGCAGCCCTGCGGGCGGATCGGACAGCTCCAGCAGAGATCCCACGCCGGAACGCGCTACCCCAGGCTCTCCCGGACGCTGCGCGCGTCCGTCTCCACAAGGATCGGCAGCACTCCGCCCGGCAGCCCGTACCGCTCCTCGACGGGGAGCTTGCCCCAGCCCGGCGCGAGAGACCTGAATCTGTCGCCTGGAGGCCCGTTGAATTGCGGGAAGTACTGGAGGTTGAAACTTTCATCCAGACAGGCCATCACCATCCCTGCGCTCATCGGCTTGGTGCCGCCGGTGAAGTCGAAGACCGACTCTGCCGGAGCGTAGGCGCGGTTCTCCTTCTGGATCTTCTCAACGTCCAGGAACATCCGGTCCGGATCGCAGGAGTGGCCGACAGAACGGATCCTGATCTCGAAGCTCTTCTTCAGACATACCTTCGCGTAATGATCCAGCAGCTTCTCCAGCCGCTCCTGCTGCTCATGCCGCTCCCGCGCCCCCAGCCCGTCCTCGCTCGCCAGCAGCACAAGCTTCTCCAGCCTCGCGCTGTGCCACTCCATCGCCCGCGCCACCAGCCCCAGCCAGCGGTGCGGCCCGCCCAGCCCCTGAAACCGCTGGAAGAGCTGCTGCCGATCCTGAACCGCCAGGATCTCCTCCGCCAGCGCCCCCTCCGGCACCCCGTCAGACGCCAGCATCACCAGCAACCTCACCGGTTCCGGGTTCCGCACCGCGCGCGGAGGGGGCCGGTCGAACAGCCTGCTCTGGCTTACCGCCCCCCACGCTAACAGGAGCAACGCCACGAAGATCCCGAAGAAGATCAGGGCGCTCCCGCCCGGCGAGGCGTCCGGAAAGAAGTGATCGACTACCCGCTCAGCGACCGTGGCCAGCATCGGCTGACCGAGGAACATGAACAGGTACACCAGGATGACGCTGCGCCACGACAGGCGGGGGAGGCCGAGGAGCCGCTGGAGCCATGCGAGCATTTTTTCTCTCTTTTCAATCAGAGCGATGTATCAAACCGCCGGGTACAGCCGCTCAGTCAGATCATCCAGCGGCACCTCACCATCAAAGCGGCTGCGCTGGGGCGCCTGGCGCTCGTAGGCGTCGTGGTCGAGCCACACTTCTCTCACGTCGAGCGTGTCGGCTCCGCTGTCCCACCGGTAGAGGGCGCGGAACACGCCGGCGCTGCCTGACGCGCCCTTGTACAGCGACCAGGCAGTGTCCCGGTGTCCGAAATCCGCCTCATGGTGGAGCGTCGCCCGGTTCCGGATCGGATCGCCGAGCGCCTGGAGCAGCCCATCGATCTCCCCGGCGCAGAAGGCGCGGCTGTCCGCCCGCGCGCAGGCGGCGGTGAGGCTGGAACCGCCCCGCACCTGCGCACCGATCAGCCCCCGGTAGCGCGGCTCCTCCCGCAAGAAGTGGCCGAAGGCGTTGAGCAGCACCTGCGTGTCTCCGTCTATGTCCGCCTGCTCGAACAGCCACGGGTACGCCCTCGCCTGCTCCCGCTCCCGCTCCGTGAGCGCCGAGGACATCACCCCCGCCATCGCACGGCGGATCAGCGGCGCCAGCCCCTTCAGCTCCGCCTCGTCGATGCGGATCGGCACCCAGGGGATCTCGTGCAGCGCGCCCTGGCTCCCCTCATGCAGGTACAGCGTCGGGTAGCGCAGGAACGCCCCGGCGACGTAGCCGAGCGCCG
>JBEIQZ010000032.1:0-21683 GCA_040376255.1 Alphaproteobacteria bacterium
GACGCCGCAGGACGCGCCGGGCCACATCTACAACCAGTTCGTCATCCGGGCGCGCGGCGGCAGCCGGATCCGCGACGACCTGCGCGCATGGCTGAGCGCCAGAGACATCGGCACCGAGATCTACTACCCCCTGCCCCTCCCCCACCAGCCCTGCTTCGCCCACCTCGGCTGCCGCGCCGGCCAGTTCCCCGCCGCCGAACAGGCCGCTCAGGAGGTGCTGGCCCTCCCGATCTTCCCTGAGCTCTCTGCAGATCAGAGCGACACAGTGATGGACGCGATCCAGGCGTTCTTCTTGCGGTGATACCGGCGCCGAAGCGCTTACACTCTATCGACACGCCGCAGAAAGGCGCGGGCGGCCCCTCATGATAAGGGGGGCCATCTGGAGCAGCCATGTCATCTGAGGATCCCGCAGCGGTCGCCGGACTGGAGATCATGCCCAACCCCCACCCGCGCAGCAGAGCGGAGCGGCTGGCATTGATGGAGAACCCCGGCTTCGGGCGGGTACACTCGGATCATATGGTGGTGATCCCCTACCACAAGGGCGATGGATGGGGGCGCGGCGAGCTCCGGGCCTACGCGCCGCTCCCGATGGATCCGGCCTCGCTGGTGTTCCACTACGCGCAGGCGATCTTCGAGGGGTTCAAGGCCTACCACCAGCCGGACGGCGGGGTTTCCTGCTTCCGGCCCTCAGCGAACGCC
This sequence comes from Alphaproteobacteria bacterium, assembly GCA_040376255.1. GTDB lineage: Bacteria > Myxococcota_A > UBA796 > UBA796 > SXON01 > JBEIQZ01. The sequence goes on from JBEIQZ010000032.1 coordinate 700, forward strand.
CGCCGGTTCGTCGACTCGGCGCGGCGGATGGCGATCCCGCCGCTGCCGGAGGATCGGTTCGTGGCGGTGTCGGATCTGCTGATCCAGCAGGATCGGGAGTGGGTCCCGACGACGCGCGGCCACAGCCTGTACATGCGCCCCCTGATCATCGCCACCCAGACCGTCCTCGGCGTGCGGCCCTCCGACGAGTACCTGTTCCTGCTGCTGGCGCTGCCGTCAGGCAACTACTTCGCCGGCGGCGTGAAGCCGGTGGCGGTGTGGGTCTCTGAGGAGTACGTCCGGGCCGCCCCCGGCGGCACAGGCGCGGCGAAGTGCGCTGGCAATTACGCCGCCAGCCTGCTCGCGCAGCAGGACGCCGAGCAGCAGGGCTGCCAGCAGGTCGTGTGGCTGGACGCGATCCACCGCTGCTATGTCGAAGAGATCGGAGGGATGAACCTGTTCTTCGTCATGCAGGACGGAGATAAGGTCACGCTCGTAACCCCGGAATTGACCGGCACCCTCCTCCCCGGCATCACCCGCGCCAGCCTGCTGGAATTGGGCCGGGAGCTGGGCTTCGCCGTCGAGGAGCGCAAGGTGAGCCTCGACGAGTGGCGCACTGCCGCCGCCTCCGGCCGCATGACCGAGGCCTTCGCCTGCGGGACCGCAGCGGTGATCACCCCCATCGGCCAGGTGCGGAGCCGCAGCGGGGGCTGGCAGATGGGCGACGGCACCTCCGGGCCGGTCAGCCTGCGGCTGCGGGACGCCCTGCTCGACATCCAGCACGGCGTGGCCCCGGACACCCACGGCTGGATGCACCGGCTCCCCTGATCCGTCCCCCTCTACATCAGATCAAACAGGTTGGTCTGAGTGGCCGACGACGCCACCCGCAGCGTCGACTCGTAGGTGTTCCGCAGCTCCGACAGGGACAGGTAGCTGGTCGTCGGATCGATGGCGACGAGGGTGTTGAGGCGCGCTGAGAGGAGGGTGGCCAGGCCGCCGGAGACATCGACGGCGTCCTCGGCGTTGTTGGTCTCGGCGCCGGTGAAGCTGCGCCACTGGCTGATCTGCACAGTGGCGTCCTGGGTGTCGGTGATGGCGGTCTGGATGCCGGCGACGTTGTTGGCCTGGAGGGCGGCGGTGAGGGCGGTGAGCGAGGCGAAGATGTCGGTGGCGCCCTGGAAGACCTGGGAGCCGTCGAGGCCGTTCTGGATCCACTGGCTGTCGGAGGCGCGGACAGCGGGGGTGTCGTTGTTGCCCTGGTAGACCCCGGCGGCGGTGAAGGCGGGGTTGTCGTAGGCGGTCCCGGCGAAGACATAGCGCCCGTTGATGTCGGCGTTGGCGAGGGTGACGAGCTCGTCGTAGAGCGCCTGGGTCTCGGTGGCGGCGATACCGCGCTCGATGGCGGTGACGGTGTCACCGGCCATCGCGATGGCGATCTCGCGGGCGCGGACGATGAGGTCAGAGACCGAGGAGAGGGTGCCGTCCATGATGCCGAGCATCTCCTGGGCCTGCTGGGCGTTGTCGGTGTACTGCTCCTGATCCTGGATGCTGGTGTGGAGGCGGCTGACCTCTGAGATAGCGCCGGGGTCATCGGAGGGGGCGCTGATCCGGCGACCGGTGATGGCCTGCTCTTCGGCGGTGTTGAGCTGCCGGGTGACCCGCTGGATCTGGAGGGTGGCGATGTCGTTGAGGGCGAGGCGGGTGGTGCGGATCATGGCGATCAGGCTCCCATGGAGGTGAGGATGCGCAGCATCTCATCGGCGGCAGTGACGACGCGGGCGGCGGCGCGGTAGGCGGCCTGGTACTCGATGAGCTTCATCGCCTCCTCGTCCGGGTCGACGCCTGAGACGGAGGTCCGCATGGCGTCGAAGTCCTCGACCATCGCGCCCTGGGCGTCGGCGTCGGCGCTGACGGCGCTCAGATCTCCGCCGACGTCGGTGAGGAGGCTCGACAGGAATTCCTGTCCGGTGAGGGCGCCGGTGAAGGGGGCGGCGGTCTCGATGGCGAGGAGGGCCTGGAGGTTGCCGTCGTCCCCGGCGACGCCGGCGTTCACCGAGAGGGCGAGCAGGTTGCTGTCCGCGTCGAGGTTCGCGTCGATGCTCAGGGCGGCGGCGGCCCCGGCGAGGGCGGCGGGCGGGGTGAAGATGTCCGCGCCTGCGGCGCCGTAGGCGTCGAAGCCGGCGGCGTGGGTGGCGTTGAGGGTGTTCGCCAGGGTGAAGGCGAAGTCGTCGAGCCGGTTCAGGTAGCTCTCAGTGTAGGTGCGGGCGTCGAGCAGGCCGCCGAGGGTGCCGCCGAGCCCGGCGGTGATGTTGATCGTGCCCGCGTCGGCGGCGAGGTAGACGGCGGGCGCGACCCCGGCGGCGCTGACGAGGCTGACAGCGCGGGCCTCTCCGCCGGAGACGGCGGCGTGTCCGTTGAGGAAGACGGTGGCCTGCCCGTCGGCCTCCAGCTCGACGGTGGCGCCGGTGAGCCCGGCGAGGTCGCGGACGAGCAGGTCGCGGCGATCGAGCAGGTCGGCGTTGCCGGTGATGTCGCTGCTGTGGCCGATGCGCTTGTTGAGGCTGGCGATCTCGACGAGGACGTTGTTCACATCCGCGAAGCGGGCGGTGAAGTTGTTGTCGATGTCGCTGATCGTGGAGGTCAGCCCCTCGGCGACGCGCGAGGTGGTGGTGGCGAGGCGATCGGCGGCGTGGACGGCGGAGGTCCGCAGCGAGATGTCGGAGGGATCCTGGGTCAGCCGGTTGAGGCTCTCGAACATCAGGTTGTAGCTCTCGACGAGGCCGGTGGTCTCAGTCTCGTTGAACCATGACTCGGTGAGCCGGAGCGACTCCTCGGCGGTGTTGGAGCGGGCCTGGACGCCGACCGCGTCGATGATGCGCATGCCGAGGTAGCGGTCGTGCGAGCGGGCGATGCTGGAGATGTCGACGCCCTGGCCGAACAGGACGCCGCTGTGTTCGACCGGGTCGGAGGTCGCGGTGTGGAGCGAGCGGCGCGAATAGCCGACGGTGGAGGCGTTGGAGACGTTGTTTCCGACGACCTGGATGCCGGAGGTGGCCGCGTTCAGCCCCTTCCGGGAGGCGTTGAGCGTATCGAGCAGACCCATATCAGCCTCTCAGGTAGCCGCGTGCGGTGTAGGTGGTGGGTGTGGTGGTCGGGACGACCAGCGCGAGAGAGTCCATGACGATCCGGGCGCAGGAGGCGATGCGCCGATCCAGCTCGCGGATCTTCATAACGATCTGGCGGGCGTAGGCGCGGTCGGCGGGGTTCAGGGCGATCAGGCCGGGCAGGGTGAGCTGATCCTGGAGGGTCACCCGGTCGCGGGTGTACCGGGCGAGCTGCGCGCCGTTGAGGGTGCGGGCGGCGGCGAGCTGCGCCTCCACGATTTTGAGCCAGCGGTCGAGGAGCGCGCGGTTCATGGGACCTCTGAAGACGTCTTGGGGGCGTGCGGGTGGGCCTGGGAGCGAAGGGCCTGGGAGCTAAAGAGAGCGCAGGAGCGAATCGACGGCGCGCTCCAGATCGTCGTCATTGCCGAAGCGACCGGAGGCCATATCCTGACGGATCTGCTCGACGACGTTCTCACGCACCGTCCCGTAGACGCCCTGCGTGTTGGCAGAGTACCGGAGCTTCGTGACGAACTGGCTGATCGTGGAGACACGGACCATGTCAGCGGTCGCGCTCTCCCCGGTCTGCGGGACAGAAGGCCGGGGGAGGTTGCGATGGACGGCAGGCGGTTGGGCAACCTGAGTCTCAGCGACCGTACGGGCGGGGATCTTCACAGATACCTCTGGCGATGGGGAGGGCAATGAAGAGGACAGGAGAGGACATAGGACAGATAGGACATCCGGCTCATCGGCCCCGGCCCCGGCTGCTTTAGCCCCGACACCTCAAAACTCCGGGGGGAACACAGAGCGGTTTCAACCTGTTGCCTGCAGCGGTGGGCGGCGTGTCCATCGTGCTACGCTGAAGGCGCTGCGGGAGACGCTGCGGTGAATGCCATGTCGGGAGACTCTGGCACATCCGGTGAGCCGATGCGGTTGACAGCATCTGAAAGCGCGCATAGGGATGCGACAGGAGGCACATGGAGCCCGGAATACTCTTCGGAACCGTGAAGAGCACCAAAGACAAGGATGGGCTTGGCCGCATCCAGGTCGAGATCGCGGTGAGCGGCAAAAAGCTGCTTATGCCTTGGCTCCGATTGATCAGCCCTCCTGCACATTACTACCTGCCGGAGATCGGGCAGGAGGTCGCGGTCCTCTGCGGCTCCGGGCTGAACCCGGACAGCATGGTCATCCTCGGCGTCACGTTCAACGGGTCCGGCAAGCCTGCCGTGACAGATGGTGATGACAAGAACAACCTGAAGACGATCCTGACGCGCGGCAAGACCGACATCACCATCGACGACACCAAGGGCAAGGAGAAGCTCACCATCAAGACCGACACGGCCATCGAGATCGTGCTGGACAAGAAGGAGAAGAGCATCACCATCACTGCAAAGAAAGATATCACGATTAATTGTGAAAATGCTACAGTGAAAGCCAAGAAAGATGTGAAGGTAGATGCCGGCGGAAAAGTTGATGTAAAGGCTGACGGGGACGTCAACGTGAAGGGAACCGGCAAGGTGAACGTGGAGAGCGCGGCTGCGATCACCGTCAAGGGCAGCACGGGCGCTACGGTGGACGGCGGGGCCAAGGTGGACATCAAGGGTGGGACGATCAACATCGGATGAGGCGTCCTCCCTCCACTGTTGAACGGGGAGCAGGCGGCTCGCCGCTGTGCCGGGCGACCCCGTTCCTTCGCCATTGGAAGGAGGCGAAGCGCCTGTTCAAGGCAGCTCCGCCGGGCTACGGCAACCGGCGGCTCCTGTTCGGGCGCATCCACCGCATCATGTTCCCGGGGATCGCGCTCCAGACGCAGGGCCACATCGGCAACGTGCGCCATGCGCTGTCCCAGCGGGTCGTCGCGGGACGATGTACGTGCAGGCGCCATTTGAGCATGTGGATCTGTCGCGCTGGATGCCCAGGGGCGTCGCGCCGCAGATCGCCCAGCAGCAGGCGGGCGCGCCGCCGGTCGACGGGGCGGTGCCGCAGACGGACGCCCGGGCCTCTGCCCCGGCGCAGCCTCCGGGGCGCGCAGGCGCGTCGATGCCGGACTTTTCGGCGGTTCAGCCGCTCACTGCCGGGTCGATGTTCTCGATGGATCTCTCAGGCGCCTCCGGGCTGCCGCCGCTGCCCGCGCCCCCGGCGCAGGAGTCGCGGGTGCTGACTGAGCAGCAGGAGCAGCGGCTCACGAAGGATCAGAAGGCGAACCTGAAGCCGATGTCGGAGCTGATGGCACAATTGGCTGCCCAGAAGAAGGCGTCTGTCCAGGCTGCTGAGCAGGCTGAAGAGAAGAAGCGCGCGCAGGCTGCCGCGCTCCACGCTGCCCGGCAGGCTCAGGTATCCTCCGGAAAAGGGCTGACGCGCACGATTTCTGTCGGTGAGGATCCTGCGGCTGGAACAGAGACAGAAAATCCTGTATCTTCTGCCCGCCCGGTTTCTCCCATGTCTCCCCCTCCCGGCACGGTCACAAAACCGGTGCCGGGAGTGACTCCCGACCCAGCGACCGGCCCGGGCCGGAAGCAGAACCCCTGACCCTACATCCTGATACAGAGAGGAAGGAATGCCAGAATACAGGACCCCAGGCGTATACATCGAAGAGATCTCCGCCGGTCCCCGCCCCGTCCAGGCGGCGGCGACCACCGACACCGCCTTCGTGGCAATCCTGACTCTCCCCGAGCAATTCTCGGCGGGTCGCGGTGCGGCAGCGGGTCTGTTCATCCCGCAGGCGGAGCCTCAGCTCCTGCTCTCCTGGAACCGCGCCCGGGCCTTCCGCGCGCTGACCGTGGAGAACGCGGCTCCGGCGGCTCCGGCGGCTCCGGCGGCCCCGGAAGCGGCGCCCAAGGAAGGCGGAAAGAAGGACGCGGCGGCCCCTCCGGCCTCTGTGCCCGCGACCGTCGCCCCGAGCACCCGGCTCCAGAAGCTGGTCCGCGATGTCCTCCCCGGCAGCTGGGAAGTCCAGCCCGCCCAGGGCGACTTCGTCGCGCTGAAGTCGGCGGATGCCGGCACCATCCGGTTCCCGGTCAACCGCAGCCTGCTCTCGGTGAAGAACACCGGCGAGTGGGAGCTGGCGTGGGGCGCGGACGAGACCAAGATCGTCGAGGCGATCGCCGGCGCGGCCATCCAGAACCAGCTCCTGCACTCCGGGAACCTGGACTGCGTGGATCCGGCGGGCAAGCCCTCCAAGATCGACGTCTCCGCCATCAATGAGCGCCTCGCGGGCCCCGCGCCCTCGATCCGCAACATGACCGGCTACACCCAGTGGCGCCAGGAGCTCGGGGAGAAGCTGTTCAAGGAGATCGTACAGGACAGCATGGGCGTGAGCCCCTCCAAGGCGCATACGCTGTGGGAAGGCCTCGGCGGCGCGGCGCGCGGTTCCTGGGATCGCTGGCTGCGCTCTCACCCCGGCCTGTTCCGCCTGGAGCTCGCGCTCCAGGGCTTCTTCGAGAACGGCGGCGCGACCGCGTGGGTGACCCTGGGCATCCAGGCCAGCGGCACGGCCGGTCCGAACAAGCGCAACCTGCTCTCCGCCGCCCTCGACGGCGCGGGCGATGCGGCCATGATCTGCGCCCCCGGCCTCGACAGCGGCTGGCAGCAGGCGATCCTGGAGTACGCCGGTCCCAAGGGCCGCGGCGACATGTTCGCCGTCCTGGAGACCCCGCGCTACCTCCTCACCAAGGAGCCCCGCAGCGCCAAGCTCGACGCCTACCGCTGGACCCAGGGCGACACCCCCTACGAGATGGGCATGCTGGAGACCCTCGGCAAGTCCGATCCGGGCGAGCTGCGCTTCCTCGGCTTCGCGAGCGACGAGCTGCTGGATCGCACGGTCCCCCGTGACGACACCGGCTACGGCGGCGCTTACGGCCCCTGGCTGGTCGTGGACAACCCGCTCTCCTCCGGCCTCCACGACCGCTACGTGATCGCGCCCCCGGCCGGTCACGTCGCCGGTGTCATCGCGGCCACCGACCTCCGCGCCGGCGGCGGCGTCCACAAGGCGCCCGCCAACGAGCAGGTGCTCGGCGTGGTGAACGTGGTGACCGAGATCTCGGATCGCGAGCAGGCCCCGCTCAACACCAAGAGCATCAACATCATCCGCCACCGCCCGGGCGGCGGCATCCGGATCTGGGGCGCCCGCACCGTCGGCGCGGATCCGCTGTGGCGCTACATCAACGTGCGCCGCATCTTCCTCATGGTCGAGCGCTCCGTGCGCAACGCGGTCAACTGGGCGGTGTTCCTCCCGAACAACGACCGGACCCGCCGCGACCTCGGCGGCACGATCAGCTCCTTCCTCTACACCCTGTGGAACAACGGGATGCTGGACGGCGCGACGCACTCCGAGGCGTACACGGTCAAGTGCGACCGCGAGAACAACCCGGACGTCGAGGTCCGCAGCGGCATGTTGACGGTGGACGTCATGTTCCGGCCGGTGTTCCCGGCTGAGTTCGTGCGCATTCGCTTCCAGCAGGCCCCGATGCAGGTCCCGGGCTGATCGGCTGAGGGCCGTCCGCCCTGGAGCCGGTAGAGCCGGGGCGGACAAATTCTGGCCTTCGCATGCAACCGCGGGGAAGTTGACGATCCTGTGTTCTGCGGTATCTTTACAAGAGCGATCGCAGAACGCCCCGAAGCCCCCCGCTTCAAAGCGTATTGTCGGGCATGAACAAGGAGGCAGCAGATGGCATCCCCAAGTAAATCCGGTGGCTCTGCTACTTCCTTTGCCCTGTTCTCCGGCATCCCCGAGAACCACCTGTCGGCCTATGTGCCGCCAGAGTTCAAGACCTTCAGCAACTCGCTGACCGACTTCAGCGCCCCGCCGATCTCCACGGTCGGCGCGGGGCTGGAGGCGGCGGACGCGACGGGGCCTGCGGCGGCGGTCACCGGCGCCGCTGGGCCGTCCCCGGTCCAGATCGACGACAGCGGACGCTACATTGCCTACGACATGAAGGTCATGGAAGAGCGGATGACGGCGTACCAGACGCCTGAGCTGCTCTCCGGTGAGGGCATCAAGGCGAAAGACAGCGTCATCGTCGCCGCGCCGGCCGGCATCGCTGCCGCGACAGTGACCACCGCTGACGGCAGCCGGGTACAGCCGGGCGCCGGGGTAGGGCCGGGCGTCGGCCTCATCGCGGGCGCCGCAGTGACCACCGCCGACGGCAGCAGCGCCCAGCCCGCAGGCGGGGCAGCCGGGCCGACGACTGAGGCAGCCAAGCCTAAACAGCCGAATTCCAAGCCGAAAACATGGATAAAGCAGGATCTGAAGGAGCTTTTGCTGGAGACCAGCAAGTATGCGGAGAAAGAGGCGAAGGAGACTTCAGCCGATCTCACCGCTTATGTTCCACCCGCGCTGGCGGCAGTGATCGGGAAGGGCGGCGAGCGCTCCAAGGATGTCAAGAAGCACGTCGCTGGCACGGTGTCCGCCATCGGCGGCTCCAAGAGCATCTCCCCCCCGCAGGCCCAGCTCCCCTCCATGCCCACGGACTCCCACTACGGCGGGTTCCGCTTCCGGGTGTTCGTCGAGGGCATCACCGCTGATCGCATCAACGATGCGTTCACCAAGATCTCCGGACTCACCTCCGAGTCTGAGGACATCCCGTTCATGCATGGGACCGATCCCTACGTCTACCTTGCGCCGGGACGCTCCAAGTTCCAGCCGGTCGAGTTCGAGCGGATCTACAACGGCATCGACTCCTTCTACAAGTGGCGGCGCGAGATCGAGACCGGCACCTTCGACGACGAGCAGCGCGTCTCGGTGCGGGTCGAGGTGCTCAACAGCAAGGCGGAGGTCGTCCGCACGATGAGGCTCGTCGATGCGTGGCCGATCAAGTGGGAGATGCCGGATCTGGACGCAGGCGCGAGCGGCCCGGCCATCGAAAAGTTCTCTCTGGCATGCAAGGAGATCTACGAGGAGTGATCCCCGTAGCTCCCGGGCTGCCCTGTTCCCGTGTTCCCCTGTTCCATCAACAGTGACCCTCATCAAGGAGACATGCCATGGCATTCATGCCTACGCTCGAAACCGACAACTACTATGGTGCATTTCACTTCCGGGTGAGCATCGCCGGCCTCTCTGACGTCAACCAGACCTTCACCAAGGTCACCAACATCGTCTCCGAGTCCGAGCCGATGGAGTTCGCGCACGGCACCGATCCGTACATGCGGAAGTCGGTCGGCCGCACCAAGTTCGACGACCTCGCCCTGGAGCGGGTCTACAACGGCAGCGACGAGTTCTATGAGTGGCGCCTGGAGATCGAGAACGGCAGCCTGACCCGCCGCGACATCACCATCGAGCTCATGAAGCAGGATGGGACGGTCGTCCGCACGATGGTCTGCCGCTCTGCATGGCCGATGAAGTGGCAGCTTCCGGACATGGACGCCAGCGCCAGCAGCCCCGCCTCCGAGACCATCACGCTCTCTGTCGAGCGGGTCACCAACTCCTGATCCTGGCAGATGCCTGCGAGGTAGCGGATGTCCGAATCCAAGCTCCCCGGCCACCGGGAGGTCGTCGTCCTCCCGGTGGGCTTTGAGGAAGCGGACGGTGTTGCCCGGGATGCCGAGGTTCGTGCCGTCACTGGCGGAGATGAGTATTTCATCGGGATGTCTCCGGAATACAACCGGAACCCCAATGATCTGGTCTACAAGACCCTGCTCCTCTCCCGGTGTGTCACGAAGCTCGGTTCCCGCAACGTCGTCACCGTCAGCGATATCATGAAGCTGCATGCGCGTGATGTTCGCGCGTTAGAGTACGCCATTTACCGTATCACCTACGGAAAAGAGGCTGTACCCGAGGAGGATTCGGACAGTCCGGGGGGGTGAGTCTGGCCTACCCGCTCGACAAGGTCCGGTCGGAGGTGGCGTTCATTGCCTACCACCTCCACTGGAGCCTGGGGGAGCTCCTGGAGCTCTCCCACCGGGAGCGTGTCGCCTGGGTAGGCCATGTGAGTGCTATCAACAAGCGTATTCTGGAATCCGAAAAGTAGCGGATAGATTTTCTGGCAGGATGCACCAGTATGGGTTTTCCCAACGCACGACAGCGCGTCAAGGTGGAGGTGGCGGCGATCCGTCCGCCGCCCGCAGCAACGCGTCCTCCGGCGATCTGTGTTGTCGCGATCGCGCCGCCGGGCTGGCCCCGGATCGGCATCCGTCGCCCGGAGCTTCTGGTGCGCGACGCCAGCAATTCAGACAGTACGGGTGAGTTCACTGTCTGTGTCGAGCACCTCCGCATAGAGGCGATGCAGGATCTGACGATGCTCCCCGGACTCGCGAACCCTGAGCCTTCGCGGCTGCGGGACGCGATCCGGCTCTGCTTCGCCGGGGGGGCGGAGACGGTGGACGTCCTGATCGTCTACGGGACGGATCGGGCGCCGTGGGAGATTGATCACCCGGATGTGCTGGCGACGTTCAGCGCGTTCATGGAAGAATTACTCGGTGTGATGCTCCTCTTTCCGGACGCAGGCCGCCCGATTCTGCGGCCGAGCCGCTGGGTCGAGGATCCGGAGGAGGGGCTGGTGCCCCGCCATCCGTTCCACCCGGACGAGCCGATGGCGCGCATCCAGCGGCTCGTCCGGTGGCTGCGGCAGCCGCTGGAGCAGCGGTACCAGATCGCGCTCCTGGACGGCATCGGCATGCCGCCGGAGCGGATCATCCCGATGACGGGCGTGGACGTGGCGCTCTGCGGGTGGCGCGGGATGGCGCGGGATCTGCGCGTCCATGGCTGGCGGTGCGCCTCAGCGCTGGTGGCGGGGCAATTGGCGCGACCGAACATCTCGCTTTTTGAGGGCGCAGCAGGGCACATCATCCCGCTCCCGCCGGGGCGCGCGGTCCATCAGGATCGCCGCGCAGAGCTGGAGGTGCTGCCGGGGCCGATGCAGGTGGCGCAGCAGGATCCCCGGCATGTGGTGCTGAGCCTCGATGATCGGGGTCACCGGGCGCGGGTGGACGGAGAGATGTGCTGCCGGGCGCCGGTGGGTCAATGGACGATCCCTGCGCTCCGGACGGTGAAGGCGCTCCACTGGCAGATCGTGCGCGCGTCGTCGCTTGTCACGTTCCAGCTCGTCAACCCGGCGCAGACCTTCGCCCTTCAGGTGGCGATCAACGAGGCGATCCGGCCCTTTGTACAGGCCGGGGTGCTGGTGGGGCCGGACGCGGCGGGTCCGCCGACGGTGACCACCGAGATGATCCGCGATCCGAGCGCGCCGGGGCTGGTCGCCAACATCTCCGCGCAGATCCGTCCGTGGTGTCGTGACATCAAGATCCGGGTGGGGCTGCGGAGCGGCGGGACCCCGGAGATCGAGATGCGGGCATGAACGGGATGCGGACATGATACAGTATCTCTCTTCTCATCTCTCCTCTCACTTCCTTCTCAGGAGGCAGCCATGAGCACCATGATGCGGGCAATCCTGCCCATGACATCCTACCCGGACGTCAGCTACAACTTTGTGGTCATGCTGGGTCTGCGTCCGTTCGGGGACTTCGCGGAGGTCAGCGGGGTCGAATACACCATCGAACCCTTTGAATACGCGGAGATGGGGCGCAACCACTCCGCGCGGTACTTCGCGTTCGACAAGCCGGGCAAGCGCGGCGAGCTGACGATGAAGTCCGGCGCGGTGGTCAAGAACACGCTCTACGAGTGGATCTACCTGGTGCGCTCCGGCGGCGCGTTCCGGCGCGATGTGTTCGTCCTCCAGCTCACCCGCGACGGCGACATCTCGCGCATCACGCGGTTCGGAAAGTGCTGGCCGAAGGTCTGGAAGGGGCCGGAGCTGAAGACCTCTGAGTCTGCGTGGGCGCTCGAAGAGCTGACGATCGTCTACGAGAATTACGAGATGGTGCTCCCCAAGAGCTTCCAGTTCTACATCTGATCACCTGGAAGGAGGCACAATGACGTCCTTGATCACTGCGGTCAAAGCACAGCTCCTCTGTGTCGATCACAACCTCAAGTTCTCGTTCCAGTTCAACCCGAGCAGCCTCTCGCTGAGCCGGTCTGTCTCCTGGAACGGCAGCCCCCCGACGAAGAAGAAGGGCGCCGGCCTCAAGGAGGATGAGGCAACCGAAGACCCGGACATCTCGGACGATCAGGACGGAGAGCTGGGCTCTGCGTGGCCTGCGCTGAGCTCGTCGAAGGGCGAGCTGGACGAGCTGGAGTTCGACACCCTCTTCGACGAGTCTGAGGATCACGATCTGGCTCAGCTCTCGGCGGCCTCGCTGCTTAGCTCCTTCGCGTCGATGATCCCTGGCCTCCCGGCGCTCGCGTCGATGCTGCAGGCGAACACCAAGTCGGTGGTGACGAACATTGAGGCGCTGTACCAGCTCACGCTCCCGGTGAAGTTCGAGAACACTGAGATCCGCCCGCCGGTGCTGTCGTTCAAGTGGGGTGACTTCGAGTTCACCGGGGTCATGGCGAGCGTGGACTTCGAGATCCTGCAGTTCGACATGCTCGGGAAGGCGAAGCGGGCGAAGGTGAAGTGCAAGATGAAGGGCCGCTTCGGCAGCGACGCCCTGCGGAAGAAGGTGCTGATCGCGCCGCTCCCGACCGACTACAAGAGCGCGAGCTCTCCTCTCCCGGCCTCTCCGCTGGGAGAGACAATCATGGCTTGAGCGGGGGGCGCGATGTATGACTTCACCCTGAAGATCAACAGCAAAGAGGTGGTCCCCGGGCTGATCGCGGATCTGCAGGTCAGCAGCTCGATGGACGCCCTCGACAGCTTCTCCTGCCGGTTGAAGCTGCGCCCGGCGGATCTCAACAAGGCGCTGCCCTGTGACATCGGCAAGCCGTGGAGCGTGAAGATCGGGTCGACGACCTATGAGGGCGACATCGTCCGCATCGTCTATACGACCGGCATGGACCCCTCGATCACGTTCGTGGGGCTGGAGAAGCTGCACCGGCTGCGCGGCATCCCCTGGGCCGAGGTGTTCAAGGACGCGAAGCACACCGTCGCGACCACGCTGGCGAAGAAGGGGGGCGTGACGCTCAGCGCGACGGCGCTGAAGGGGACGGCCTCGGAGATGCCGGTGGTGACGGAGGACATCCTGGGGACGATCAAGCAGTACGCCCATGAGGCGGGCTACGCCATCTTCTTCGATGGGAAGAAGATCCAGTTCGCGCCGCGCGAGACGACGGCCGGGAGCGTCACGCTGAAGTGGAACGAGGAGATCTACGGGGTGGACATGACCTGCGACATCTCGCAGGTCGCCACGAAGGTGCAGGTCTACGGGCGCGACTACCGGAAGGGCACGGCCAACGTGACCTTCACCGCGCAGGAGGCGCAGCTCAAGAAGCTCTCCGGCGGGGACACCGGGGTGAAGCTCCGCAAGTCGATGAACGCGATGGACATGATCTTCGACTACGGTGTTGACGTCACGACGGCCACCGCCGCTGAGGATCTGGCGACCGGCGAGATCCGCCGCCGCGCTGCGCAGTTCGTCCGGGGCTCGCTGCGCTGCCGGGGCGAGCCGCTGGCGATCCCGACCGCCAAGATCACGCTGACCAACGCGCCGTGGCCGCTGAAGGGGCCGTTCATGATCTACGCGGTGACCCACAGCTTCGACACCCACGAAGGTCACCGCACCAACATCGACTTCTACTCGGACAGCCTGCCAAGCAAGTAGCGGCGCGACGGGGTAGAAGGGGAGAGAGGAAGAGAATGCGGCTTTCATTGGATGGCAGTCTGCTGCGGGGCGCACCGCCGGCGAGCGTCGCTGACCGGGTCCGGCTGGTGCTCGAGACGCGGCCTGGGCGCATCCCGTGGCATCCTGAGTTCGGCTGCGATCTCGATCCGGTCGTCGGGCGGGCGCTGACCATCGAGCGGGTCGGCGAGGTGCGGATGCGGATACAGAACGCCCTCAACCGCTTCCTGCCGGATCTGCTCGTCACCCGGCTGGAGGTTCGGATCCAGACGGATCTCGGTGCGGATATGCGGAGCCGGCGCCTCCCGATCGCGGAGGCCTCGCTGGTGCCCTTCGGGGCGAACGCGATGCTCGACATCGAGCTTGAATTGCAGACGCCAGCCGGACCTGTCCGGCTTCAGCTGGAGGTTCCCTCTTGAATATCAGGCCCCCTGTCTCTCTGAAGATCGACCGCCATGAGCTGTTGCGCACGGTGCGTGAGCGGCTGCGGCTGCCTGCTTCGGGTACTGACGCCACCGATCCGGGGGCGATCCTGCTGGAAGGCGCGTCGTGGATGGCTGAGCAGCTCTCTGAGCAGCTCGACCGGTACCCGCTGGGGGTGATGCGGCAGTTCGTCCACATGCTGGGCGGGTCGCTGCTCCCGGCGCGTCCGGCGGTGACGGTGGCGCTGCTCCTGCCTGCGGGGGCGGGGGTGCTGCGCTCGGGCGCGGATCGTCCGTCGGCGCTGCGGCTGCTGACGCCGCAGACGGAGGAGCGCGATCTCATCGAGTTCTGCGTGATGGAGCCGGAGCTCCCGCTCCGTCCGCTGGAGCTCCTGTCGTCGTCGATCTGGCTGGCGGGCGCGCTGCACCAGACGGGCCACAACCAGGCGGACGGCACGGGCATGGAGGCCCAGATGCTGCAGGTCGGGGAGCAGCAGCCGGTGGACAGCTTCGGTCGGGAGATCGTGGAGTTCACGATGCTCTCCTCGCGGCCGGAGGAGCTGCTGAAGGCGCTCCATGAGGCGATAGCGGCTTTTGATGAGCGTAACATCGGCTGGCTGGCCCTCTCGGCGGGTCGCATCGCCTCGGATCGCGTCGTGCTCTCGGCGCGGCTGGCGCCTGAGCGGGCCTTTCTGCGGTCAGCGCCGGGCGGCTACGCGCCGGGCGGGAGCCTGGTCGGGGACTGGGGGCTGCTGGATGAGAGCACCTGGACCCCGCCGGTCAGCGTCGCGCCGATCCGCGCCCTGCCTGCCTCGCTGCACGGCATCAGCCCGCTCCCCGGCCCGGCGGAGCACACAATCCTCATCCCCCGCGTCCCTCCGGACACGGCGGTGGTGGGGCTGCTCCAGCTCCCGTCGCGCCCGATGCCTCCGGCGGTGATCGAGGCGATCTGGCGGACGGTGAGCCGCCTCAACGGGCAGCTCGGGCTCTATCGCCCTGCGGTGCGGCGGACGCTGCTGGAGGTGCCGGAGGATCCGCTGCCGCTGTGGGTGAACGGCGTGCTCCAGGGGGATCTGTGGTCGCGGCTCGTCGCGCACAGCCCCACCTCGTTCCTGCATGTGCGCTGGCCGCGCCCGGAGGCCGGGTCGATCCGGCTGGCGCTGCTCAGCGATCCGGCGACGCCGCCTGGGGAATTGCAGGCGTGGGCGCTGGTGCCGGGCGCTACCGGCGAGGTGCTGCGGCACCCGGCGCTGCGGCTGGAACGGCTCTGGCACATCCTGCTGCCGGACGCGGCGGGGCACCTGCAGCGCGTTGACGCGATCAGCGTCCAGGTGCAGGCTGAGGACACCGGGCTGCTGCTGGCCATCGAGGGGCGCCCGACGGCGTTCTGGGGGAACCCGGCGCTGATCGCCAACGCGCCTGCGGTCTATGACGGGCGGGCCATCGCCATCCAGCGCGCGCTGCCGGAGGCGGTCACGCTGCTGACTGAGGACGTGCTGACTGACGAGAGCATGAGCGGCATGCAGAGCGATCCGTTCCCTGAGGAGATCCGCCGCCTGCTCGGGAAGCTCCCGCTGGCCTACGCGGAGATCGGGAACCTGCGGATCGTGGACTTCCAGGGGCTGCCGGTGGACGCGGTGGCGGGGGTGCTGACAGTGAACGCGCCGGACAGCGACGGGACGCTGGTCCCGGTGCGTCCGGGTCAGGAGCTGCGGCTCGGCTGGTACCGTCGCACCGACGGCGCGCGCGGGCGCATCGAGCCGCTGGCCCTCGCCTACGCTGAGCAGCCGCCGGGCGTCAGCCCGGGCATCCAGGCCGCGATCAACCCGCTCGGCGCGAGCGGCGGCGCCGATCGCGAGACCGAGGACGCCTGCATCCAGCGGCTCTTCGGCCCTGGTACGGACACGCCCATCCTCCCGACCGACTGGGAACGCTCCATCCGGCAGGCGCTCGGCCCTGAGTCGCAGGGCTGGATCATCCGGTGCTGGGGGTACGCCGAGCGCACCCTGATCGCGACGACGACCTGGCCCTCCACCATCGCCAGCGGTCGCGACGGCATGGACGGCGATCCGGAGAGCGCCGCCTTCCTGGAGGCGCTGCGCGACGCGGGGCCGGACGTTCTGGTGGTCACGCTGGGCCGCGCCGATCGGACGCTCAGCCGATCAGAGCTGAGCCGGGCGCGCGAGGTGGTGAACGGGCTGGTCCGCCAGGCGCGCCAGCGGCTCGGCACCTTCCAGCGGGCGCTGGTGACGCCGATCTGGCCGCTCCGGCTCCGGCTGCGCGGGGCGGCTGAGCTGCCGCCGCTCCCGGCGTTCCGGGTGCAGGCGTCGGGCTGGCTGGTGGACACCGACGGGCGCGAGTCGCCCTGCCTGCCGACGTTGATGCTCAACGCGGCGGTGGTGGCCATCGGGGAGGATCCGCTGTGAACCCGCGCAGCTCGATGCTGGAATTCTGTGACCGCTCCCGCAGCGATGAGCTGCACGGCGTGGAGTGGGTCGAGCCTGCCATCGACCTCAGCGCGCCCGCCGGCCGGCTCTGTCGCAGCGCGGACGGGCAGGAGCGCTTCAGCTTCGCCTTCCTCGCCGGGGTGCTGCCGGAGGCGATGGTGGTGGCGGTCGCCGACGCGCAGGCGCGCGGGGAGCCGCTGACGCTCGACGGGATCCACTACCTGTTCGCCCGGCTGGAGCGCCTGCTCGCCAGCCGCCGGTTCTGGTGGTCGCCGGTCGGCCCGGAGCCGTCGCTGCTGGAGTTCCTCGCGGCGGCCTACGGGGTCCCCGAAGAGCTGCACCTGTGCCAGCCGGATCGGCTCTCCCGTCTCGCCGCGTGGCTGGAGCAGTGGCAGCCCGGGCGCGGCCAGATCGACCGCGCCATCCAGCTCTATGAGGCGGTCACCGGCCTGCGGCTCCCTGAGGGGTGGTCGCACCGGAACCACATGGGCCTGCAGCGCCTGCCGCCGGCGGGCCAGCCGGCAGGCCAGCCGGCGGGTTCTCCTGCGGCTCAATTGCAGCCCGCTTCGCCGTCGGCGCCTGCCCCGGATCTGAAGAACGAGATCCTCGCCTGTCACGGCGAGATATGGTGGGAGTCGCGGGGGGCGGATACCTTCACCCCGGTCTACCGCATCGAGGGCGGGATGCTCTGCTTCCAGCCGTCGACCGGCGACGGCGCCGCGCTCCTGCCGCTCTCGGCGGAGGACGTCGCGGTGGCGCTGCGCCCGGACGCGGCGCCTGCGGCGGTGATGCTGCGGCTGATCCCGGCCTGGATGAGCGTCCGGCCCTGTAACCCTGTGGCCGATCCTGTGGCCGGTAAGGCCCCTGTCTCCAGCAAAGCCCCTGTCTCCAGCAAAGAGAGTAGATGATGAGCATCCGTCAGATGGAATTCAGTCCCCGCGAGGGGGCGCTGCTGGATCTGGAGAGCCTGAAGGCGATCGCCGCCGGGCCGGGGGATCTGGTCGCCGCCTGGCTCGCCGCGATGGCGCCGGACAGCGCGTCGATGATCCTCGACGGCATGGAGCCGGTCGGGGAGCTCTCTCAGGTCGGTCCGCCCGGCACGCGCCGGATGCCGGACGTCGGGGCCGGGAGCTGGACGATCACCAAGGGGACCGCGCTGATCACCGACGAGAGCGGGCGCCGCCACGTGCTGCGGCTCTCTGAGGACGCCCCGGTGCGCTGGCCCACGCAGGACGGGCCGCCCCGGCGCGGCGTGCTGGCGCTGGTGCCGAAGATGGAGGCGGTCGCGGGCAGCAGCGGGCTGGCGGTTGCGCGAGAGGAATTGGGCTTCCGCATCGGCTTCATCAAGATGGAGATGCTGACCGGGCAGGCGAAGCTCCCGGCGCACGTCCTCCCGCTGGCGATGTCGGTCGGCAACGCACGCGACTGGTCCACCGACATCCGGCGCGTCTGGCAGCCGACCCACCCGGCGGTGCGCGCGCTCGTCGAGCGGCTCACCGGGCTGGAGGACGGGATCTGGACCACGCCCAAGCCCAAGGCGGCGACCTGGGACACGGCGGTGATCGGGGACTCCTGGGTGCGCTACCAGACGATGGGGGTGGCGGCCATCCAGGCGGCCCGCTTCCACCTGGAGACCCACGCGCTCAGCACCTTCGAGCGCGTGCGGCTGCTCTCGGCGCTGCGGCGGCAGCTCAAGCGCGCGAACCTGCTCCCGGCGGTCGAGTCGCTCTCCCAGCTCGCAGAGCCGTCGGAGACCGCCGATCCGTACCGGGTGCTGTCCGGCGCGGACGACTGAAATGGCTGCGGACGTCCTTGGATCGCTCGGGAAGTGGTTCGCCATAGAGTCGGCGGTGGAGTCCGGCGTACCGCTGGCGATCATGGGCGGGACGTGGTGGTGGCTCTCCTCCACGCTGTCCATGCCGACCTCCGGGCGGCCGCTGACGCTGCTGGAGGCCCATGTGGTGCTCGGGGCGGCGGTGGCGCTGACGGGGTGGGCGATCAGCCGCCAGATGGTGATCATGGGGCGGCGCACGCTCTGGACGATCATCGGGGCGGCGGTGTTCATGGGGCTGGGGCTCCTGTGGATCACGCGGGCGACGATGCGGAACGGCTTCGAGTCGGCCTGCAAGGACATCGTGGCGGGCGAGATGGCGGACGTGCCGCAGCCCGACAACGTGCATCCTCCCGACACGGAGCGGCTCTGCCGGGTGGGCGGGGTGCCGGGGAACCCGTACCTGCCGGGGACGCTGGTGCGGGCGGGCTGGGACGGGCGGCTGGGCTGGGAGAGCTGGGGAATGTTCGCGGTGATTGCCGGGCTGGGGGCGCTGGCCTACCGGGATCAGCGGATCTCGCGGAGCGCGATCCCGGCGAAGCTGCACGAGCTGTTGCGGCTGGCCCCGGCGGCGGGCGCGGACGGGGTGATCGGCGGGACGAAGGACGGGAAGGTGGCGGCCTGCGTGAACCCGACGCTGTGGGGCGAGGTCTGCGGGCAGCTCTACCCGGCGGCGACGCCCCCGAGCGGCGGCGCGTGGTGCATCCGGTGCCAGCAGCCGTTCACCCCGGCGGAGCGCATCCTGACGTTCAATATCGTCACGCTGTTCACCCACGAGATCGACATCCTCAACGGGCTGGAGCGGCTGGACACGCTGGCGTGGCCGCGCGGGCAGGCGGTCGCGGCGGACGCGCGGCTCTCCGGGATGGAGCGCTGGGTGACGCTCGGGAAGTTCTCGGCGCCGGACGTGCTGACGGTCGCGCAGTTCCTCGCGCTGCTGCATGAGCAGCTCGACGCCATCGCTGAGGCGGGCGCGGAGGGCGACAAGGAGCGCTGGCAGAAGGCGCTGAAGCTGGCCAAGGAGCGGGCCAGCCGGGTCTGCGCATGGATCTGGTTCGGGCAATTGCGGGAGATGCTCACCTACGCGCAGCCGACCTCCAACGTCCGGTTCGCTGTCGGCTCAAATCGTTTGCGCGATCTGGTCGGCGACAGTGTCGAAGAGCTGACGCTCCAATTGGATATCGGCCTCCTGCCCCTGGAGGTGCGGACGGCGTTCAGGATGCAGCTCATGGGAACAGGCGATATCGCGGTGCAGAACAACCGCATCCATGTGTGGATCCCCGTCTCTCCGCCTTCGGCGATGAAGTCGGATGGGGTGTGGGTGGATCGCATCGAGGGCGAGGCGCTGCGCTCCTGGCTCTCGACGGCGCGCATCCGCCAGCAGGGCAAGGGCAGCGCCGGGGCTGACCCGCTGCCCTACCTGCCCTCGCTCCCGGATCAGGAGGATCCGACGCAGGATCCGTACACAATCACCGGCATCCCCGACAAGATCCGCCCCGGCTCCCTCGATCTTGTCGCTGTCCCCCGGCGCGCCGTCGGCGACGACGTGCTGATGGTGCAGGTGCCGGGCAAGGATCGGGCGCTCCAGCTCTCCCGCAGCCCCGGCGATGCCATCAGCGAGTGGCAGTGGTTCGACGGCGAGCAGATCCAGCTTCTGCGCCAGCGCGTGCTGGTGCTGGTGAGCACCGAGGGCTGAGCGGGAACTGCGTCAAAGTTCCCCCGACCCGCCGCGCTACAGGCTACGATCGACCTCTGTGTGCATGCCCCCGTGTCAGCGGTGGGCTGGCGCGATATCCGTCCTCAGATCTGTTCTCTGTATCTGTTTCATGGAGGTTCCGATGAGCCGCATCCGTCAGTGGGTTCAGAAGCGTCCCCGGCTCTCAAAGATCGGGGCAGCGCTCTCCTTGTTGATGGTGCTGATGTGGGTCGGGCGCGGGCTGGCGACGACGCCGGAGCAGGACGACTGCCTCGCCTCGACGATGACGGCGACGAAGACCGGCAATACAGATATCGTGGTGATTGGAGTGTACACCACCACCTCGACCTGTCCGAACGGTGACTATGAGGCATTCCGGGACGACGATGATGATTTATATGCGATCTCTGGAAGCTATTGTTGTTTTGCAGAACCATCTGGTGGATATAATATTGCTAACAGTGCCCCGACCACTGGACTCATCGGGTACGTCGGAGAGGGCGAGGATCTGACCGGGACGGACTGTGACGACACCGACAGCAACGATTACCCGAACGCGGTGGAGACGGTCGGTAACGGCGATGACGAGAGCTGCGACGGCACGGAGACCTGCTACGATGACGACGATAACGACGGCTTTCTTGACACTAGCGGCGACACGCGGGCCAGCACCGACACCGACTGCGCCGACGCCAACGAGGGGACGAACACCGACCTGACGACGGACTGCGACGACGCGAGCGCCACCGACTATCCGGGCGCGGCAGAGATCATCGGCAACGGGGACGATGAGGACTGCGACGGCGGCGAGACCTGCTTCGACGACGACGACGATGACGGCTTCCTCGACACCGCCGCTGACACCCGCGCCAGCACCGACACCGACTGCACCGACGC
>JBEIQZ010000105.1:0-13411 GCA_040376255.1 Alphaproteobacteria bacterium
ACATATGTTTCACCGCTGCTCTTTCAGGAGATGTGCATATTCACGAACAGGCATGAGTCGCGACACAAGAACAAACGCTCAATATTAAAAAATAAACATGATAAATACAAAAATAATACAGCCTATAAGGCATATAATTTTTGTATTGCACTTATCATCACCACAGATCATGACATCAGTTTTCCATATCTTGACAGATGGATCTGGTGGACGGGTTATCGTCCTGAGCCCTCCATCGACCACTGTCATCCCTGGGAGATCTTATGCCATCTCGTAAAATAAAATTTTTATATAAAAAATATCACCCACCCATTTATACTGTCTGTCTGGTAACAGCGCTGTTCAGTTGGGGGGAATACCACGCTCACGCGCTGGAGGTGCAGGCGGATGTACAGATTGTGTATGATCCTCCGGGCCTCAAGTACCTCAATATGCCTGCACCGGATCGGAACACCCACAACTTCCATGAGCGCGAGATCCCGACGGAGCGCACACCGGGGACGCTCCGGGTGGCGGCGCTGGGGGACTCCACGACCTACGGCATGATGCTGTCCCGCGAGCAGGCGTGGCCCGGGCAGCTGGAGACGGCGCTGAACAAGGACGGCATCGGGGCGGTCGAGGTGCTGAACTTCGGCGTACCGGCGTATGACATCGAGCAGATCGTGAGCATGAGCCGCTACGTGCTGGCAGAATGGCACCCGGATGTGGTGGTCTATGGCTTCTACTGGAACGATCCTTCGGAGACCCTGATCACCCGGATGGGGGCGTTCCCGACCTGGGTCGGCACCGGACCCCGTCCCTTCTTCTTCTTCGGGGAGGCCATCGACGCGCGTCTCCGCGAGCATAGCGCCCTGTTCCGGCAGATCGAAGGCGCAGTCGCGACGCGCTACGTCCCTGAAAAGGAGGAGGGGCTGGATTGGAGCTTCTTTGAGTATTGGTCAAAAGAGCTGATCCACGATCAGCAGGCTGCTGGAGTGCCGCTGATCGTCCTCACCATCCCTGCCCACGTCCTCAGCACCGACTGGCCCGACTGCGATCGGCGCGCCGGTCAGTGGGCGGGCTTCTGTGAGCAGAGCCGGGCGTCGGTGGAGCGGGCGGGCGCGTGGTTCTCCTCGCAGAACGTCCCGGTCGCCAACGGGCTGGAGGCCTACCGGGCGCTGCCGGCGCAGAGCTTCTTCCTCGTGCGCGAGAACCCCAGCCACCCCTCTGCGGCGGGCCACGCCCGCCTCTCGACGGCGGTCCACGAGCGCATCCTCCCCAGGCTGGAGGCCATACGGGAGCGCTGATCAGACCGGCTGAGTAGATTGACGGGATGATGATCCGCCCTGCCCTGCGCGCTGCGCTCACCGATCTGAAAGAGGCTGACAGCGCGGCTGCGTGGCGGGCGGCGGCGGAGCAGGTGGATCGGCTGACCGGGGCGACGGAGTGGCGGGCGGAGGACGAGAGCCCGTACTACGATCACCGGCTGCTGCGGGCGGACACCGGAGAGCTCCGGCGGCTGCGCGAGCGGGGCGACGGGCATGCGCTCATCGAGGCGCTGACGGCGGGGCTGTACCGGCACCTCTCTGAGATCTCGGCGCCGGAGCTGTACGCGGTGGCGCTCGCCGGGACGAAGCGGCTGGTCGGGGAGTGGCTGGACGAGGTGGAGGCGTCGCTGCGGTGGCTGGCGGCGGCGGCGCTGCCGGGGATGTCGGCGGCGCAGAAGCGGGAGCGGTTCGCGCAGGCGTGGCGGGTGTTCGGGCGCTCGGCGCTGATGCTCTCCGGCGGGGCGACCTGGGGGTTCCACCACCTCGGGGTGGTGAAGGCGCTCTCGGAGGCGGGGCTGCTGCCGGACATCCTCTCAGGGGCCAGCACCGGGGCGATGATCGCGGGCGGGGTCTGCGCGCGGGACAGGACGGAGCTGGCGGCGCTGTTCGCGGCGCCGGAGGCGATGCGGCTGGACGGGCTGAAGGCGGCGGGCTGGTCGAAGATGATCGCGGAGGGGGCGTGGCTGGACCCGGCGCAACTCTACGCAGTGCTGCGGCACAACATCGGGGATCTTACCTTCGCGGAGGCGTTCCGGCGCTCCGGGCGGGCGCTCAACATCGCGGTCTCCCCGACCCGGACACGCCAGAGGCCGCGCGTGCTCTCCCACCTGACCGCGCCGGAGGTGCTGGTGGCGAGCGCGGCGCTGGCGTCGAGCGCGCTGCCGGGCCTCTTCCCGGCGGTGGTGCTGGAGGCGCGGGGGCCGTCGGGTGAGATCGTGCCGTACATGCCTGACGAGCGCTGGGTGGACGGCTCCCTCTACGAGGATCTGCCGAAGCTGCGCCTCGCGCGCCACCACAACGTAAACCACTTCATCGTCAGCCAGACCAACCCCCACGTCGTCCCCTTCGCCCGCCACCGGGGGCAGCGCGGCCTCGCCCCGGCGCTCGCGGCGCTGATCTCGACCGCCGCCCGGACCCAGGGCGCGTGGGCCGCCGATCTGGCCCGGCGGGCGACCCGCCCCGGCACCGGGCCGATCCGGCAGATGGCCGACCGCAGCTACGCGCTGATGAGCCAGGACTACCACGGCGACATCGACATCCACCCCGAATTCCACTGGTCGCTGCTCAGCAAGATCGTGGCAAACCCCACGCTGGAGGATCTGCGCAGCTTCATCCGGTCGGGCGAGCGCTCGACCTGGCCGAAGCTTACAATGATCGCGGATCAGACGCGCATCGGGCGGGTGTTCAAGGAACTTGTGGAGGGATGATGCTGACAGCCACCGGATACCACCTCCTGCTCGGCGCCCTCATCGCCTGCGACCCGGCGGACGCCCCGGCGGACAAGACTGGCAAAAATCCAGAAAAAAATCCAGGAGACACCGCCCCCCCGCCCGCCCAGGACATCCTGCGCACCGACCTCACCCTCGATCTGGAGACGCTCAGCGGGCAGGCCGGGATCGGGGTGATCGCGGGCGGCGGGCCGATCCGGCTGGAGGTGGGCGGGCTGGAGATCACCTCGGTCACGCTGGACGGGGCGGCGGCGGACTGGCGGGTGAAGGGCGGGCAGCTCACCGTCCCGGCGGCGCCCGGCACACGGCAGGTCGACGTGGACTACCGCTTCCAGGCGTACGCGGGGTTCCGGGGCTGGATCCCTGAGCGCGGCCTCACCTTCGTCTGGCCCTACTACTGCAGCAACCTGTTCCCCTGCGATCCCGACCCCGCCGACGGGCTGCAGTTCTCGATGGCGGTGACCGGCTACGCGCCGGGCCTGACCGCGATCTACCCGGCAGAGATCCCCGCCGACGCGCCTTCGTACATGCCGGGGATCGCCGTGGGCGACTACACCCGCACCGACCTCGGCACCACCTCCAGCGGCGTGCAGATCAGCGTCTGGAGCCTGCCCGGCCGCCTCGACGCTGCGATGCTCGGCACCGCCCACCTCACCGCCGCCTTCGACTACCTGGAGCGCACCTACGGCCCCTGGCGCTTCGGCGATCACGCCGGGAGCGTCGAGGTGGACTGGAACAACCACGACGGCGTCATCGACTGGAGCGACGTCGGCGGCATCGAGCACCACCCCTTCTGGCACATCGCCTCCTTCTCCATGCCGAGCGAGGAGGTCCACATCCACGAGGCCGCGCACGGCTGGTTCGGCGACGGCGTCCGCTTCGCCTGCTGGGAGGATCTTGTGCTGTCCGAGGGGACGACGACGTACATCACCGCGCAGGCCGCCCGCGCTGTCGGCGCGCCCGACTTCTTCCCGATGTACGTCGATGAGCTGGAGACCATCTGCCGGAACGACCGCACAAACACCGCCGCAATGCCCGGCACCTGCGGCGAGATCGACATCCTCACCGATCCGCTCTGGTCGATGATCCCCTACATGAAGGGCGCCTGCTTCTATAAAGAGGTCGCCGATCTCATCGGTGAGGAGGAGCTGGATCAGGTGATCGCCGCCTTCTACGCCGAGCACGCAGGCGGCGCCGCCACGATGCAGGACATGATCGACGACCTCCGCGCCGCCACCCCGGCGGGCAGGACGGAGGCGCTCGACACGCTGGTGCGCGAGTGGCTCCAGACGAAGGACTGCCCGCCCGACTACGCCGCGCGGTGCAGCCGCTGATCATCGGCGCTCTTCAGACCGGCCTGCCCGCCCGCGCCCGCGCGATCTCCGCCCGGAGCGCCTGGATCTCCCGCAGCACGCCCTGAAGCTGCCCGGCGATCCGCTCTATGACTGCCGACTCCACCGGCGCTGCCGCCAACGGCGCCGACGCCACCTCCGCCACGACCGGCCCCACCCCGGATACCGGCCCCGCCGCGACCGGCGCCTCCGCCTCCAGCAGCGCGCGGCGCGCGCCCGCTATCGTGAAGCCCTCGTCGTGGAGCAGCGCCTTGATCCGGGAGAACCGGTCGATGTCCTGCTGCCGGTAGAGCCGCTGGCCGCTGCCGGAGCGGTGGGGGCGGAAGCGGAACTCGCCCTCCCAGTAGCGCAGGACGTGGGCCTCCACGCCGAGCAGCTCAGCGACCTCTCCGATCCGGAAGTAGAGCCGCCCGGTGGTCACGCCCGGCCGCTCCCGCCATCACCGGGGTCCCCGCTCTCATCCCCGAGCCGCATCCGGAGCAGCGCGGAGGGCTTGAACGTCAGGACGCGGCGCGGAGCGATGATCATCCGCTCGGCGGTCTGGGGGTTGCGCCCCCAGCGCGCGGCCTTGATGCGGAGCTGGAAGGTGCCGAACCCGGCGATCTTCAGCGACCGATCCTGATCAAACGCCGCCTTCATCAGATAGAGCAGCGCCTCGACCACGCGGGCGCTCTCAGCGCGGGGGAGGCCGGAGCGGGCGCCGATCTGCGCGACGATCTCTGCGCGGGTGACGGTCCGCATCGCGGGCTCAGCCCTCCTGCCAGAGCCGCAGCCGGAGGGTGTCGGTGCGCTGCTCCCCCTCCTCGCCGACAGACTGGATCTGGATCAGCCAGAAGCCGTCTCCGGCGCTGTCCTGGATCAGATCGTACTCATCGGTCCCGCGATCGCCGCTATCCGTGCGGACGCTGACGCGATCCACATCCGGAGCGTAGTCGGCGCTGATCTCCACGCGCACATCGTGGACGGTGCCGATGGGGCCCCCGCCCGGCGTCACGGTGGCGATCCCGATCTCCAGGGAGCCGGTGTTGCTGGTCAGGGGAGCCTGGATCGGGTCGAGCACTTCGGCTGAACCCACCTGGATCTCCACCTCATCCACCTCAGAGTTGTACTGAACCCAGACGATCTCCTCATCGGTCTTGCAACCGGTGAGCCCTGACAGCACAACCCCGAACAGAGAGGCCCCGACCAGCAGCGGCATGGCTGACTAGCCCCGCGCCTGCGCGACGACGGCGGCGAAGGCGGCCGGATCGTTGAGGGCGAGATCCGCGAGGATCTTGCGATCCAGCTGGATGTTGGCCAGCTTCATCGCGTGGATGAAGCGGCTGTAGGAGATCCCGTGCGGGGCGAGCGCGGCGTTGATGCGCACGATCCACACACCACGGAAGCTGCGCTTCTTCTCCTTGCGGCCACGGAAGGCGAAGCGGCGGGCGCGATCCAGATGCTCCATCGCCTGACGGAGACGCTGGCGGCCGAGGAAGAAGCCGCTGACGCGCTTGAAGAGGACATTCTTGCGGACCCGCGAGAGGGCCGAACGCTTGATACGAGCCATTGAAATTCTCCTTCTTTCTGCCGGTTCCCGGCCTGATCGGTCGCAGTATCGACTGCAGGATCAGACGGTTGCGGCGAGGACGGGTGGTTACTTGTAGGGGATGAAGGCGCGGACGTTGTCGTGATCGGCCTCGGAGATGTACCCCGTCTGGCGCAGACCGCGCTTCGAGTCCTTGTTGCGGCTCGACAGGTTGTGCCGCATTCCCTTCTTCTTGTGCTTGATCTTCCCGCCGCCTGTCACGCGAAAGCGCTTGGCAGCTGACTTGTTCGTCTTCAGCTTCGGCATATTGGCTCCAGTTAAACTACTTCTTCGCTACTTCTTCTTAGAGGGCGCCAGCAACATCACCATCTGCCGCCCATCCATGCGGGCCGGCTGTTCCACGACCGCCAGCTCCGCCACCTTGCTCGCCAGCAGCTTGCACTGCTCCTCACCGATGTCCCGGTGGGCAATCTCGCGGCCCCGGAAGCGGACGGTGATCTTCACCTTGTCGCCCTCCTCCAGGAACTGCCGGATCTGGCGCACCTTCACATCGATATCGTGATCGTCCGTCTTGGGGCGGACCTTGATCTCCTTCAATTCCACCGTCGCCTGGTTCTTGCGGGCGACCGCGTCCTTCTTCTTCTTCTCATACTTCATCTTCCCGAAGTCGGTGATCTTGCACACCGGCGGGCGGGCCATCGGCGCCACCTCGACAAGATCCAGACCCTTCTCGCGGGCCAGATCCAGCGCCTCGTCCGTCGACAATTCGCCCAGATTCTCCCCGCTCTCATCGATCAGCCGGATGCGGGGAACACGGATGCGCTCGTTGACACGGGGTTCATTCCGCTCAGGCGGCACAGGAGCTTGATCACGACGAGGAGGAAGGGGCAACCGGACTCCAGGGTTGAGAGAAGACATGCCCGGATGAACGGACAGGAAGAAAGTTCGTCGCCCGGCTAACCCGGCAGGAGGAGCGTGGCAACTCTGCAGGGCGCATACAGGGAAAAATGAGAAACCCGGCAGTGTCCCTTTCAGGACGGAATCTGCCGGGTCTTTGGTTGCCATCGAGCGCTCTCTATTGTCGCTCTCCGGCTTTTATAGGCGCGAGTGGGCTTGAACCACCGACCCCTTCCGTGTCAGAGAAGTGCTCTTCCGCTGAGCTACGCGCCTTCAACACAACCCTATTAACCGGCACCCCCTGAGGCGTCAAGCGCCTTCTTCAATTCCACCGCCACCGCCGCCCCCACCGCCGCCCACACCTCCTCCGGCGTCCGCCGCGCCCCGGTCAGCCGCTCCACCGTCGTCACCCTCCGCCCCGCCAGCCCGCACGGCACGATCCACCCGAACCCCGCCAGATCGTTGCAGAGGTTGAGCGCGAACCCGTGCATCGTGTACCCCCGCTCCAATTGCATCCCGATGGCCGCCACCTTCCCCCCCTCCGTCCACACCCCCGGCAGCCCCTCCACGACCGAGGCCGCCACCCCCGCCCCCGCCAGCCACCCGATCAGGCCCTCCTCCACCGCCCGCACCAGCCGCTTCGGTCCGATCCGCCCCGCGTCCATCAGCAGATACCCCACCAATTGCCCCGGCTCATGACAGGTCGCCAGCCCCCCCCGCCCGGTCGCTACCCACCCGATCTCCTCCGGCAGCCCCTCCGGCCTCCCCTCCCCCGCCATCCGCCGCCCCGCCGTGATCACCGCCGGATGCTCCAGCAGCCACAGCTCATCTGCAGCCTCCCCCCGCATCCTCGCCGCGCGCTGCGCCTCCTGTAAAAGAAGCATCTCTTCGTAGGGGACGCACCCCCGCCAGAGCAGGTTCATGGGACGGAGGGGGGGAAGAAACGCAACCACGGAAGCACGGAAGCACGGAGGGACACGGAAAAGGCAAAAGGCAAAATACAGGAAGAGAGGGCTTCGCCTGAAAAAACCGTGTACCCCGGAGCAGGGGAGCATAACGGGAGAGGATGGAAGAACCCGGCCCGGGTGACCCAGGCATCATCATCCTCTATGCATCTATCCGCATGAATCAATATATAAGGAACAACCATTGTTTCCCCTCCGATCTCATCCAAAACATCAAGCGAAGCCCCTCTCCCTGCCTTTCGCCGTGTCACCAACGGGCTGCGCCCTCCGTCGTAATCCCCCCTTGCCTTCGCCTTTCGCCTTTCGCCTTTCGCCTTTTGGCTTTTCCGTGTCCCTCCGTGCTTCCGTGCTTCCGTGGTTGCGTTTTCCCCCCTTTTTACCCCCCATACAACCCGCTCCCCCGATACCTCCTCAACAACCGCTCCCCGATCACCGCCAGCGACGCCGTCACCGGCACCGCCAGCAGCAGCCCCCACAGCCCCAGCACATCCCCCCCTACCATGAGCGCCACGATCACGACCATCGGGTGCAGCCCCACGCGATCCCCCACCAGAAACGGCGTCAGGAACGTCCCCTCTATCGCCTGGGCCACCACGAACGTCAGCACGCAGGCCGCGACATGCCAGTCCGGCCCGAACTTCAGCAGCGCGAGGATCGACGACAGCACGAGCCCGACGACGGTCCCCAGGTAGGGGACAAGGAACAGGAACCCCGAGCTCATCCCGACGGTCACCGCCAGATCGATGTCAGCGAGGAGCAGCCCGACGGTATACAACACGCCGAGGAGGGCGCAGACGAGGATCTGTCCCTGGACGAAGGCGAACACACGGGCGTCGATCTCGCGCATCGCCTCATCGACGGTGTCGCGCCAGCGCGGCGGGATCAGCCCTCTGGCCCAGGCGAGGACGTGGGGCCAGTCCACGAGCATAAACCAGGTGAAGGGGAAGATCAGCGAGATCTGGGCGAGCTGGAGCACGACGCCGAGCCCGCCGTCCGCCACGGAGCCGAGGAATTCGGGGATGGCCTTGCGGACATCGGGCGAGAGCTTCTGGAGGTATTCGGGCGCGTGGGCGGCGAGATCCTGGAGATCCACCGGCAGCACCACCCCGGTCCGCTCCTCCACCGCCGCCTTCAGCGGCCCGATCTGCGCCTGGAGCTTCTGGACATAGGGAACAATATTGACGGAGAGATCGCGGATCTGGGCGATCACGGACGGCACGACCAGCAGCACCAGCACCACGCAGAGCAGCCCGCCCGCCACAGAGATCGCGAGCGCGCCGTTCTGGCGGGACAACCCGCGCGCCTCCAGCCGCCGCATCAGCGGATCGAGCAGCCACGCCAGCACCACCGACGCCACGAGCACCGGGATCACCGACCAGCACAGGTAGAGCAGCCCCCCGCCGAGGATCGCGCCGAACGCCCCCCAGCGCCAGCGACCGCCGGGGGGCGGGAGGGTGAGGCGGGAGGGCCGGATCGGGGCAGCGGCGTGCTTTTTCATGCGCCTATTCTCCTACGACGAAGACGACCTGCGCCTGGAGCAGGAAGGGCGACTCGGCTGCTGCCGCCTGGATGCGCGCCGTGTCTTTCGCTGAGACGACCGGATCGACGCCCTCAGACACCCGGAGCGCCTGGACGAGCACCGGCTGCTCTCCGGCCCGCGCGACCGCCACCGGATCGGCGGGATCGCTGACATAGACCACCGGCATCCGGAGCGCCGCCGCCGCTGCGGTGATCCCGTCGAGG
The DNA here is from genome assembly GCA_040376255.1 of Alphaproteobacteria bacterium. Classification (GTDB taxonomy): domain Bacteria; phylum Myxococcota_A; class UBA796; order UBA796; family SXON01; genus JBEIQZ01. Next base: position 9,241 of record JBEIQZ010000105.1, read on the forward strand.
CCGTACAGCACCTCGCCCGCCTCGGATCGCACCACCGGCGCCACCGCAGGCGACACCTTGATCCCGCGCAGATCGATCACCAGCCCGGTCGCCGGACCGGCGGGCGGCCCGCCCCGGTCGTTGCCCCGCGCGCGCGCCACGAGGGCGGGGCGGAGCCAGGGGTGGAGCGAGAGCGCGCCCTCGACCTCGACGAGCCCGGAGGTGTGGTAGCGCACCTGGAACGCCTCCCAGAGCGAGAGGTTGTCATCGAGCCGATCGGCCACCCGCCCGACCCCGTCGAGGAGATCGCGCACATAGCGGGTCGAGTCCATGCGGACATCGCGGGCCAGCTTCAGCATCTTCGGCCCCAATTGGGAGCGCGCCTCTCCCTCCATCGCCTCCCACGACAGCAGCGAGCCCCCCGGCGGGCGCCCGCTGGCCTCGGCCACCAATTCCATGCGCGTCCAGTCCACCTGCCCGCCGTTGAGCTGCTCGATGACCGGCTCGAAGGCGGCCGCCGCCCCCGCCAGCAGCAGCGCGATCATGCCTGCCTCGAAGAATTCACGAAGATCTCCCCGTCCAGCCGCAGCGGCGGATCGCCCTGCAGGCTCATCACGATCACCCGCCGCTCCCGCCACTCCTCCATCCGGCTGCAGAGGGCCGCCAGCCCCCGCGCGTCGAGCGCCGCGAACACGTCGTCCAGCACGATCAGATCGGGATCGCCCGCGAGCGCCGCGAGCAATTCCGCCCGCCGCCGCAGCCCCGGCGCCAGCCCGGAGAGCCCGGCCCGCCCGTCCAGCCCCAATTCGGCCTGGAGCGCCAGCCCCTCCCAGCCCTTCTTCCCGCGCAGATCCGCCGCCAGCCGCCAGGACTCCTCAACGGTGAAGAAGTCCGGCTGCTCCGGGCTGGTCAGCACCAGCGCCACGTTCCGGCGGGCCGCCTCCTTGCGGTACATGTTGAGGCCGTTCCAGACCACGCGCCCCACAGACGGCGGCAGATCGCCCCCGATCATCCGGAGCAGGGCCGTCTTCCCCGAACCCGGCGGCCCGGCCACCCGCCACACCCCCGGCGTGAGCTTCAGGCTGATCGGTCCCAGCACGAAGCCACCCGGCCGCTGGTGCTGCGCCTGCTCCAGCCGGAGCTCACACCGGCTCGCCATCCGGCCTCCGCCCGGCGGGATCAGCGGCTCCGGGCCGCCATTCGCGCTCATACATCACCCGGATGCTGAGCGGCGCGCTGTCCCCTGCGCCGCTGTCGGGCGCGGGCAGCAGGGTGCGGGTGACCAGGAACCCGGCGAGGTGGCCGGTGGTGTCGAGCCAGTTGGGATGACCCGGATCGCGGTGTGCCAGACAGATCTCAAACTCCCCATCTGTCCCTGGAATCGTCCGGATCTGCTCGTGGTTGAGCGTCACGCGGTGATATCCGTAGTCGAAGCTCTCCAGCCATGCGTTGTAGAGCGTGAAGGCGAAGTAGCGGCAGGCGGGGAGCCGCCCCCGGATCAGCATGAGCTGGTCGCGCCCGAAGCGGTACCAGCACATCCGGTAGGCGTTGTCCGGGGTCGGGAACAGCGCCTCGGCGTCCACCGGCATGAAGCGGTTGAGCGCCCCGGTCGATCCGAACCGCCACGCCGTCAGCGTGCGCTCGAAGGTCGCCTCCACCATCCGGCGCGCGCGCTCCACGTTCTTCGCCAGATCCAGCGGCGCGAGCGGCCCCGGCGCCGAGCGGATCGGCGCACCGCTGTGATCGACGCGCTCCACGGAGAGCCGGATCGGCGCCTGCCGGGATCGGTCGGTGAAGTACTGCCGCACCATCACCGACATCTCGTCACCCGCCGCCTGCAGGAAGGTCGCCCCGGGGATGCCCGGATCGGCGGCGGCGATCACGATGTCGAAGGCGCCGCCCGCTGCGCCGCCCGGCACGACGAACTGATCGTCCCGCAGGCGGCTGCCGACCACCCCGCCGCGCCGGTAGAGCAGCACGCCGACGTAGGTCGTCCCCGCCGGGACCTCTCCACGGACGCGGTAGATCCGGGCGTCGCCTGTCGCGCCCGCCTGAGGCGCGGTGCGGATCGGGGCGCGGTGGTAGTCGGCGTCGGGGTTGTCGCCGAAGGTCTTGCGGATCGGCCCCTCTGAGAGCTGGAAGGTCGGGTGATCGGGGTCGCCCCACTCGACGAACGTCTCCAGCGCCCCGGAGGCCACCCGGAGCAGGAAGCGCCGCCCCTCGGCGGCGTCGAGGTCGGCGGGCATCTGGATGTCCCGCTCGATCTTCGCCACTGAGGAGAAGAACGCCTGCATCGCGTCGCCCAGCGTCTTCATCGGCGGCGTGCCGAGCTTCCCGAGATCGTAGCCGAGCGCCGCCGCCATCTGGCGGCCCTCCTCGCGCAGGCGGCTGGCGTCGAAGCCCTCCAGCCAGGCGGTCGCCAATTCGGGCTGGATGCGCCCGCGCCCCGCCATGTTGGGATCGCCGATGGCGCGCGCGCCCTTCGGCCCCTCGCGCATGCGCTCGCCCTTGTAGGGATCGAGCATGTCCTCGTGGAAGGGCAGCCCCATCGTGGCGCAGAACGCCTCCATCGGCCCGCGCGCGTCGGCGACGATGTCCTCATAGGAGACGCGGAGCCAGCGATCCTTCGGGATCTTTGAAAGGAACCGCTGAAAGTTCCGGTTCCCCTCCGTCCAGATCCCCTGCGCGTCCCCGCCGTAGCCGGAGAGCATCACCTCGGCCATCGGCATGTTCTCCAGGCTGCGGATCACGCTGCCCGGGTGGCGCACGATCCACAGGTAGCGCGCGTCCGGGTACCACTCCGCGATCCGATCCAGGGCCGCCGGCTCCCCGGCGAGGTGGGGGCACTTGTCGACGAGGATCTGCGTCACCCCGCCCGAGGCGTGCGCCCGCTCCGCCAGCCGCGCTCTCAACTGATCTGTCAGCCATGCGTAGACCTCCGGCGTCGTCAGCCCCTCCATCCCGTCCTCGATGGCCCGCGCCTCCTCCTGCTCCACGCCGAGCAATTCCATGATCGTCCGCCGCAGCCCGCCCTTCTCCCAGAACCGCACCTCCAGCGCCGCCTTGCGCTCGGCCATCGTCGCGAACGGCGCGATCACCATCTCCGGCGGAGAGAACAGCTGCGGGTGGCCCGCGAGCATGACCCGCAGCAGGGTGGTTCCAGACCGGGGGACGCCGAGGACGAAGATCGGTGACTGCATCTCCCCATGCTATCCGATCGGCGGGATCACGGCCCCTGCGGCGCCCCCTGCAGCTCCAGCCCTGCCGCCCGGCGCTCCCAGATCCGCACCGCAGGCGACGAAGGCACAGTCGGCGCGTCCAGCACCGCCGCCAGCCGCCACCCGCTCCCCTCCAGCCTGAGGCGGCGCTCAGACGGCCCCTCCGCCGTGATCAGCCAGCACCCCGCCCCGCCGCCCGGCTCCCCGCACAGCCCGCCGCGCGCGAATTCCTCACAGGATGGCACATGGATCCCCGCGAGGTTCACCGGCCCCGCATGCCACCGCTCCGGCAGCGCCAGCGCCTCCAGCCCCAGCCCCGCGCAGTCCATCGCGCGATCCACGGGCTGCATGCGCGCCCGGATCTGCGCCCACGCCGCCTGCCCGCGCGCCGAGGGCAGATCCGGCTCCACCCGCTGCTGCGCCCTCACCTGCCAGCCGATGAGCGCCCACAGCCCCGCCGCCAGCGCCGCCCGCGCCCACCACGGCCGCGCGATCAGGCCCGCCAGCCGGACGCTCCCCGCCGCCCCCGCCGCGACCAGCAGCGGCAGCAGCGGCAGCAGGTACCGGTCGCGGAACAGCACGAGCGACGCCCCGCCCCACAGCGCCGCCAGCGGCAGCCCCCCCGCCGCGACCGCCGCCATCACCGACCGCAGCCAGCCCCCGCCGGCCCGCCCCGCCCGCTCCTCCGGCAGCAGCAGCCCCGCCATGAGGAACACCGCGAGCGCCGCCCAGCCGCCCGCCGGGATCGCCCCGAGCGCCTGGAGCGAGGCGAACCCCGACGCCCGCAGCAGCGGCGCGCAGCCATCGGCGAGCATCCCGATCCCGCCCGCCCCGGCGTCCGCGCACCGCACGCCCTCGCGCCCCGCCAGCTCGATCAGCGAGAACTGCCGCTGCTCCGCCACCTGCTCCGCCAGAGGCATCGCCTCCCGCAGCCGCAGCGCCCGCTCCAGCAGCGGCCCGACCGCCGCCATCGC
>JBEIQZ010000736.1:0-2330 GCA_040376255.1 Alphaproteobacteria bacterium
CGTCGGCCTGCGCGGTGCCGGTGAGGAGCAGGCGGCGGCACCGCTCGTGGGTGACCGAGCGCACCTCAAAACCGTTCCAGACGCAGGTGCGGGCGGCGTACCGCTCAAAAAAGCTGCGGACGGAGGGGCGGGACGGGGAGTCGACCAGCGAGAGCCCGCCGACGCTCCACGGGCTCCCGCCCGCGTCGACCGCCACGCCGGGGGCGCTGTACATCGGCGCGAACACCCAGGTCGGATCCCAGCCCCCGGCGGCGAAGACGAACAGGAATTTGCGCCCCGCCATCCCCTGCGCCTCCGCCCGGAGCGCCGCCGGGATCAGCCCGCCGGCCAGCCCGCCCCCGAGCAGCCCGCCAGCCAGCCCGCCCAGCAGCCCGCGCCGGGAGAGATCTCTCAGGTTTGATCGCATCAGTAGCTCACGAAAGACGGATCTTGAACCATCGCGCTCACGACCGCCCCCCAGGCGCGCGGCCCCTCGCGGGCGGCCACGCTGCTCCAGAGCGCGCCGATCTCCGCCAGCCACGCCGCGTCGGCGCGCCGCGCATAGAAGCGCCAGTGCAATTCCTCCAGCTTGGCGTCGAACGCCGCCGATCCCGGCTGATCCGCCGCCGACACCCCCGCCAGCAGCCCCGACCCGATCCGATCCCCGGCCTCCAGCCCGAAGCCCTCCGCCACCCGCTGCACCGCGAGCATCCAGGTCATGCCGGGCCGCCGCTGCGGGCGCGTCACCTGCTCGCCGTCCACCCCGCCGCCGAGGATGCGGTAGCCATAGGTGTCCGAGTCGAGCATGTCCGTCCCCTGGTACGTCCATGTGAAGCCCGACAGATCCTGCAGCACCGACGCCAGCAGGCTCAGATCCATCATGCGCCGCGTCGGCTCCTCGGCCCCCGCCGGATCGGTCTGCGCGCCCGCCTGATAGACCGCAGAGCCCGTGATCGCGCGGAGCAGCGGCTTGATCGTGCCGTCCCCGGCCTCGAAGTCGCGGCGGAAGCCCTCGATCCGGTCGAAGTCGTCCGCCCCGACCTCGCGCCGCCAGAGCGCCTCAGCGAAGCTCTCAGCGGCGCAGCGCCGGAAGCGCGGATCGGCGGCGATCTGCTGGCCCAGGTGCGCGAGGCCCTGGAGCGGCTGACCGGCGAGCGCCGGCTCCTGGCCGAGCAGGTAGCCCGCCAGCGGCTCGCGCTCGGCGTGGTAGTGATCCATCTCCTGCGCGTTGTACTCGTTGGCGACCCAGAAGCCGAAGAACGTCGCGGCGAGCGGGTCGAGGGAGCTGTGGCAGCCCATGCAGTAGGGGTTGGCCCGCAGCGCCCCCTCGATCCCCGCCGCGTCGACGAGCGCGACGGAATTATCGAACGACACCGGACGCGCCAGATAGTCCTCGCAGAGCAGCAGGCGGCTCACCGCTGCGGCGCGGCCCCGGTTGTAGTTGGAGAGCGTGCTGTAGTAGCGCCACCACAGCCCGTTCGTCGCCAGCACCCCCGCCGCCGGGCGCCCGTCGGTGTACCGGCAGGTGCGCCACGCCGCCGCGTCCCCCGCCTCGCAGGCCATCGGCCAGACGCTCTCCAGCGTCCCGTTCCCCGCCGTGTAGTCGGCGGTGACGATCTCCGACCACGGGCGATCCTGCACCGCGATCTGCGCCATCAGCCGCAGCGGCTCCTCGCCGACAGATCGCTCGAACCGGTACTCCGCCTGGTTGTCGGAGGCGAGCGCCGGGTACTCGGTGTACCCGATCAGGAAGCTGTCCACCCGCGTGTGCCAACGCTCCCCCAGCAGCACCACCAGCCGCTCCCCCAGCAGCGGATCGGCGAGGATCTCCTCCCGCGCCGCCATCAGCGCCGCGCCCTGCTCCGTCCCCGCCTCCACCGCGTCGAGCATCGCCGCCGACGGCAGCGTCCCGCGCAGATCGAGGCTCATCCTCCGCGCCAGCTCCGGCCCCGGCAGCGGCGCGAGCGTCGCGTCCGCTGCCGCGCTCGCCGGGGTGAACGGTAGAGAGTCCGCGCTCTCGCGCGCCGTCTCCTGCGCTGTGCCGGGCGCCCCGCCCTCCGGCTCCGGCGCGCAGCCCGCCCCGGCCAGAAGGATCAGCCACCCGCCCCGCGCCCGCATGCCCCGCCCGCCGCTCAGCCCCACCCCATCCTCCCGAGCAGCGCCCGCGCCGCCCCCCGGAATTCCGCACAGCCCTCCCCCACCTCCCCCCCCGCCGCCGTGATCGCCCCGCAGCCGTCGCAGCCGTCGCCCAGGTCCAGCCGGTACCACAGGCCCTGATCGTCGCGCAGCGAGATCGCCCCGGAGGCGCAGCCATCTCCGCCGTCGAGCCCGGTGGCGGCAGCAGTATGAAA
>JBEIQZ010000395.1:0-5963 GCA_040376255.1 Alphaproteobacteria bacterium
GCGGCAGCGGCGGCGGTGCGCGGCAGATCAGCGACGGCGCCGGGGGGGAGGTGTTCGGCGCGGCAGTCGTCCGCGAACCGGACGTTGTCGAGCCCGGCGAGGTAGATCTTCGCGCCCTCAGCGGGGCCGAAGCGGATCGGGATCTTGCGATCCGGGGCGCAGGGACGGCCCAGCGAGTCGACCTCTGCCCACACTGTCTTGTCGCGGAACACCGCGCGCACCCACGCCATTATTCCCCCTGCTTTTTGACCCGGTGAGACTCTCCGGTGGAGATCCCGAACTCATAGAGGCTGTGGTTATAACAGCCCGCTGTACACCCGTCACGGTACATGCGCTCCCGGTGCTGCTGGACGGCGGGGCTGTCCCAGAGATCGGTGAGGGGCCGCTCGAAGACGTTGCCGACCTTCAGCCCGTCGCCGCCCCACACGCAGCAGGGCAGCAGGTCGCCCGCGTAGGTGACGCCGTACTGATCGATGAGGCCCAGGCAGCGCACCGGGCCGGAGGCGCCCTCATGGTAGCCGAGCGCCTCCTCATAGTAGGCGCGCCGGGCGGCGATCTCCGGGTCGTGGGCGGCGATGTGGGCGACGGCCTCGCGCCACGCCTGCTGATCCTCCGGGCGCAGCAGCAGCAATTCTTCGGGCTTCCCGGTGATCTTCATCTGCGGGTCGAGGTTGACCGGCCAGAAGTCGAAGCCGACGCGGGAGGCGCCTCCGCCAAGCGCCCGCACCTGCTCCCACACCGGCACCAATTCGCGCACGTTCTGCGCGGTGACGACGAAGTAGACGCTCACGCCGACGCCCTGCGCACGGCCCTCGTCGAGCGTGCGCCGGATCGCGGCCCAGGTGCGGGCGTGGGCGCCGGGCTGGCCGCGCAGGCTGTCGTGGGTGGCGGGGAGGCCGTCGATGGAGAAGGAGAGGCTGTGGACGCCCGCCCTGAGGAGGTGGCGCAGGTGGGTCTGGGGGCCGTCGCCGTCCCGGCCCCCGTCCCTGTCCGGGCGGCGGGGGCGGCTGCGCTCCAGCAGGGTGCCGTTCGTCGTGATGTTGACCGAGAGGCCGAGCCGCCGGGCCTCCTCCACGATCTCCGGCAGATCGGGGTGCAGCAGCGGCTCCCCGCCGGTCAGCACCAGCACGCGCGTCCCGATGTCGACGGCCTGCTGGAGCAGCGGGCGGACGCGCTCCAGCGGCATATGGGAGAAGCCCTCCCATAGATCGCAGAAGCTGCAGCGGAGGTTGCAGCCCCGGTTGAGCAGCAGCAGCAGCGTCAGCGGCTTCGAGGGGCGGCGCCGGGGCAGGTGGGCCTCCCGGCCGGGGCGCGGGGTGAAGTCGCGGCCCTCCCCCCGGTGGACGCCGAGGATGGCGGCGCCGACGGCCGACCAGTCATAGGCGGAGGCGAGGGCGCGGGCGGCGCGGCCGATGCGGAGGCGGCGGGCCGGATCGAGCAGCAGCGCGTCGATCTCTGCGGCGAAGCCGTCCAGCGGGGCGAAGACGATGTCCCGGTCGTGCTGGACGGGCAGCCCCTCCGCGCCAAAGGGGGTGGAGACGACCGCCTTCCCGGCGGCGAAGTACTCCATCAGCTTCATGCGCGTCCCGCCGCCCGCCTCGATGGGGCAGAGGCAGAGGTCGGCGGCCTGGATGTGCGCGGCGAGATCGTCGACCGGCCCGCAGAACCGGACGCGACCGGCCATCCCGGGCGGCGCCTCCGGCCCGTCGACGAGGGCGAGCACCTCCGGGGGCGGCGGCATCCCGGCGATCAGCAGCGAGGCGGGCGGGCGGAGCAGCGGGAACAGCGCCGTCAGCAGGAAGCGCACCGCATCGGTGTTCGGCGCGTAGTGGAGCGTCCCGTGGAAGAAAAGGATCGGCCCGGTCAGCCCGTACCGGCGGCGGAGGTCGGCGCGCTGCCCCTGGAAGTCCGCCAGCGGGACGCCGTGCGGGATCAGGTGGATCGCGCCCGGCGGCACCCCGGCCTCCGTCATCCGGCCCCGATCCGGCCCCGAGAGCGCCATCACCGCGTCTGCGGCCCGCATCATCGCCACCTCGACCCGCTTGATGCGGCCCAGCCGCGCCTCTGAGATCCCGCCCTCCGCCGGCGGCTTCATCCGGCGCAGCCGGTCGAACTCGACGTTGTGCGCTGAGAGCACCGCGCGCCCGCCGAGCAGGCGGCTGGCGATCCAGGCGGGCAGAACGAAGCCGGGGAACTCGGCCTGATAGCTCTCTATCCGTTCGCGCCGCCCCACATACAGCACCCGCGCCCACCACGCCGGATCAGCGAGCGGGCGGTACAGGAACAGCTCCTCCTCCGGGTAGCCGATCCGGCGGCAGATCGCCTCCGCCCGCGCGCCGCTCCGCAGGATCGGCCACTCCTCCGCTGCGCGGAAGCGCGCCCCGTAGCGGATCTCCTCCCAGCCAGCGCCATCCGGCCCTCCGCCCGAACCCTCCGGGCGGGCGCGGACGCGCCAGTAGCGGTCGCGGTCGGCGGTGACGACCCAGACTGAGGCGCCCTGCCGCACCATCGCCTCCGCGCTCTGGACGATCCTGGCAGCAGCGCCGTGGTTGGTCGGGAAGAGATCAGGACGGCAGAGGATGGCGATCCGCACCGGTGCATTGTATCGCGTCAGGGGATACATCACACCCGCCATGCTCCCACGCATCCACACCCCTGAACCGCTCTCTCCCCGCCTCCGGAGTGCGCTCCTCGGTGTGGTGATCCTCGACGCCATCGAGGAGGACGCCGACATCCTCATCGTCCCGGGGAGCCTCTCGCTGAAGGCGGTGCAGCTCTGGCGCGATCAGCTCCAGGGCCGCCTGATCCTGGGGATCGCTGACGCCGCGCCCGACACCGATCAGCGCATCCGTTGGGTCCGCGCGGGGGCCGATGATCTGTGCAGCGTGGCGGAGCTGCCGGAGGTGCTGGGGCGGCTGTGGGCGGAGCGGACGAGCGCCGGCGCGGGGCGGGTCGAACAATTCCTCTGGGAGCTCCAGGGCTACCTCCATCACCGCGACGGGCTCACTGAGGCCATCGGGAGCGGCGGGGTGGCGCGCCTCAACGAATTGGGGCGGCGGCGCGACGCGGTGACCGGCAACCCGGAGGGCGGGGTGACCGGGCTGCCGCAGGGGTTCCGCTGGCCGGTCGAGCTGATGCAGCCCCGCTGCGCCGGGAGCCTGCTGAAGCTCCACCCGGACATGCTGAGCGTGGCCGTGCCTGAGGTGCTGCGGACGCGCGATCCGGTGAAGCTCATCGTGCGGAGCACGCAGCAGAGCTGGCTGCTGAGCGGGGAGGTGCAGCGCGCGCAGGGGACATCGGGGAGCTGGTGGGTCTACACCGTCCTGCTGCTGCAGGTGCAGGTGATGGACTCCGGGGACACAACCGGATAACGTGACGGATATTGCCGGAAGGACGGTGCCGACGATCGAAGTGCTCCAGCAGGCCCTGCTCTCCGCCACCGGGAGCCGGGAGCCGGATCCCCGACTGCTGAAGCAGCTCCCTGCGGATCACGCCGCCCTGCGCCTCCTGCGGGACTCCCGCTCGGCGGTGGCCGGGATCCCCGCCCGGATCGGGCCGTGGCGCCGCGACCGGCTGGTGGCCTGGGACGCCGACCGCACCGCCTGGGACGGCTGGGACGTGGAGGCCGGGTGCCGGGTGCTGATCTGCGCCGCGCGCGCCGACACCTGGGGGCGGCCGCTGCCCGGGCACGGGCTGGCGCTCCGGAACGGCTGGCCCGCCTTTGTCAGCCCGCCCTTCCAGCACAGCCTCGCCGATCTGCTCCCCTCCGGCTCCGATCCGGACGCTGGCGCGTACGCAGACCCCGACCGGCTCAGCCAGGACACCGACCAGGGATCTGCCCCCGGCGATCCCCGCTGGGCGGGCCAGATCGCCGCCGCGCTGCTCGGCGATCTCCAGCGCAGCCACGCGGCGGGCCACGTCCACGGCCACGTCTGCCCGGAGTTTTTGATCTTCGCCGGTCGCTGGCTGCTCTGGGATCCGCTCCTCCGGTCAGGCAGCGGCGCCCCCCTCCCCCCGGAGCGCGACCTCACCGATCTGGGGCGGGTGCTGCTGGCGCTCGATCCGCGCGGCTTCGTCGGCGATCTCGGCGGCGTGTTCATCGACGACCCGCCCCCCTCGGTGCCGGACGCTGCCCGGCTGCTCCAGCGCGCGATGGGCGAGCACCTCGCCGCCGCCCACCACCGGATCACGCGCCGCGCGCGCGGCCTCTCCTCCATCGGGCGGCGCGATCAGCTGCTCGGCGTCGCGGGCCGCCTCCACCGCCTCGTCCCCCCGCCGGAGGGGATCGGCTGCGTGCAGGCCGGGCAGGCCGGGTCGTTCTACCTGCTGGTCTCGGACGGGCGCACCGTGCGCGGCGGCCCCACCGCCTCCTTCGATCTGCGCCTGCTCCCCGTCATCGCCGGGCCGGATCAGTTCGACTCGCACGCCTTCCGCGAGATCTACCGGGCGTGGAAGACCCACCGCAAGGGCAACGAGCCGCTCCGCGCGCAGATCCAGGCCGCGCTCCAGTCCAGCGACGCGGAGATCGTCCAGATCTTCCGCTGGCTGTTCGCCTTCGGCACCCTCCACGCCGAGATCGTCAACATCACCGCCCCCCGTGAGCGCTGAAGCGGCATGTCCTCTGAATCCCCGGTCAAGGCAAAGATCCCGGCTGCCAGGCTCCTCACCCTCCTCACCGACGCGCTGCTGATCGCCGCCTGCCTGTGGCAATTCCAGGTGGTCGGGGCGGCGATGCTGGCCCGGTATGACTTCCCCTGGGATCTGGAGTGGATGGAGGGCGGGACGCTGATCTCGGCGCTGCGCGTGATGCAGGGCCAGCCGATCCACGGCGAGCCCTCGCTGGAGTACATCCCGTTCATCTACCCGCCCCTCTACGCCTGGGTGGTCGGCCTGCTCGGCCACGTCTTCCCCTTCGGCTACGCGCTCGCGCGCGGCGTCTCCATCGCCTCCTTCGCCGCCGCCTGCCTCGCCCTCGTCTACGGCGCGCGGCTGGCGGGCGCCCGCTGGCCGCTGGCGATCGGCTGCGCCGCGCTGTTCACCGGGACGTGGGACGACTGCGGCACCTTCTACGATCTCGTGCGCGTGGACTCGCTCACCGTCGCGCTGCTCGGCTGGGCGCTGGTGCTGGGGCCGGGCGCGGCGCCGGGGCGGCAGGTGGCCGCCGGGCTGCTGCTCGCCGGGGCGTTCGCCTCCAAGCACAACGCCGCCCTCTTCGGGCTGCCGATGCTGATCGGGATCGCCGGGCTCCACGGGCGCGCCGCCGCGATCCGCTTCGCCGCCGCCTCCGTCGCCCCCGCCCTCGCCTTCCTGATCCACCAGGAGATCGTCACCGGCGGCCAGTTCCTCGACTGGATCCTCGCCGTCCCCGGCATGCACGGCGTAAAGGCCGACCGCCTGATCACCGGCGCCTCCTTCTTCGACGACCAGGGCCGCTTCACCGGGAAGTTCGGCGCGCACGGCGCCCAATTGGAGATGTGGGAGGTGCTGCCCATCACCTGCAGCCTCGCGCTGCTGTTCCCCGGCTGGCTCTGGCGCCCCCCGACCGCCCGCTACTGGGGCGGCGTCGCCCTCGCCGGGGCGGTGATGGGCAGCCTGATGCGCGGCCACATCGGCGGCTTCGTCAACGTGCTGATCCCGATGTACTGGATCGTCTCGCTCTGGCCCGCCCTGCTCGCCCCGCTGCTCAGCGGGACCGCCGCCCCGGACAGCGCAGCGCACGCGCAGGCGGCGCAGCCCCGCGCCGGGTGGACGCCGCCCCGTATCGCCCGCTGCCTGATCGGCGCGCTCTGCCTGATCGGCGCCCTCGCCCTGCTGAGCCAGGGATCGCCCGCCCGGCTGAGCCCGCTCCAGCAGAAATTCCTCGCCGGGTTCAGCGTCGGCGCCCTCTCCGCCCTCTCCCTCGCCCCCGGCGCCGCCGCCCTCGCCCCCGCCGCCCTCAACCTCGCCGCCGCCCTCCAGATCCA